>JBEIJM010000006.1:0-45754 GCA_040380205.1 Gemmatimonadaceae bacterium
CGCGCATGCCCCTGGACTCCGTGACTGATGCGCGCTGGGACGCCGAGGTGACCCGCGCCCCCGGCCTGGTGCTGGTGGACGTGTGGGCCGCCTGGTGCACCCCCTGCCGCGCCCTCACCCCCGTGCTGGAGGCTCTCGCGGCGCGGCACGCTGGCGCCCTTCGCGTGCGCGCGCTGGACGCCGACGCCAACCCCGCCACGGTGGCGGCCCTGGGGGTGCGCGCGCTCCCCACGGTGCTGCTGTTCCGCGACGGCGTGGAACAGCGCCGCCTGGTGGGGGCGCAGTCGGCCGCCGCCTACGAGGCCGCGCTGGCGGAGGCCCGGGGGGACGGGCCGGCACCCGCCCCCGCGCGTGCCTCCGGCGACCCGGCGCCGGGGTCGGCGGCGGAGCAGGAGGCGGCGCGCCTCCTGGCCAGTGACCAGCCGCTGCTGCTGTTCAAGCACAGCCGCACCTGTCCCATCAGCCATGCGGCGCATGCGCAGCTGGAGGCGTTCCGCCGCGCCCACCCCGCAGCACCCGTGCGCGTGGTGGTGGTGCAGGACGAACGCCCGCTCTCGCAGGCGATCGAGGCGGCCACCGGGGTGCGCCACGAGTCGCCGCAGGCGCTGGTGGTCCATCAAGGGCGCGTGACCTGGCACGCCTCCCATGGCGCCATCACCGCGCATCGCCTGGCCGCGGCGCTTGCGGGGTAGCCCTGCCGGCAGGGCGGCGGAACGCACGCCCTCCGGCACGCGTTGGTGCCGCAATGCATGAGTCCGTTCTGACCCCCGTGACGCCGGCCAGCTGTCTCGTCTGCGACGACGCGACGCATTCGGTGGTGCACTGCCCCACGCCGGCCGGACTGCTCCACCGGTTGGCCGACGCCTCGGTGGCGCTGCAGGTGGCCCAGGGCACCCACGAGCTCCTGCGCACCGCCACGCAGGTGCTGCAGGAGCTCACCGGCGCCCGCCATGTGGAGGCCGATCTGGGCGCCCATGACGCCCGATCGGCCGCTGCCGACGGCGCCGTCCCGCGCGATCCCGTGAGGGGCGCGCCGCCCCCGCTGTGCCTCACGCTCCGCAGTCGCCTCGGCGAGCGGTTGGGGGAGGTCCGGCTCTACCCCCATGCGGAGCCGTTTCCCCCCGAGGTCGTCGCCCTGACCGTGGCGGTCGCCAATGGCGTCGGCCTGCTGCTGGAGAACATGGGGCTGGTGGACGCGCTGCGGGAGCAGCTGCGCCGGCAGGACCGCCTCCTGGGCGCGGTGGCGCACGCCGTGCGCCAACCGCTCACCCCCGTCCTGCACGCCGCCGCGCTGCTGGCCCCCGCCGCGCAGACCGATCCCCAGGTGCGCCGGGCGCGGACGGTCATTGAAGAGGAAGGGGGACGCGTCACCCAGCTGCTGGACGACCTGCTGGCGCTGCGCGAGCTGGACGAGGAGCGGCTGCCGATGCACCTGGTGGCCTGTCGCCTCGAGCCCCTGCTGGACCAGGCGTGCGAGGCCGTGCTCCCCGTCGCCGCCGACCTGGGGGTGGAACTGCAGCGGCACGGGCCCCCCGGCCCCATCACGCTGCGCGCCGATCCGTCTCGCCTGGTGCGGGTGCTCACCATCCTCCTGCACAATGCCGTGCGTTTCAGCCACCGCGGCGGCGTGGTGTCGGTGCAGGTGGCCTGCACCGACACGCGCGTCCGCGTGGCGGTGCGCGACGACGGGGTGGGGATCCCGCCCGGCGACCTGGAGGCGGTGTTCACGCCGCTGGCGCAGATCGCGGCGCATGCCAGCCACGCAGGGCAGGGAGTGGGGCCGGGAGTGGGGCAGGGGCTGGGGATCAGTCTGGCGCTGGCCCGACGACTGGTCGTGCGCCAGGGCGGCACCCTCACCGCGCACAGCGAGGGGATCGGGCACGGCAGCAGCTTCGTGATGCGGCTCCCCGCCACCCGGACCGCCACGCTGCTGGCCCCCGGTGGGCGCGCGGCCTCCCCGTCCGATGCCGTCCTGCGCCGAGGCCTGCGCATCCTGGTGGTGGACGACAACGTCGATGCCGCCGACGCCCTGGCGCTGCTGCTCACGCGCGACGGGCACCACGTGGCGGTGTGCTACGACGGCCCCTGCGCCGCGCGGCGGCAGCTGGACGACCCGCACGACGTGGTGCTGCTGGACATCGGGCTGCCGGGGGCCAGCGGTCACGAGGTGGCGCGCACCATCCGCGCCGCCGAAGGGGACACGCCGGCGCTGCTGGTGGCGCTCACCGGCTGGGGGCAGCCGCCAGACCGGCGCCGCTCCTTCGAGGCCGGCTGCGATCACCACCTGGTCAAGCCCGTGGCCTTTCCGGCGCTGCGGGCGCTACTTCGGCACTGGTGCCAGGAACGCGGGGCCGAGACGGCGGAGGCCGGAGGGGACGTGGCGCGGTAAGTTCCGGCATGACCCGTCTTCACCGCCTACGCCTGCCGTCGCCGTCGCTGCCGTCGCGGTTCGCCGCGTACCTGATCCCCGCGGTCCTGCTCGCCCTCCCCGGGGGCGCGCACCACTCGGTGGGCGCGCAAGGCGCCCCAGGGACGGCCACGGCCAGCCGCCCGCTCCCCCCGCGCGCCATCCGGCGCGACATCCCGCTCCCCAACGGCATCCGCCGCGCGCTGGCGGCCGGCACCCGCGACTCCACCGGCCGCCCCGGCCCGCGCTACTGGCAGCTGCGCACCGACTACGCCATCGATGTGGCGCTCGACCCCGGGACCCAGCGCCTCACCGGCACCGCGCGCATCACCGTGCACAACCGGTCCCCCGAGGCGTTGCGGGAGCTGACGCTCAAGCTGTACCCCAACCACTTCATCGGCACCAACCCGCATGCCGCCCCGTGGGTCCCCGCGGAGGTGACCGACGGCATGGTCATCACGCGGATGACGGTGGACGGCGCCCCGGTGGACGTCGCCTCCAACGCCCCCGTGGGCGACGGCAGCACCGGGGCTCGCGCGCTGGTGGCCGCGCAGCAGGGCGCCGCCGCCGCGGCCCCGGGGAACGTGCTGCAGCAGGGGCGCTCCACCGTCGCGCGGCTGCGCCTGGCCGCGCCCATCCCCAGCGGCGCGCAGGCGGTGCTGGCGGTGGACTGGTCGCACAAGCTCCCCGGCGGCCCCGGGAGCGGGCACCGCATGGTGCAGCGGTGGGCCGATACCCTCTTCCAGCCCACGCAGTGGTTCCCGCGGGTGGCCATGCTCGACGATGTCCGCGGCTGGGACACCGAGCTGTACCTCGGCCCCTCGGAGTTCTACAACGCCTTCGGCTCGTACGACGTGCGCATCAGCGTCCCCGCCGGGTGGCTGGTGAGCGGCACCGGCACGCTGCAGAACGCCGAGGCGGTGCTCACGCCGGTGGTGCGGCAGCGGCTGGCGCAGGTCACGGCGTCCGACGCCGTCACCACCATCGTGGGCCCCGATGAGGCCAGCACCGGGATGGCCACGGTGCCCTCCGCCACGGGGCGCCTCACCTGGCACTTCCGCGCCGATTCGGTCAACGACTTCGCGTGGGCCACGGCGCGCCGGTACGTGTGGCAGGCCACGCGCGCCACCATCCCCGGGCGCGGGGCGATCCCGATCCACATGCTGTACCTCCCCGGGCGCGCAGGGCTCTTTGCCCGGGCCGGCGACATCACGCGGCACGCGCTGGAGTTCTATTCGCGCCTCTGGTTCCCCTATCCGTTCCCGCAGCTCACGCTGCAGGACGGCCCCAGTGCGGGGATGGAATACCCCATGGTCATCAACTCCAACCAGGGGGCCGCCGACCACGAGACGGGGCACCAGTGGTGGCCCATGGTGGTGGGGAACAACGAGACCTGGCATGGCTGGCTGGATGAGGGGATCAACCAGTACATGAACCTCCTCTCCGACGCCGACGCCGCCGGGAAGGCGCCGGTGCTGGACGGGCTGGGGCAGTCGTACGGGCGCACTGCCGGTAGCGAGGCGGAGCCGCCGATGATCTGGAACGCCAACTACGCCGGCCCGCAGCTCTACGGCTTCACCACCTACCAGAAGACCCCGCTGATGCTCTCCATGCTGGGGGGGGTCGTGGGGGACCGTGCGGTGCAGCGCGCGCACCGCGAATTCGGGGTGGCGTGGCGTTTCAAGCACCCCACCGCCTGGGACTGGATGTTCTTCATGGAGCGGGCGCTGGGGCGCGACCTGGGGTGGTTCTGGAACGCGTGGCTCTTTGGCACCGAGTCGGCGGACCCGCGCCTCGCCTCGGTGACGGTGCGCGGCCCGCGCACCACGGTGGTGGTGGCGCAGGACGGCCAGATGCCCGCGCCGGTGGAGCTGGAGGTGAGGTTCGCCCCCACCGGCGCACCCATCCGCCCAATGCCCAACGCCGTCATGGTGGACGGCGTGACGGCGCGCGTCACCTGGCCGGTGGACGTCTGGTTTGCCGGGGCGCGCACCTTCACGGCGACGCTCGACTTTGGCGGGCGTCGCATCGAGGCGATCACGCTGGACCCACGGCGGCGCGTCCCCGACCGCAATCCCGACGACAACCGCTGGACCGCGCCGCCGGCGGGCGCGGGCGGCCGCTGAGCCTCCCAACCCCCCGGTTCAACGCGCGGGGGGGCGTGGTGAACCCGCGCTGAACGTCACGGACCCTGCGCATATGGTCGGGGCCGCTTGCGTATTCTCGTCCGGGAATTCATTCGCAAGGGAGCAGCGTTCGCTGGCCCGGTGTCCTCGCGACGCGGCCGGGGTCGGGACCGGCGGCTGCGCATGTGAGCGAGGGGTCGGCAGGATGCCGCAGGTGGCTGTGTTGGGGACTGGGGTGTTGGGGAGTGCGTTCGTGGAGGGGCTGATGGCGCGCGGCGGCACGCGGGTGGCGGTGTGGAACCGCACCCGCGACCGGGCCGAGGCGCTGGCCCCGCTGGGCGTTTCGGTGTGCGACACCCCCGCCGAGGCGGTGCGGGGGGCCTCGCGCGTGCACCTGGTGCTGCTGGATGACGACGCCGTGGACGCGGTGGTGGACGCGCTGCGCCCGGGGCTGGCGCCCGGAGCCGTGATCGTGGACCACAGCACCACCAGTCCCGCGCGCACCGCCCGCCGGGCCGCGACGCTGGCGGCCGCCGGCGTCCCCTACCTGCATGCGCCCGTCATGATGGGGCCCGGCGCCGCGCGATCCGCCAAGGGGATGATGCTGGTGGCCGGCCCCGCCGTGCACGTCGAGCATGTGCGCGCCCACCTGGCCGAGATGACCGGCGAGCTCTGGTACGTGGGGGAGCGCGCCGACCTCGCCGCCTGTCACAAGCTGGCGGGCAACGCCATGGTGCTGGGCACCGTGGGGCTGATGGCCGATGTCTTTGCCCTCATGGAGGGGCACGGGGTGGAGCGGCAGGAGGTGATGGCCATGCTCGCCCGGGTCAATCTCACCGGCACCGTGGCCTTCCGCGGCCCCATGATGGCCGCCCGCCGCTACCTCCCCGCGCAGCTGGCGGTGGAGGTGGCCGACAAGGACGTCGGGCTCATGCTCGAGCAGGGCGACGCCGAGCTGCCGATGCTCCGCGCGCTGGGGGCGCGGCTCACGGCGGCGGTGGCGCGCGGGGACGGTGCGCAGGACCTGGCGGCGCTGGGGGGGTAAGCGGCGCGTGGCGCGGCGGGCACCGTCACCCGCGCCGCCCAGCCGTCACGAGCTGTAGTACGCCGCGTTTTCCTCCACGTACCCCTTGGTCAGGTCGCACCCCCACGCGCGCGCCTCGCCGTCCCCCACCCCCAACGCCACCGCGATCTCCACCACCTCGGCGGCCAGCGTGGCGCGCACCACCGCGTCATCAAAGGGCAGCCGCTCCCCTCCCGCCACCACCTGCACGCCGTTGATCCAGGCGTCGGTGGAGGCGGGGTGGATGGTGCACGCGAAACACTTGCCTACGGCCATGAGCAGCCGCCCCACATTGGGGTCGGCGCCGTGCACCATCGTCTTCACCAGCGGGGAATTCACGATCGACTTGGCCACCACGTGCGCCTCGGCGTCGGAGGCGGCCCCGCGCACCGTCACCCGCAGCAGGTGCTCCGCCCCCTCGCCGTCGCGGGCCAGCAGCTCCGTCATCCGCGTGCACCCCGCCACCAGCGCCGCGCGAAACGCCGCCACGTCCACCGCCCCCGCCAAGCCGTTGGCCAGGATGGCGCAGGTGTCCGACGTGCTGGTGTCGGTGTCCACCGACAGGCGGTTGAACGACGCCCCCACCGCCTCGCGCAGCAGCGCGTCCAGCACCGGCGCCTCCAACGCGGCGTCGGTGAAGATGTACGCCAGCATCGTCGCCATGTTCGGCTCGATCATCCCCGACCCCTTGGCCACCCAGGTGATCACCGCGTCCCCCACCGACGCCGAGAGCGCCTTGGGGTGGGTGTCGGTGGTCATGATCCCCTCCGCCCCCACCAGCGGGTCCTCCTGCAGGTCGCCGGCCATCCCCACGATACCGCGCTCGATCTTCTCGATGGGGAGCGGCACCCCGATGACCCCCGTGGAGCTCACCAGGACGCGATCGGCGGCGATGCCCAGCTCCGCGGCCGCCGCGACGGCCATCCGCCGCGCCCGGGCCACCCCCTCCGCCCCGGTGGCCACGTTGCTCACCTTGCTGTTGGCCACTACCGCCTGCAGGCGGCCGGCGCGCAGCGTCTCCCGCCCCAGGATGATGGGGGCCCCGGGGAAGTGGTTACGGGTGAACACCGCCGCCGCCTGCGCCTCCACCGCGGAGGCAAACAGGGTCAGGTCGCGCGCGGCGGGCTTGAGCCCCACGTTGCGGCTGGCGCAACGGAACCCGCGCGGGAAGACGGGGCGTTCATGGAAATGATGGGTGGTGGCCATCCGCCAAAACTCGCCATTCCGGGCGGGGCATGCCAGTAGACGGCACGTCACACGGAGGGAGTAGCGGAACCGTGCCCATCCGCGCGAAGTTAGGGATGAAATTGGGACGAAAAATCCGGCACGCACCTTCCCCCCCCTCCCCCCGCCCGTGCCCACGCAACCCACACTCCGGCCATTCGACGTGGCGGTCGCGCTTCGTCTGGCGTTGGTCCCCGAGGAGCGCTACGAGCCGCTCGCCGGGGCGATGGCCACCAGCACCAGTGCCGTGCATCGCTCGGTGGGCCGACTGCGGCAGGCCGCCGTGTGCCGCCCGGGGTCCCGCACGGTGCGCGCGTCGGCGCTGCTGGAGTTTCTGCGCCACGGGGTGCGGTACGCCTTCCCGCCCGTGTTGGGGAGCGATCGGGCCGGGGTGCCCACCGCGGGTGCCCACGCGGTGCTCGTCCCTCTGGCAGGGGATGACCAGGCCGTGCGATTGGTTTGGCCCATGGATGGGGGCGTGGCCAACGGCCGCGCCATCGTCCCCCTGTTCGCCGCGGCCACCAAGGTGGCCGATCGGGATCCGCGGGTGCACGCCCTGTTGGCCGCCACCGACCTGCTGCGCGTGGGGACGCCGTCCCAGTGCGATCGGGTGCTGGCCTGGCTGGCGCCGCAGCTGGGCGGCTGACCACGGGACCGTGGGGAGCGCCTGCGGGTGAAGGAGCACCACGGGCCGCCCCTTTTGGGCGGCCCGTGGTCTTTCAATCAATCCAGTCACTCACGATGGCCAAGTGGCCGGACCGCTCGGCGCACCCCAATGGCGGGATGCGGTGCGAGGATGGGCTCGCGACGTCGGGACATTGCAAGTGGCCCCGTCAAAACCGCGTGAAACACCACCGGCGTTGGCGTGAAACCCATGGCCGCGAGGGATGGAAGCCATCCCATCCGGGGCGAGCCGTTCGGAAGGCGCCGCCGCCGCGCCGCCCCACCGGGAGATGCCCCTCGGCATCACTCGGCCACTCAACTCTGCGGGCCGCCTGCCGACAATAGGGCAGACCAGGGATTGGTGCATCGGCACGGGACACGACGTCGTGCGTGCCGCCGCCGTGACGGGTTTCGCCCGCCGCGGCATGTTGTGCGTTCGCTGACCTTCGCACATTCGGGTCGTGCCGCCATCCCTGAGCCTGCAAACCGCATCCGCCAAGCGGGGGGGTACCCCCTCCGCCGCCGCGCGCCTGCAGCTGACCAAGGGCAACCTGGAGAAGCTGGGGGGCAGCGGGGCGCCCACGGCGTCCAAGCGCGCCCAGGCGATGCCGGCTCCCGGGGCGCCGTCGGGGCTCCCCCCGGCCGCGGCGCGTCCCAGTCCCACGCAGGCCCGTGCCGTGCCGGCCGCCGCCGCGGCCCGCGCGGCCAAGTCGCTGCCACGCGGGGCCAGCGCCGCCGCTGCGGCGCGTCCGCGGGGTGAGCGCAAGGCGCGGTCGCTGGTCATGGGGGCCGTGTTTGCCTTCGTGATCACCGGGGGCACCGTGGCCGCCATGAACTATCAGGGGAACGTGGCGGAGGGGCGCAGCATCGCCGCGCTGCAGGCCACCCTGCAGGTGGTGCACAACGAGCAGGCCAATTTCCGCCTGATCAACCAGCGCTTTGCCACGTGGCCGGAGCTGGAGGCCGGGGGGGCCAAGCTGGCGCCCACCCAGAAGGTCCTCAAGTCCAACGCCTCCTCGTCGCACTGGTTCATGTCGGTGTTCGACCGGGAAACCGGCGCCATCTGCTCGCAGACCGGGGAACTGTTCGACGAGGAGCCCGGGGAGCGCCGCCCCAGCTGCCGTCCACGCGACGGCTAGCGCTCCCTCCAGGACGCTGCCGCGTGCGTGTCACGCACGTGGGGCACACCGTGGGCTGACGCGGGCGCCATATCGGCGCTGGTCCTCGGTGCGGCCGAGCGCTAGATCCGAGGCTATGCCTCGCCCCCTCGGTTTTTCCTTCCCCACCGCCGGTCGGTGTGTGCTCCCGGCCCGGCCGCCCCGCATCCGCCACGCGCGCCCCGCCACGGTGGCCGCGGTGGTGGCGGTCGCGTGCACCGTGGCGCCCGTCGCCCCCGTGGCGGCCCAACCCCGCCCCGCCGCCCCCCGCCGCCCCGCCGATTCGGTGGCGGTGCAGGACTCCGCCCGCCGCCTCGCGGGGGTGCAGGTCACCGTCACCCGGGACGCCCCCCGCGCGGCGCTGGAGCTCCCCTTTGCCATTTCGCGCACGCTCCCCGAGCGGGAGCGCCCCGCCATCCGCCGAGCCGGCGTGGGGGACCTGCTCTTCGGCGTCCCCGGCGTGCAGGTGCAGGATCGGGGCAATCCATCGCAGGATCCCCGCATCGCGGTACGCGGCTTTGGCGCGCGATCGGCGTTCGGCGTGCGGGGGGTCAAGGTGGTGCGCGACGGCATCCCCGTCACGCTCCCCGACGGGCAGACCCCTGTGGACTGGATCGATCTGGAGTCGGTGGATCGGGTGGAGGTGGTGCGTGGCACGGCGGCCGCGCTGTATGGCAACGCGGCCGGTGGCGTGGTGGAGCTGCACAGTGCGCCCATCCCCGAGCGTCCGTTGTCCGTCGCGTTGCGCGGGTGGGACGGGGGCGGCGTGCGGCGGCAGGTGCTCCAGCTTGGGGGGCAGGGCGGCCCGGTGGGGTGGCAGGGGAGCGTCACCCGCACCGGGGGCGATGGCCCGCGCGACTGGTCGCGCCTGGACGCCACCCACCTGTCGCTGCGGCTGGCCAGCACGGTCCGGGGGACGCGCGTGGAACTGCTGGGGAGCGGCTACGAGGGGGCGCGCGCCGAGAACCCCGGCGCCCTCACGGCGGCGGAGCTGGCGGCCACCCCCTGGCGGGCCGACTCCCTCAATGTGGTGCGCGGGTCGCGCAAGGAGGCGGCGCAGCGGCAGGTCGCGGTGCGCGCCGCGCGGGGCCGCGGGGCGCGGTTGGTGGAGGCCACCCTGTTCACCGGCACGCGACAGCTGCTGAATCCCCTCCCCTTTGCCATTGTCACGGTGGATCGCCGTGTGGCGGGCGGGTCGGTGCGCGGCAGCTGGCGCACCACGCGCGCCGGGTGGCCGCTGCGCCTGGGGGGCGGGATCGATGCGCAGTGGCAGGATGATGATCGCCTCAACGACGAGAACTGCATCGAGCAGCTGCGGGCCACCGTCCCCTCGGTGCGGTGCCCCGCGGTGGGCACCGAGGCGGGGGCGCGGCGGCTCGCGCAGCGCGAACGGGTGGACGGCGTGGGGGTGTTCGTGCGCGGCGAGGTAGAGGCGCCGCACCACCTGTTCGTCAGCACCGCGGTGCGCCATGACCGGGTGGGCTTTCGCGTGGACGACCGCTTCATCACGGCCACCAACGCCGACGACTCCGGGGTGCGGCGGCTGGGGGCGGTGAGTCCCATGATCGGGATCGCCTGGCGCCCGCGCCCCACCTGGTCGGCGTACCTCAACGTCGCCTCCGCCTTCGAGACCCCCACCATCACGGAGCTCACCAACCAGGTGGACGGCACGGCGGGGCTCAACCGTGCGCTGCAGCCGCAGCGCACGCGCACCACCGAGGTGGGCACGCAGGGGATCGTGCTGGGGCGCCTGGCGGTGCAGGTGGCGGCGTTCCACGCCGTGGCGCAGGACGAGTTGGTGCCCTTTGACGTGCCTAACCAGCCCGGGCGCCGCGCCTTCCGCAACGCGGGGGCCACGCGCCGCCGCGGCGTGGAAGGCGCCGTGCAGGGGGCGTTTGGCTGGGGGAGCGCCGGCGTGGCCTACACGCACTCCGCGTTCCGTTTCACCACCTACCAGGTGGGGAGCGCCAACCTGGCGGGGGCGCGCATCCCCGGCGTGCCGGCGCACTGGCTGCAGGGGCACGTCACGGCGCGGCGCGGCGCCGCGTTCGGCACGGTGGAGCTCACCGCCGCCTCCTCGATGACCGCCACCGATGCGGGCAGCGTGACGGCGGCCGGCTACGCCGTGTGGACGCTGCGGGCGGGGGGCGACGGCCTCACGGTGGGCGGCGTGCGCCTCTCCCCGGTGGCCGGCGTGGAGAATCTCTTCGACCGGCGCCATGCGGGGAGCGTGGTGGTGAACGCCACGCGCGGCCGCTTCTTCGAGCCGGGACCGGTGCGGCGCGTCACCCTGGCCGTGCGACTGGCCGCGGAGTGACGCGCCGCCCGGATCGGGCGCCTTCGGGAGCGCTCAGTACGGACGCAGGGTGAACGGCAGCCGCGCGTACACCCCCCGCGGATCGTCAAAGCGCAGCAGCACCGACAGCTCGCGGGTGACCGACCGCAGCAGCGCCCGCGTGGGGCCCGTGCCCGCCAGCAGCGGCGCCAGCGCCGTTGCCGGGTCCTGCGCTCCCGCCATCGCCGCCAGCGGCTCGGGTTCACGCTCCAACAGCTCCATCAGCCGCTCGGTGGCGTTCTTCACGCGCGGATACTCACGCACCGCGTACCCCCGCTCCAGCTTGGCCAGCCCGGCCGCGCTGGCGATGGCCGCCTCCAGCCCGCCCAGCGAGTCCACCAGCCCCAGGCGGTGCGCCGCCTCCCCCGACCACACCCGCCCCTCGGCCAGCGCCGCCACCGAGTCGCGCGGCAGCTGGCGCGCCGTGGCCACGCGGGCCAGGAACGCGTCGTACACCGCGTCGGTCCCCTTCTGCAGCACCGCCAGCTCGGCGGCGGTGCGCGGCCGCGACAGCGACATCAGGTCGGCCAGCCGCGCCGTCTTCACCGTGTCAAAGCTCACGCCGTTGCGGTTGGCCAGCTGCTGCACGTTGGGGATCAGCGCAAACACGCCGATGGAGCCGGTGATGGTGTTGGGGTGCGCGAAGATCCGCGACGCCGCGGTGCTGATCCAGTAGCCGCCGCTGGCGGCCACGGTGCCCATGGACACCACCAGCGGCCGCTCCTTGGCCAGCAGCACCAGCTCGCGCTGGATCTGCTCGGAGGCCACGGCGCTCCCCCCGGGGCTGTTCACCCGCAGCACCACCGCCTTCACCTTCCGGTCGTCGCGCAGGCGGCGCAGCGTGCGGGCCAGCGAGGTCCCTCCCACCTCCCCGGGCCCCCCGATGCCGTCCACGATGTCCCCCTCGGCGTACACCACCGCCACCGTCTCGTCCCGGCGCGGCGACGGGGCCTCGGCCGCGAGCGCCTGCGCGTAGTCTTCCAGGGTGACCTGCGGCAGCGTCTCGGCCTCCAGCACGTCGGCCAGCCGCGCGTCGCGCGCGCTGTCGGCGCGGCTCTTCCGCGCCCGCCCCGTGTCGGAGACCCCGCGCAGCTCCGTCAGCAGCTCATCGTAGTACGCCACGCGGTCCACCAGCTTGGCCGCCCGCGCCGCCTCGGGGAGCAGCAGCCCGGCCGTGTCGGCCAGCGCCTGCAGCACCACGGTGTCCACCCCGCGGCTTTCGGCGATCCCCCGCTTCACCTCCCCCCACAGGTCCCCCAGGTACTGCGCCGTCTGCTGGCGGTTCTCCGGGCTCATGTCACGCCGCGTGAACGGCTCCACCGCCGCCTTGAAGCGCCCCACCCGGCTCACCTGAATCCCCACCCCCACCTTCTCCAGCAGCCCGGTGAAGAACACCGGCTCGGCGGCCAGCCCCGGCAGCTGCACCATGCCGAACGGGTCCACGGTGATCGACGAGGCCGCCGACGTCACGTACAGGTCGCTGGGCCCGGGGCTCACCAGGTAGGCGTGCACCGGCTTCTTGGCCGCGCGCAGTTCGGCCAGCGCGGCACGCACCTCCCGCAGCGCGGCAAAGCCGCTCTGATAGCCGTCGCCCCCCACGGTGCCGCGCAGCAGCACCGCATGGATCCGGTCGTCCGTGGCCGCCTTGCGCAGCGCCTGCACCGCGGCCCGCAGCGACAACGCCTCGGTGCCGCCCCCCAGCGCGTCGTCCAGCACCGACGGGCGGTCGTCCCGGGCGGGGGAGTCGCTGAGCGGCTGCCCGAGGTCCACCAGCAGGATGGCGCCATCGGGCACCGACGGGCCTTTCCCCTGGCCGGCGGTGGCGGCCAGGCCGACCAGCAGCAGCAGCCCCCCCACGACGCACAGGGCGATGGTGACCAGGTTGGCGGTGAGCGCGGTGAAGAACGCCTTCATGCAGGGCTCCGGAACGGGGAAAGGGTTGCTGGGCCTACGATGCCCGGGAGGGCGGGGTTTCTCAAGGCACCGCTGCCGCCCTGTCGGGAAAAAACATGACGCTGGCGTCATGATTCCTCTTGCCGGGCGCGGCGGCGGCGCCTAGCGTCAAGGGAACGGTTTCCGCGTTCCGTCCCCCTGGCGTCCTCCGGAGGAGGTCCCATGCCCGCCTTTCGCGTTCCCCTCGACGACATCCGCTTCCTGCTGCACCATGTCCACGACGCCGCGCAGCTGGCGGCGCTCCCCGGGCTCGAGGAGGCCACCCCCGACGTCATCGACAGCGTCCTCGCCGAGGGCGCCGTGCTGTGCGAGAAGGTGCTGTTCCCGCTCAATCAGTCGGGGGACGCGGAGGGGGTGCGCTTCGACCAGGGGGTGGTCCGTACCCCGACGGGGTTCAAGGAGGCCTACGCGCAGTATTGCGCCGGCGGGTGGACCGGCGTGTCGGCCAGCCCGGAGGTGGGCGGCATGGGGCTCCCCAAGACGGTGAGCTTCGTGATGGAGGAGCAGCTGTGCGCGGCCAACCTCTCCTTCGGCATGTATCCCGCGCTGGCGCACGGCGCGTACAACGCGCTGGCCGCCTACGGCTCCGCGGAGCAGCAGGCGACCTACCTCCCCAAGCTGGTGGACGGCAGCTGGGGGGGGACCATGTGCCTCACCGAGGCGCATGCGGGCACCGACCTGGGGATCATCACCACCAAGGCCGTGCCGCTGGACGACGGCAGCTTCGCCATCACCGGCCAGAAGATCTTCATCACCGCCGGGGAGCACGACCTCACGCAGAACATCGTGCACCTGGTGCTGGCCCGGCTCCCCGACGCGCCGGCGGGGACGCGCGGCATCTCCATGTTCGTGGTCCCCAAGCGGTACCCCAACGCCGACGGCACCGCCGGCGCCCCCAACGGCGTCACCTGCGGCTCGGTGGAGCACAAGATGGGGATCAAGGCCTCGGCCACCTGCGTGCTCAACTTCGACGGCGCGCGCGGCTGGCTGGTGGGGGAGGCGCACAAGGGGATGCGCGCGATGTTCGTGATGATGAACGGTGCGCGGCTGGGGGTGGGGCTGCAGGGGCTGGGGCTCAGCGAGGTGGCCTACCAGAACGCGCTGGCGTACGCCAAGGAGCGGTTGCAGGGGCGCGCCCTCACCGGCCCGAAGAATCCCGCCGGCCCCGCCGACCCCATCCTGGCACACCCGGACGTGCGCAAGGGGCTGCTGCGCATCAAGGCGCTCAACGAGGGGATGCGTGCGCTGGGGGTGTGGACCGCCATCCGGCTGGACCTCGAGGAGCGGCACCCCGACGCGGCGGTGCGCGAGGAGGCGGGGGACCTGCTGGCGCTGCTCACCCCCGTGATCAAGGCGTATTTCACCGACCACGGCTTTGCCAACGCCAACATCGCGCTGCAGACGCTGGGCGGGCACGGCTACATCCGCGAGTACGGGATGGAGCAGTACGTGCGCGACGCGCGCATCGCGCAGATCTACGAGGGGACCAACGCGGTGCAGGCGCTGGACCTGGTGGGGCGCAAGCTGGGGATGGAGGGGGGGCGTCCCATTCGCCGGTTCCTGGCGTTGGTGAAGGGGGCGGTGGACGCGGCCGCCGCCGATCCGGCGCGCGCCGAGTTCGCCCGCGCGCAGGGGACGGCATTGGGGCACCTGCAGAAGGCCACGATGTGGCTGGCGGAGCGGGGCGCCGCCAACCCCGACGAGGCGGGGGCCGCGGCCACCGAGTACCTGCACCTGCTGGGGCATGTGGCGCTGGGGTGGCAGTGGCTGCTCATGCTGGAGGCGGCCGGACGGCTGCAGCAGGCGGGCGCGGGGGATGCCGCCTTCCTGGCCGCCAAGGGGAAGACGGCGCGCTTCTTCTTCAGCCGGCTGCTCCCGGAGACCGCCGGGTTGCTGGCGGCCATGCAGTCCGGGGCCGCCCCCATCATGGCGCTCGCCGACCACGAGTTCTGACGCGTCGGGCGCGCCGGCGGCGGGGCGCGGGCCCCACCGTCCGGCGCGCCAGGGCGGCGCGAAGCTTGCCCCCCTGGGGGCGCGCCCGGCATCCGCCGGAGCGCGACTCACCTGTGCCCGGGGGGGCTCATGCCTTCGCTACCGCAGTGGTTCCCATCCCGCCGCCCGCGCGCGGCGGCACGACGTGTCACCGTCACCCTGGCCGCCGCGGTGCTGGCGGCCACTGTCACCGCGCCCGCCGCCCAAGCCGACTCCCCGGCGCGCGTCCCCGACTGCTCCGAGGCGGTCGTCATGACCAGCTTCCTCGGCTACGTGGACTGCATCGGGGCGTTCGACCAGAGTCCGCCGGTGCAGAATCGCGGGCTGGTGCCCTATCTGGACAGCTACTTCCCCGAGTACGGCAGCTGGGAGTACTGGGGAAGCTCGGAGCGGTGGTGGCGCACGCTGTTCGCCAACGACCCGTGGCGCCCCACGGGGACGCTGCGCTTTGACGAGCCGCTGGAGGGGGTATGGGCCGTCGCCCTCAAGTCGGGGACGGGCTCCAGCGTGTACGTGTACGACTTCACCACGGGCACCGACGCCCTGCCGTACAGCACCGCGGGCACCAGCCTCAACCGGAACGACATGCCGCAGGGGCTCTCGCATGCCAACCTCTTCCGCCCGGCCGACATGACCGTGGTGCCCGAGCCCTCCACCTATGCCCTGCTGGCCACGGGACTGGTGGCGGTGGTGGGCGTGGCGCGTCGGCGGCAGCGCGCCTGAGGCATCGCGCGGGCGCCTGCGGGGCCGACGTCCGGCGCGCGGTGGCCGTTGGTGGTGGCCACCGCGCGCCGCGCTAGCGCCCCGAGGGCGCGGCGCTGGCGCGCAGCGCGTTCACGATCACCGCCACGTCAATCAGCTCCTGCGCCAGCGCGCCCGCCACCGGCGTCAGCAGTCCGGCGGCGGCAAAGCCCATCCCCACCAGGCTGAGCCCCAGCCCCACGCCAATGCTCTCCCGCGCGATGCGCAGCGTGCGCCGCGCAATGCGCACCGCCGCCGGCACGCGCAGCGGATCATCCACCAGCAGCACCACGTCCGCGGCCTCCGCCACCACGCCGCCGCCGTGGCCGGCCAGCGCCACCCCCACGGAGGCGGCCGACAGCGCGGGCGCGTCGTTGGTGCCGTCGCCCACCATCAGCACGCGGAACCCGCGCGCCTCCAGCGCGCGCACATGGCGCACCTTGTCCTCCGCCGACAGGTCGCCGGCCCACGTGCCGATCCCCACCGCTGCGGCAATCGCGCCCACGTTGGCCGACGTGTCCCCGCTCAGCAGCTGCCGCTCGCGGATCCCCAGCGCCTCCAGCGCCCGGAACATCTCCCCCAGGTCGTCGCGCAGGCGGTCGGCAAACTCGATCCGTCCCACCGCGCCGCCGCCGGACGCCACGTAGGCGCGCAGCCCCTGCGCCCCGGCATCCAGCCGCGCCAGCGCCTCGGCCACCATCGGCAGCTGCTCCTTCACGTAGTCCGGCGACCCCACCGCCACGCGCACGCCATCCACCAGGCCGGCCACGCCGCGCCCCGGGGTTTCGCGCGTGTCGGTGGCCAGCCGTACCGGCACCCCCTGTGCCTCGGCCTCGGCCACCACCACGCGCGCCAGCAGGTGCCCCGACGCGTGCTCCACCGCCGCCGCCAGCCCCAGCAGCGCCGCGGGGGTGGCGCCGTCGCCGGGGACCACCGCCTGCACCTTGGGGCGTCCCACCGTGAGCGTGCCCGTCTTGTCGAACACCGCCGCGCTCACCCCGGCCAGCGCCTCCAGCGCGCCGCCGTGCCGCACGATGATGGCCTGCCGCGCCGCCTGATTCACGCCGCCAATGATCGCGACCGGTGCCGCCAGGATGAGCGGACACGGCGTGGCCACCACCAGCACGGCCAGCACCCGCGACCAGTCTCCCGACAGCCACCACGCCCCCGCGCACACCAGCAGCGTGAGCGGCGTGAACCACACCGCCCACCGGTCGGCGGTGCGCTGCAGCGGGCTCTTGGAGGCCTGCGCCGAGCGCACCAGCTCCACGATGCGGGCGTACTGGCTCTCCGCCGCCACGCGCACCGCCTCGAGCGTGAGCGCCCCCTCCTGGTTCACGCTCCCCGACAGCAGCAGCTGGCCGGCGCGTGCGCGCACGGGGAGCGGCTCCCCCGTGAGGCGCGCGGTGTCCACATGCGAGTCCCCCGCCACCACGCGGGCGTCGCAGGGGATCAGCTCCCCCGGGCGCACCAGCAGCTGGTCGCCCGGGAGGATGGCCGCGGCGTCGATGTCGGCGATGCGGCCATCCTCCATGCGGTGCGCCGTGCGGGGGGCATCGGCCTCCAGCGCCGCCACGGCGCTGGAGGCGCGCGCCACGGCGTACGCGTCCAGCGCCTCCCCGCCGGTCTGCATGAGCACCACCACCAACCCGGCCACCGGCTGCTGCAGCAGCACCGCGCCCACGATGGCCAGCATGGCCACCACGTCGGCGGCGAATTCCCCGCGCAGCATGCCGCGCAGCGTCTTCCACGCCACCGGGGCACCGGTGACGAGGAGCCCCACGGTCCAGATCCCGTGCCGCCAGGCGTCCGGCTGCGGGGCGGCCACGGCGGCGGCCACCCAGGGGGCGACGCCCCCGGCGGCCAACAGGACCAGCACCAGCAGCGGCAGGCGGGGGATGGCAAACCGGGGCATGACTGGAAAGATAGCGCGTCACCGCGCTATTCTCGTCCGCATGGCAAGCCCCCACTCCCTTGCCGCGCTGGCCGCGGTCGCCGACATCGCCGCCGACGCGATCATTGCGCTGGATGACGAGTTCCGCATTGTCCGCTTCAACCGCGGGGCGGAGCAGACGTTCGGGTGGACCGAGGCGGAGATGCGGGGGGAGCCGCTGGACCGCCTGCTTCCCCCCGGGGTGCGCGCGCCGCACCGCGCGCACATGCGCGCCTTCTCCGACGGCCCCGACGCGTGGCGCACCATGGGCGAGCGGCGCCCCATCAGCGGCCTGCGCCGCAACGGCGAGGTGTTCCCGGCGGAGGCGGCGATCGCGCGGGTGGCGGTGGACGGCGGACGGACGTACATGGTGGTGCTGCGCGACGTGAGCGCGCGCAAGCGGGCGGAGGAGGGGCAGCGGCTGCTGGCCACGGCGGGGTGGGTGCTGGCGGCCACGCTGGACGTGGACGCCACCCTGGCCACCATCGCCGAGCTCCCCGTGCCGTTGCTGGCCGACTGGACGCTGCTGGAGCTGCTCACCCCGGCGGGGGAGGTGCGGCGCGCTGCGGTGGCGCACGGCGACCCGCGCCATCACGCCACCACCGTGGCGCTGCTGCAGCGCGCGCCCCGTCCGGTCCCCGAGGGCGGCCGGGCGGACGCGCTGGCGGCGGGGGCGTCCGCCGCCAGCGGGGCGCGGGTGGCGCACGACGTGGAGTGGCTGCGGGTGACCGACCCGGCGCACTGGCTGGCGGCCAACTTCCCCGAGGCGGAGGACCGCGCGGTGGCCGAGCAGCTGGGGGTGGCTTCGGTGCTCATCGTGCCGCTGCGGGCGGGGGGGCGTGCCATCGGCGCGCTGCACCTGGTGCGGTCCGCCGCGGCCGCGACGCACGCCACCGAGGAGGCGCACGTGGCCGACCAGTACGCCGGGCTGGCCGCGCTGGCGGTGGAGAACGCGCGGTTGTACCAGGAGACCCGCCAGGCGGTGCGCGAGCGCGACGACATGCTGGCCGTGGTGTCGCATGACCTGCGCAACCCGGTCAACGCCATCGTCATGCTGACCGGCGCGGTGCTGTCGCGGGCGGGGGACGACGACGGGCCGCTGCTCTCGCGCGCCGACGTGGAGGCGGTGCGCGGCGCGGCGCGGCAGGCCGACGGATTGATCCAGGACCTGCAGGACGTCTCGCGCATTGCCGCGGGGCGGCTGCGCGTGGAGCAGCGGCCCGTGGCGCCCGGCACGCTGCTGCACGAGGCCGCCGAGCTGTTCGCCCCGGTGATGGCCGACGCGGGGGTGCGGCTGCGCCGCGAGATCCCCGACACGCTGCCGCTGGTGGATGGCGATCCGCAGCGGCTGCAGCAGGTGCTCTCCAACCTGCTGGGGAACGCGGTGCGGTTCACCCCGGCGGGCGGGTTGGTGACGCTGTCCGCGACCGTGGTGGGGGAGGACGCGGCGGCGGGCGCGCCCCCCGCGGTGCGGGTGACCGTGGCGGACACCGGGCCGGGGATCCCGGCGGCGGATCAGCCGCGGCTGTTCGAGCGCTACTGGCAGGCCCCGCGGCTGTTGCGCGCCGGGTCAGGGCTGGGGCTGTTCATCGCCCGCGGCATCGTCGAGGCGCATGGCGGGCGCATCGGCGTGGAGAGCGCCGACGGGGAAGGGAGCCGCTTCTGGTTCACCGTGCCCTTGCGCTGACGCGCGGGGAAAACGACGCGCGCCCCGTCTCCGGAGGGGAGACGGGGCGCGCCGTGCCGCGAGGCACCACCGGGGAGGCTAGTGCTTCGCCTCGCCCTTGGCCTCGGCGGCCGGCGCGGCATGGTCGCCATGCTCCTCGGCGGCGGCGCCGTGCGACGCCTCACCGGCGGCCGCTCCCTCGCCATGCCCAGCGCCTTCGGCGTCGTGATACACCTGCTGGAACATCGGATCGCGCGGATGGCGATACGTGTTGGTGTGGATCGTGTACGCCGTGAAGGCCAGCCCCGCGGTCATGACGCAGGTGATGAGCGCCGCGCCCCACCCGAGCTTGTTGGGATCGTACTCGCTATTGGTGCCGCCGTTGGTGCTGCTGGCCATGACGCGCTCCGGTGCCGTGTCGCGAAGGTCGCTGTGGGAGTGCCAGGAAAACCCTGAATCCCTGAAAGCTACACGAGCCCGGCTCATTCTTCCACCCGGGGCCCCCCCGCCTCGCGCGTCCCCACCAGCGGCGCCGGGAGGATGGCCCCGGTGCCGAACCGCGACCGGATCCGGTCCACCGCGGCGCTCAGCGCCCGGTCCCGGGGCGTCTCCCGCCCCGCGGGATCGAGGACCGGCTCCTCGGCCGCAAAGAGCCCCAGCTGGCGGGGCAGCTCGGGGGCCCCGTCCAGGTGCGACAGCGCCACCCCCACCAGGCGCAGGGAGGGGGCACCCGGGGGGTGCAACTGCCGGAAGAGGGCGCGCGCCACCCGGAACACCACCTGCTCCGAGGCCACCGGCACCGGCAGGGTGCGCTGCCCCGTCCGCGTGCGGAACTGCCGGTCGCGCACCTTCACCGTCACGGTGCGCGCCTCTCGCCCGCCCGCCCGCAGGTCGG
Organism: Gemmatimonadaceae bacterium; assembly: GCA_040380205.1. Lineage (GTDB taxonomy): Bacteria > Gemmatimonadota > Gemmatimonadetes > Gemmatimonadales > Gemmatimonadaceae > Gemmatimonas. The sequence continues at coordinate 20,156 of JBEIJM010000006.1, forward strand.
CGCTGACCCGCACCACCAGCTGCAGCAGCTCCCGCTCAAGCGCCCCCTGATCGGCCAGGTCATGGGCAAAGGTGGTCTCCCGGCTCACCTGCTTGGCCGGCCCGCCGGCCACCACGGGGGAGGGATCCACCCCCCACACGCGGTCGGCCAACCACCGGCCGGCGCGTGCCCCCAGCCGCCGTTCCAGCTCCGCGGCCGATCGCTGCTGCGCCTCGGCCACCGTTACCAACCCCATCGACGCCAGCCGCGCCGCCATGGTCGGCCCCACTCCGGGGAGGTCGGCCAGCCGGAAGCGCGCCAGAAACGCCCCCTCGGTCCCGGGCGCCACGCAGTGCACGCCAGCGCCCCCCTGACCGCCACGCGGCTTGGCCAGCTCCACGGCCAGCTTGGCCACCAGCCGCGACGTCCCCCCGCCGATGGACACCGGCAGCCCCGTGGCCGCCTGCACCGCGTCCCGCACCTGGTGCGCCACCGCCTCCAGCGGCGCGTGCCCGTACAGCGCCTCGGTCCCGGCCAGGTCGCCGTACCATTCGTCGATGCTGCTGGCCTGCACCACCGGCAGGAACCGGGACAGCACTTCGCGGATGGCCCGGCTGCGCGCGCCGCACGCCTGCCGTGGCACCGGCACGCACAGCGCCTCGGGACACAGCTGCAACGCTCGCGCGATGGGCATCGCGGAGCGGACGCCGTAGGCGCGGCACTCGTACGACGCGCTGCACACCACTCCGCGCGACCCCGGGCGCCCCCCCACGATCAGCAGCGGCGCGCGCCCGGCCCCCTCCGGGTCCACCTGGCGCGCCACCGCCACGAAAAAGGCGTCGGCATCCACCAGCAGGATGCGGCGCGGCAGCCCCGCATCGGCGTGCGCCCCCGGCGCCGGCGCGTGCGCTCGCCGCAGCGCTCACACCGCCCGCGGCCCCTGCCACGCGGGCGGCTCCACCGTCACCGGGTGCCGCCCGCGCGCCACCACCGGCCAGCGCGTCTCCACCGCATGGCCCCGCACCCCCACGATCTCGTCAAAGAGATGCACCACGATGCACACGTGATTGGGGACGATCCGCACCTGGTCGCCCAGCCGCGGACGCCAGCTGGTGCGGGACAGGTCCAGGATGCCGTGCTCCTCGGACATGCGGCTCACCACCACCTCGGGGTGGTCCAGCAGGGCGCCGTACCCCTCGCCCTCGGCGCGCAGCGGCTCGCGCCCCAGCGCCTTGGTCCCCGCGTCCACCACCGCCTGCCCCTTGACCGCGGTGCTCACCACCGTGGCCAGCACGGTGAGCGCGCAGTCGTCCCAGTCGCACGCGCCCAGCTGCGCCGTGGTGCGGTCGTTGTAGACGTAGGTGCCGGGGCGCACCTCGGTGACGCCGGGGACCTCGTGCATGCGCCACGCGGCCGGCGTGGAGCCGCCGCTGACCACGGGGGCCGGGAACCCCGCGCGCGCCAGCGCGTCGCGCAGCTCGGCCACGCGCTCCCCCAGCGCCGCCAGCGCGGGGCTCTGCTCCTGCACCGGCTCGCGGATGTGCCCCGGGTAGAACAGCACCCCCTCGAAACGCAGCGCCGGCGTGCGCCGCACCTGCTCCGCCAGCGCCACCAGCCGCTCGGGAGAGCCCACGCCCACGCGGCGCATTCCCACATCCGCCTCGGCGTACACCCGCACCGTGCGCTGCCCCAATCGCGCCGCCAGGCTGAGCGCGTCCAGCACGGCGGCGTCGTCCACCGCCACCGCTACGTCCACCGACGACGGCAGGCGCATGAGCCGCTCCAGCCGGGCGGCCCCCACCGGCGGGTACGCCACCAGCACGTCCCGGCACACGTCGGCCATCACCTCCGCCTCGCGCAGCGTGGCACATGTCACCCCCGCCGCCCCCAGCCGCAGCTGCTCGGCCGCGATGCGCGGCGACTTGTGCGTCTTCACGTGCGGGCGCAGCCGCAGCCCGTGCAGGGTGGCGTACGCCGCCATCCGGTCCAGATTCAGGGCAAGCCGATCCAGGTCCACCACGGGGACCGGGGTCTCCAGCTGCTCGAGGAACGTCTCCCGGTACGTCTCCATCCCCACCCCCAGCCGGTTGTCCATGGCCGCGACCCATCCCCCCGATCGCGCGAGGACCTCCACGGTCCCAGATGCGGCGCCGCACCGTGAGGGAGCCTACCGCGCGAATCGGCTGAGCGCAAACCGCGCGCGCGTCACGCGGCCGCATGCCACGCGGCATCATGGCTGACCGCGTGGGCCCCGCGGCCGCCGCGCCGGGCACGGTGCTGGTGTGGGAGGCGGACGCCGTGCGGCGTCGCGCGTGGATGGCGGCGCTGCGGGCGGCGGGGCTCACGGTGCGCGGGGCGTCGCGTGAGGCGGAGCGGGCCAAGGCGCTCGCCGACGGCGCGGTGCAGGTGGTGGTCACCAGCGAGGCGGCCGGCGCCCCCGTGCCGCCGGGGGTGATGCTGCTGCGCGTGGCGACCTCGTGCCCGCCGAGCGACCTGGTGACCCGCGTGGCCCAGGCGGCCGTGGCGCGGCAGGGCCACGCGGCGAGCGACGCGGCTACCGGTCTCCCTTGAGGCGCCGCAGGGCGCGACGGTCGCGCTTGTCGGGGCGCCCGTCGTCGTGCCCGAAGTGCAGCGCCATGGCGCGCGCCTGCGTCTGCATGGCCTCGCGGCGCACGCGCCCCTGGGCGGTCTCCTCGTAGAGCCCCTGCGCCACCTCGGCCGAGCCCCGCCGCGCGGCCACGTCGCGCACGAGCAGCTCCCAGGTGACCGGGCCCATGCGCAGGCTCACCGTGTCCCCCGCCTGCACCAGGCGCGAGCGCTTGGCGCGGTCGCCATTCACGTCGGCCTTGCCACCATCGATGGCGTCAGCGGCCAGCGAGCGCGTCTTGAAGAAGCGCGCGGCCCACAACCAGCTGTCCAGGCGCACCTTCCCGGGCGGGAGCGCCTCGTCGTCGTCGCGATCGGGCGTCCCGGCGTCCCGCCGTCCGCCCCCGCTACCGCGCGCCATCGGTGCGCGCCTCCTCCTCGTCGGCGTCCTCGTCGGCGTCCTCGTCGGCGTCCTCGTCGGCGTCCTCGTCGGTGGCCACCCCGCCCTGCGCGGCCTGCAGCACTTCGCGCACGCGCGTGGCCGCGCCCACGTAGACGGCGCGCACCGGCGCTTCCGCCAGATGGGCGGCCGCGCGCGCTTCCAGCACGGGGATGAGCGCGGCGAGCCCCTCGCCTTCAGTCGCCCCGGCCTGCACCCCCTCCACCAGCGCCACGACCGTCTCGCACGCCACGGCCATGCGCGTGGACATGGCGGCATCGGGACCGCCGCGCGGTGGCCCGCCGCGGGCGGGCGCCGCGCCCAGCGCCGAGGCGCGCTGGTGCAATGCCTCCGCGTCGGCGCGGAAGCGGCCGGCCAGGTAGCGGCGGGGGGACGCGGTCATGCGCCGGCGCGCGCCACGGGACGCTTCACCGTCACGCGGTCACCCCTCGCCCCGGCCAATCCCCAGCTCCTCGCAGGCGGTGCGCCACGCGGCGTTCCAGCCGTCGCTCACCACCCCGGGCGACGCCTTGAGCAGCGCGCTGCGCCCGCGAACCTCCTCCCACCATCCGAACTCCATCGCGTCGATCAGGTCGAGCACCTCCCCCAGCCCTCGCTGCCGCGCCCCCAGCGCATCCAGCAGCAGCGGATTGCGCGGCAGCTGGTCGGCCAGCTCGAAGGGGGCGATGGCCAGCGCGAACTCCACCGCCGACAGCAGCCCGGCCATGGTGCACGCGCGCGGGTGCGGTGGCTCCTCCAGCACGGCGCTGATCCGCTGCGCGGCGCGGGCGCGGCGCAAGGCCACCAGCGCCAGCTCCGGGTCGCGCGCGGCCTCGCCCAGCAGCCGCGCCGCCGCGATGAGCATCAGGTCCATGAGGGTGTCGCGTCCCAGCAGCGTGATCATCTGCGCCAGCGTGCGTCCGGGGCGCGCGAGCTTGGTGCTCTGCATCGCCTTGACCACCGCGTCGGCCACCACCTTGTCCCCCCCCAGCAGGGCCTCCAGGCGGTCGTCGGGGGGACGGCCATCGGCATACTGGGCCAGCGCCACCACGGTGCCCAGCGCCGCGGCGTCCACCTTGCGGTCGGCCAACACCGCGCCGCCGCGCGGCAGGTGCCGTCCGGCGGTGGACGCGGCGCCCGCCTCGCGCAGCAGCCGGCGGGTGGCCCGGTCGTTGACATTCAGCACGCAGCAGCGGACGCCGGCGGCCTCCCCCTTGGCCACGGTGTCCAGCAACCGATCCAGCGGCACCCGCGCGGCGTCCAGCAGCTGCACGCTCCCCACCAGGTTGTCCGCCAGTCGACCGGGGAGGGGCGCGCCATCGGCGCGGTGGTCCACGCCGAAGTGGAAGTCGGAGGAGACCAGGCGGTCGATGATGCGGCGCGTGGCCGGATCGGCGAAGGCGTCCGGCGGCAGCACCCACGTGGCCTCGGCCGAGGCAAAGCGCGTGAGCACGCCGTCGAGGACCATGGCGCCCGACACCGGGAGCATGAGCGGCTTCCCCGACAGCCGAGTGAGCGTGGCCACCGATTCGACCATCTGCCGCTGCTCGTCCTCCGGCGACACCGCGGGGCGGCCGGCGGGGGCGGGGGTGGCCGAGGCCGCGAGGTAGTAGCCCGTGACGCGCTCGTCGCGGTCGCGCACCGGGATCAGCGTGGTCAGCATGGCGGGGGTGGCGGCTCGGCCGGACGGGCCAGCGCGGCGTTGGTGAATTCAGGCTCGAGCGTCACGTCCCGCACAATGTACGGGATCAGCCACGCCGGTGGAGGGGGGGGCGCGGCGTCGCCGTGCTGCTCGATTTCCGCCAGCACCAGGGGGCGGTCGGTGAACACGTCCACCTCCCAGCTCGCGCCGTCTGCCGGGACGGTGTGGCGTCGCTTGGTCACCCGGGCCGCAGCGGTGAGTGGCCAGAGCGCGTCAAAGAGGGCGGCCGGCGCCTCCTCCTCCACCTCCAGCCGGGCCGTGGCCGGCCCCAGCTTGATGGTGCGCGTCCGCTGCACGGTGCCATCGGGGTGGGTTGTGCGGCGGAGCCGCTCGCGCAGCGCCGTCCCCGGGAGCCATCCCTGCGCGATGTCCACCCAGGGGGCCGCTCCCGCCTCGGGGGGGAGGGCGTGCAGCAGCAGTTTGCGCTCCAGCTCCACGGGGAGCCCGGCCGGGGTCACCGGTGGGGCGCTGGTGCGCAGGGCCTGGGTCGCCGCGTCCAGCGCGGCCAGCACGGCGCCCCGGCGCTGGACCCACCCCAGCACGAAGGCGTCCCGGTGCGCCAGCACCACATCGTCCAGCACCGCCCCTACCCCCGGGGCCTCGGGGCGGGCCCGTGCGGCCAGCACGGCGGCATCGCGCATGGCGCCCAGCAGCTCCTGGCCGCGGGTGGCCAGCTCATGCCACGTGGCCACGGCCGGGTGGTGCGGCGCCACATGGGCCATGAGGGCGCGCTGCCCCTTGAGGGCCACGCGCACGCCGTGCTCCAGCGTCAGCAGCGCCTCGCCCTCGGGGGGCGTGGCCAGCGCCTCCAATCCGCGGGCCAGCGTCTTGCGGCCGCGCCGGAGGGCGTCGGCCACCGCCCACGCGTAGGGCGCGCCAATCGTGGCGCGCCCCACCCACAGGCGCACCGGAAAGGCGGCCAGCGCCTCGTCCCAGGCGGCGAGGGCGGGCCACCCCTTGGCCATCGCGCGCACGGCGCGCTCCTGCTGCGCCGTGGCCTCGTGGGCCAGCGCCGAGGCCAGCGCCTGCGCTTCCGCGCGCACGGCCGGGGACCACCGCTCCTGCTGCGCCAGCAGCCACCCCTGCTGCACCTGCAGGTCGCGGAGGGCGCCCGTGTCCCGGGCCACGCGGCGCAGGGCGCGCCGCACGGGGCGCGGATAGGCGTCGCCCAGCAGCGCCGCATGCGCCTTGCCCACCGTCCGCAGGCGTCGCACCGCCACCCGCACGTCGTGCAGCGCCTCCACCGAGCGGCGCGGCTCCCAGCGGGCGGCGGCTTCGCGCAGGGTGTCCAGCCACCCGCGCATCACCACCCGGGCGCCTTCGGGGGCGGGGCGGGCGCCCACCTGCGCCAACAGCTGCCGCACCTCGTCGGGCGACAGGGGCGCGGGGGCGTCGGAGAGGGCGGTCATGAGGCGGAATCTACACAGCCCGCCCGGGCCGGGCGTCGGGGGGCGCGCCCGGGGCGTCCGCGCGCGCCGGCGGCGCGGGCCTAGCGCGGCGTGCCCAGCATCGCGGGATTGCCGCTGGCCACCACCAGCGCGCCACGGGCGCCCACCACCTTGGCCTCCAGCGCCGCGAGCTTGACCGCCTCGTCCAGCACCAGCCGCTCGCGCAGGTTGACGACCAGCAGCGTGCTTTCACCGTTCTCGAAGCGGACCTGTTCGGCGTTGCGCAGCAGCCGGGCCAGCCGCACGGTCTCGCGCTGGCGCGCCAGCAGCTGCTCCAGCGTGGCCAGGTCGAACACCGCGCCCCGCACCTCCAGCTCCACGTCACGCCGCACCCGCTCGCGCTCCAGCCGCTGCACGTCGAGCCGGTCGCTGGCGGCGCCCAGCCGCCCCGTCTCGCGCGCAAACACCAGCGGCGTCTTCACCACCAGCCCGCCCTTGAAGTTGTCGGCGAGCCGCTGGCCGCTCACCGGCGGCAGGCCGTCGTCCCGATCCGCCACGCCCGCCACCTTGGCCTCGGCGAAGGGGAGCACCCCCTGGGCGGCCAGCCGCTGCTGCGCCTGCGCCTGCCGCACCCGGGCGTCCTGCTTGAGCAGGTCGGGGTGCCGGCGCGCCGCCTCCGCCAGCAGCGTGGTCAGCCGCGCCGAGTCCACCGCCACCGCAATGCCGTCCACGGTGGGCACCGCGCCGGCGGGAAGCGCGGCCGGCGCCCCGGTTTCGCTCCACAGCAGCGCCGTCACCTCCAGCGTGGCCAGGTACCACGCGTTCTCCGCCTCCGCGCGCGTCACCTGCCGCCGCTGCAGCTCCAGCAGCGCCTCCGCCGAATCGATCGGCGCGCTCTCCCCGTTGACGACCCGCTGCCGGACGGCGGCCAGGCGGAAGGCGGCGAGCGCCTCCCCCTCCGCCGCCACCGCGCGGCGCTGCCACCCTTCATACCAGCCGCCGTACGCCTTGGCGGCGGTGAACAGCAGCTTGTTGAGGATCGCGGTCTGGTCGGCCGCCCCCGCATCGCGCGCGGCGCGCGCCACCGCCAGCGCGGTGCGCCGCTCATCGGTGATGATCCGCTGGCCCAGCGGGATCGAGACGCCGGCCGACAGCGTCCCCGTGCCGTCGGTGCGCCGGTCGGGATTGGCGTACTTCCCCAGCGTGCGGTCGAAGGCGAGGGTGACGTCGGCGCCGATGGGGAGCGGGATCTTGAGCTCGGCGTCCACGTAGTTGTAGTACGAGACGCCGCCGGCCACCTTCTGGTCCCAGGTGGCGGTGATCGTGGGGTCGAAGGCGCCCCAGGCCTGCCGGAGCTCGTTGCGCGCCTGCTGCGCCACCAGCCGCGCCTGCTGCGCCACCGGGTGGCGAGCCAGGACGGCGTCCACCAGCGCGGCAAAGGGGAAGGGGAGCGAGTCCGGCGCCGCCTGCGCGCGCGCACCCGAGGCGGGGGCCAGCAGCGCCAGCACCAGCCCCCAGCGCGGCACCAGGCGCCTCACTTCTTCCCTCCCCCGCCCGCGCCACCCTCGGCCGCCGGCAGGGCGCCCCCCTTGCCCGCCACCGCGTCGCCCGGAAGCGCCTGGTCCGCGCTGATGGAGAGCGGGAAGCCGTTGAGCTGCCGCCACAGCTCCCACCCCACGGTCACGTTGTCCAGCATGGCCCACCCCTGGACGCCGGTGCCCAACCGCAGCTGCTCGGGCCACGGCGCGTCCCGCGTGGTGTCGGGGACCAGCAGCACGCGGAAGGTGCCCCCCTTGGAGGGGAACTGGTCGATGACCGCCACCTGCGCGCCGAAGGTCCCCACCGCCACCTGCGGCCACCCCGAGATCTGCAGCGCCGGCCACCCGTCGAAGAAGACGCGCACGTGCCGCCCCGGGCGCAGCAGCACCACGTCCATCGGCTTCACGAACAGCTCCACCGCCTTCTCCGGGCGCGCCGGCTGGATGGTGACCACCGGGTCGCCGGCCTTCACGATCTCCCCCTGCCCGGTGCGCGTGGCGCGCACCACGTACCCGTCCTGCGGCGCGGTGATCAGGGCGAAGTCGCGGCGCGCGGCCAGCGCGCCCACCTTGTCGCGCAGCTTGGCCACCTCGGCGCGCCCCTCCCCGACCTCCGCCAGCGTGGCCGCCCGGTCGGAGCGGGTCTTGGCGATCTTCTCGCCGTAGTCCGCCGGCAGCCCCGCCAGCTCCGCCTCGTAGATGGCCAGCGCCTGCTGCTTCTCCACCAGCTTGGCCGACGCGGACTGCGCGCGCAGCTGGAACGCCTGCACGTCATTGACCGACACCAGCCCCAGCGTGTCGCGGAACAGCCGCTCGCGCCGCCGCAGCTGGTCGCGCGCCACCGAATCCTCCAGCACCACCTGCCGCAGCTCCGCGCGCGCCTGCTCCAGCTTGTTGCGCACCTGCCGCGTCTTGATGGCCTGCTGCACCTCCAGCTGCGCCACCAGCTCCGCCAGCGCCGCCGCCTTGTCCTGCTTGTCGCGGATCGCCCCCTCCTTGGCCTGCTGCTGCTGCTGCGTCAGCGCCAGCACGGCGGGGTTGAGGTAGTCGTCCTTGATCTCGGAGATGCGCGCGATGGAGTCGCCGCGGCGCACGTACTGCCCCTCCGCCACGTACCACGCCTCGATCCGCCCGTCCAGGCGCGAGGGGAGCAGCTGCGGCCGGTCCGACGGGTCCAACGCCGTCACCGTTCCGCTGCCGCGCACGCTCTGCTGCCACGGGAGGAACAGCGCCAGCACCCCCGCCAGCAGGATCCCCCCCAGCCAGCGGGAGACGATGCGCCCCGAGTTGGCGGCGCCCAGCAGCGCCGCCGTCTCCAGCGGCAGCGCCTTGAGCTCGCGCTCGAGGTTGAGGTCGTCCTGCAGCGGCGTCCCCATCGTCAGCGCCCTCCCGTCATCGGCGGTTCATGCAGCAGTGCCCGGCACACCGGCAGGGCGCGCAGGGCGGCAAAGGGGCCGTCCGCCACCACCCGCCCGGCCTCCACCACCAGCACCCGGTCGAACGCCTCCAGCAGCAGCGGGTCGTTGGACACCGCCAGCACCGTCCACGGACGCGCCCGGTCGGTCAGCACCGCCAGGATCAGCGCCCGCGAGCCCGCGTCGAGGTTCTGGAAGAAGTCGTCCAGCACCACGAGGCGCGGCGCGCCCACGATCCCCTGCGCCACCAGCAGCTTGTTGGCCAGGTGCGTCGGCAGCGAGCGTCCGCCGTTGGTGATCTCCGTCTGCATCCCCTGCGCGAGCTGCTGCACCGCCTCGGTCAGGTCCAGGTCGTCCAGCACCTGCTGCACGTCGGCGGGGCGCAGGTGCCCCCGCCCCACATGGATGTTCTCCTCGATGGTCCCGTCGAACAGGTCGGTCCAGGAGAGCATCTGTCCCACCCGGGCCCGCAGGGCGGGGCGGTCCAGGTCGCGCAGCGTCACCCCGTCCAGCCGGATGGTCCCCTCGTAGTCGTCCAGCAGCCCCCCCAGCGCCTTGAGCAGCGTGGAGCGCCCCGAGCCGTCCACCCCCATCAGCGCCACCCGCTCGCCGGGCTCGATGCGCAGCGACACGCCGTCCACCGCCGCCGTCGGCGCCGACGGGTACCGCACCCGCAGCGCCCGCGTCTCGATGGCCATCCCCGTCCCCGGATGGTCCTCAGGGGCCATCCCCCCGCGCCCCTCCAGCGGCAGGTCGGCCACGTGCCCCGCCTTGTCCACCGACGTGAGCACGTCGTACACCGTCGACAGGCTCGCGATCAGCTTCTCCACCCCCACGAGGATGTTGATGATCACCACCTCGGCCGCCACGAACTGCCCCAGCAGCAGCTGGTTGGTCTGCACCAGCGTGGCGCCGATGATCAGCACCGCCGCCGTGATGAGCGTCTTGAAGCCGATCAGCGCCACCGTCTGCCGCACCAGCACCGCGAAGTGCTTGCGCCGGTACTTGAGGTAGCCGGTCACCACGTCGTCCATCCGCTCCACCGGCAGCGTGGAGTCGCCCGCGTACTTGAACGCGTGGAAGGCGCGCGCCAGCTCCTCCAGCCAGTGCACCGCCTTGTACTTGTACTTCGACTCCACGATGGAGGTGGCCAGCCCCTCGGGGCCCGTCCACCGGATGATCCACCACACCGCCGCGCTCACGATGATCGCGAACACCGAGAACCACGGGCTGTACAGCGTCAGCAGCAGCAGCCCGAACAGGATGGTGAGCAGCGCGGTGGGCACGTCCAGCAGCAGCTTCTGGACCCCCTTCTGGATGGCCACCGCCTCGAACAGCCGGTTCATCTGCTCGGGCAGGTTGGTCTCCAGCGAGACCCCGTAGCGCATGCGCGGCACCCGGAAGGCGAACTCCAGCGCCATCCGCGCGAACACCCGCTGCTGGATCCGCTCCACCACGCGCAGGATCCCCACCTGGAACGCCCCCGCCACCACCGTCCCCAGGATCACCAGCGTGATGAGCAGGATGACCGGTTGCAGGAACAGCCGGCCCTGCACGAGCTGCACGATGCCGCCCACCGCCAGCGGCAGGATGAGGCTGAGCCCCCCCGACAGCGCGGCATAGAAGAACACGGTGAGGATCTCGCGCCGCTCCCGGGCCACCAGCGCCAGGGTGCGCTCCACCGGCGACCGATGCGCGGGGGTGGGCGCCCCCACCTCGGGGCCCACCGGGCTGTGCGGCCGCTCGGTCCCTCGGCTGGCTTCGGCCGGGCGCAGCGCCATGGGGGCCAGCGCCCGCACCGTCGCGGTGCCCCACTGCCGGCGCAGCATCTCCTGTACCGCCTCCGTCCCCGTGGCCAGCCGCAGCTCCACGCCGTCCGCCGCCACCTGCAGCAGCACGGGGGCCAGGTCGTCGTCCCGCGTCACCACCTGGGCCGCCTGCGCCGGCCCCAGCAGCACCACCGGGAACACGCCCGCGGCCACCGCCGCCTGCAGCTCCTCCATCGAGAGGGTGCGGTCCACGTAGCCCACGTCCACCGCTCCCCCCAGCGAACGGATGCGCGCCTCCAGCGAGGCGCCATCCGGGACCTGCCGGGTGAGCGCGCGCCAGCGCCCCGGCTCGACATCGAGCCCGAGCGCATCGCATACGAGTTGGTTGACGCGGGTCGCTTGCGCGGGCATGACGCAGGATGACGAGGGGTGGAGGAGAGCAGAGGTGAGGGCGCCCGGTGGACGACGCCCCGGCACGACGGGCAAACCGTGAAAAAATACGATAAACAGACTCGGGATTCAACGGGTCGAGCGGCACCTTGGCACTTTCCCGAGGCTGCGACGTACTAGCACCCCGAAGTCCCTCTCGAGTTCGCCATCCAGCCTTGTTGCCCCTCTCGCGGATGTCCTCAGTCCAATCGGCCCGCCCCCGCGCCCTGTTCCCGCTGCTCGCCGGGATCGCGCTGCTCACCGCCACCCCCCTCCACGCGCAGGGCACCCCCCTGACGCCCCCCAGTGGCCGCCTGGTGGGCGGGGTGGCGCTGCAGGTCACCAATCCCCGCGGCGCCTTTGGCGAGAACGTGGGCGCCGGCTTCGGGGCCGGGGGGCACCTGGTCTGGCGTCTCGACCCGTCGGCGCTGCTCAACCTGCGCACCGAGCTCGGCATCCTGACCTACGGCACCACCACCCGCCGCATCCCCATGGCCAACACGGGGGGACTGATCCAGCTGCGGCTGCGCACCAGCAACAACATCGCCTCCGTGGTGGCCGGGCCGCAGCTCATCGGGGCCGTTGGCCGCTTCACCCCCTACTTCTCGGCGCTGGGCGGCTTCTCGGTGTTCTGGACCGAGAGCACGGTGGAGGGGGCGCAGAACGTGAACACCCCCTTCGCGTCCACCACCAACAGCGCGGACGCGGTGCTGGCCTACGGGGGGAGCGGCGGGGCCTACTGGCGGATCGCCCAGGGGAGCCGGCCGGTGCGGCTGGACTTCAATGTGCGCTACCTCCGCCACGACGACGTCCGCTACCTCACGGATGACCGGGTGTCCGCGGCCTTCCGCTCCAATGTGGATCCGGTGCCGGTGCGCGGCCGGGCGGACATGGTGACCTACGCGCTCGGGATCACCGCCCACCTGTTCTAGCGGCGCCTAGTCGTCGGCGGGGCCCTGCCGGTCCCGCTTGCGGGCCCCCCGTTCGCGCTTGTCGCTGAGGCGCCGCTCCACCGAGGCGCGGGTGGGGCGGGTGGCGTGGCGGGGGCGCGGCACCACCAGGGCCCGGGACACCAAGCCGCAGAGCCGCTCCAGCGCCTCCGCCCGGTTCTGTTGCTGGCTGCGGTGCTCGCCAGCGACGATGCGCAGCGTGCCGTCGCCTTCCAGGCGCCCCCCCAGACGGGCCACCACGTGCGCCTGCTGAGCGGGGGTGAAGGCCGCCGAGCGCCCGGGGTGCCAGGTGAGCACCACCCGGGTGGCGCTGCGGTTGACGTGCTGGCCCCCCGGACCGCTCCCGGTGATGGCGCGCAGCGTCAGCTCCGCCCAGGGGATGGTCACCCCGGGGCGCACCACCACGCCGGATGGCGTCGGCGCCTCCTCCGGGGGCACGGCCTCACGCGCCCCGGCAGGGGGTCGCCGCCAGCCGCGCGGCAATGGCGGCCGGCGTGGGACGCGCCTCGCGCGTGGGCGCCCGGAAGATGGCCACGTACTCGCCGGGGGCGGTGCGCGTGAGGCCGGCCATGCGGTAGCCCACGGCCTCGAGTTCGCACCGCAGCAGCGCAGGCGGGGTGCCGTGGCTGTCGGTGCGCCGGTCGAGGTCCAGGATGACCAACCGCCCGCCGGGCTTCATGGCGGTGGCCAGGTTCCAGAGCACCCCGAACGGCTGTTCGATCTCGTGGTACATGTGGATCATGAACGCCAGGTCCAGGGTTCCCTCGGGCAGCCGGGGATCGTGCGGGTCGCCCAGCACCACCTGCACGTTGTCCCATGCGTTGCGCCGCACTCGGGTGGCCAGCAACCCGAGATACTCGGGCACCACGTCCTGGCCGTACACCCGGCCGCCAGGCCCCACCAGCGGCGCCAATCGCGCCACGTAGTAGCCGTCACCGGCCCCGATGTCGGCCACCTGCATCCCGTCGCGGACCAGCGCCAGCGCCACCACCCGGGCAAATTCCCCATCCTCGTCGCGTTCCCGCTCGCCCGTCCAGCGGGGGGCCACGATGTCCGACACCGGACGCTCCGGGCGCGGGAAGGAGGTGGCCGGCTCGCCGGGGGGCGCGGCCGGCCGGAGCGTGTCCTGTGCGCTCCCGGCGACCGTCCCGCCACGAGCCGGCAGCGTGTCGGCGAAGGCCGAACAGGCCAGCGCGGTGGAACTCCCCCACGCGGCCAGGACCACCAGCGTCAGCGCCAGGAGACGGAGGGCCCGCAGGGGGCTGGGACGAGGAGACGGGCGCATGCGAGGGTGGTCGGGGACGGGTGGGGAGGGGCGGTCGTGCGCAACCATTACCGGACGGTGTGGACGAGTTCCGGACGGCGGTGCACGCGTACCGCCGCCACGCGCCGTCCGTCCATGGCCACCACTTCCAGATCGCCGTGCGGGTAGGCCACGCGGTCCCCGACGCGCGGGAGCCGGCCCAGGGCGGCGAACACGTACCCGCCCAGCGTGGACCAGTCCCCTTCGGGGATGGCCACCTGATGATCCGACCGCACGTCCACCAGCGATAGCGAGCCGGCCAGCTCCAGCACGCCGTCCTGCAACATCGCATCCCGCGACAGGGGGTCGTACTCATCGGCGATGTCGCCGATGACCTCCTCCACGAGGTCCTCCATGGTCACGATCCCCGCCGTCCCCCCGTACTCGTCCAGCACCACCGCCAGCTGGGCCCGCGTGCGGCGCAGGTCGTCCAGCACCCGCTCGGCCGCGCGCGACGCCGGCACGAACAGTGGTTCACGCAGGTGGTCGGCCAGCCGGAAGCTCTCCGGGGCGTCGTGCAGCCAGAAGTCCTTGGCCACGAACACCCCCACGATGTCGTCGGGGGTGTCCCGGAACACGGGATACCGCGAATACCGCTCGCGCCGCAGCGTCTCCACCAGCTCGTCCAGCTCGATCTCCTCCGCAATGGCCACCATGCCGGTGCGGGGGCGCATGACGTCCAGGACCTTCTTGTTGTGGAAGTCGAACACCCCGGCCAGCATGGCGGAGTCCGATTCGTCGAGGGTGCCATGGGCCCGGGCCTGCATGACCAGCAGGCGCAGCTCCTCGGGCGAGTGGACGTGCCCCCCCTCGGACACCGGCTCCACCCCCAGTCGGCGCAGGAGGCGATTGGCGGTACCGTTGAGAAAGCCGATGAAGGGGGACATGGCCGCCGAGAAGAGCATCAGCGGCCGGGCCACCATCCGGCTGACCGTCTCCGGGCGGGCCAGGGCGATGGACTTGGGCGCCAGCTCGCCCAGCACGATGTGCAGGAAGGTGATGACCAGGAACGCCACCACGATCCCGGCCCCGGTGTGCGCCGCCCCGGGGGAGACGGCCACCCCCACCAGCGCCAATGCGCGGTCCACCAGGACGGCCACGGCCGGTTCGCCCACCCACCCCAGCGCCAGCGAGGCCAGGGTGATCCCCAGTTGCGTCCCCGAGATGTAGCGGTCCAGCTGGGAGAGCGCCCGCTGCACCACGGCGGCCTTGCGGTCCCCCTCCGCCGCCATCTGGTCGATGCGGCTGCGCCGGACCGCCACCAGCGCAAACTCGGCGGCCACGAAGAAGGCGTTCAGCAGCACCAGGCACAGCACCACCAGCAGGCGGACCACCACGGTGTTGGCGGTCAGGGGGGCTGCAGCGTCCAACGGGGAAACAAGCATGGCATGAAAAGAAACGAGGACGGGGGTCATTCGTCAGTAGCGCGACAGGCTCTTGCAAATTGCGACACCCCCGTGGTTCCGGTGGATGGAATGCCGGCGGCGGGGATCGCGTTCCCCGTGCCCCTTCGCGTGCGCTACACCCCGGCTTTCGCCCATGAACCCGTCCAGGAGCTCCTGGAGCCGCGCCGGATCATCCGGTGGGGGTGGGGCGGGCGCATGTCGGTGGCCACCGCCTTGCTGCTGGCGGCGGTGTTCGTCTGGCGGGAGGCCGACCCGGCAGACACGCTGGTGGCCACGCTGGGCTTTGCGACGGCCACCTTGGCCACTGTGGGGGGGTATCTGCGCGCCGAGGGCGCGCGCCCGCTGGGGCGGGGGTTCCTGGCCGTGCACTTCACCGTGGACCTGGCGCTGGTTACGCTGGCCGTGTGGCTCACCGGCGGGTGGAGTTCGCAGTTCGCGGCCCTGTACATCCTGGTGATCAGCGGGGCCTCCCTGGTGCTGTCGTTCCAGGGGGGGATGCTGGTGGCGCTGGGGGCATCCCTGCTGTACGGGGGGGTGGTGCTGGCGCAGCGCCCCGGGTGGCCCGAGGTGGGGCTGCTGGTGCAGGTGACCGTCTTCCTGGCCATCGGCGGCGGGTTGGGGCTGCTGGTGCACCGACTGCGGCAGCTGCAGCAGGGGCGCTCCGCCTTCACCCAGCAGCTGATGACGGTGCAGTTCGAGGCGGCGGATATCCTGCGCTCGATCCGCTCCGGCATTCTCACCATCGATCCGCAGGGGCGCCTGCTGTACGCCAACCCCATGGCGTCCGAGTTGCTGGGGCTCGACCTGGAGCCGCAGATGGGGCGCCCGGTGCTCCGGGTGCTGGAGCGGATTGCGCCGGAGCTGGCGCAGCTGCTGGTGGATTCCTCGCGCGACCGCCGGCGCGTGGCCCGGGCCGAAGGGGTGATCGTGCGCGACGGGGGCGCGGTGGAGGTGGGGATGACCACCACCGTGGCCGACGGGGCGGAGGTGGGGGATCGGTACACCACCACCGCCATCTTCCAGGACATCTCCGACAGCAAGCGGCTGCAGGCGCTGCATGTGCGCACCGAGCGGCTGCAGGCGGTGGCGGAGTTGAGCGCCTCGCTGGCCCACGAGATCCGCAATCCGCTGGCGTCCATCCGGAGCGCCACCGAGCAGCTGGCGCGCCGCCGGGGGCTGGCCTCGGGGGGCGAGGACGATGAGGACGGCACCCTGCTGCACACGCTCATCGTGCGCGAGGCCGACCGCTTGAGTCGCCTCCTGGGGGACTTCCTGGACTTTGCCCGCGCGCAGGTGTCGCGGCTGGCGCTGCTGGACCTGGGCGAGGTGGCGCGCGGCGCGGCCGCGTTGGCCGCGGCGCACCCGGAGCGACCGGACGGCGTGGAGGTCACGGTGGCCGTCACGCCGGGGCTGCCCATGGTGGAGGGGGACGAGGACCTGCTGCACCGGGCCGTCTTCAACCTGGTGCTCAATGCGGTGCAGGCGGTCGAACCGGGGGGACGGGTGAGCGTGCGGGTGGAGCCGCACGACGCCGTGGTCCCCGCCGTGGCCGAGGGGCAGGGCGCCGAGGCGCCGCCGCTCATCGCCGTGAGCGTGACCGACGACGGTCCGGGGATCCCGCCGGCGCTGCGTACCCGCCTCTTCGAACCGTTCGTGTCCGGGAAGCCGGGGGGCACCGGCCTCGGGCTCCCCGTCGTGCATCGCGCGGTGGAGGCGCATCGCGGGCTGGTGCTGGTCGATTCCCTCCCGCGCGGCACCCGCTTCACCATGTTCCTCCCCGCGTCGCCCGCACGGCGGGGGACGCCCTCGGTGGCGGCCACCCGCGTGCCCACCCCCATTCACCGCTGATTCATGGTCACCACGGCCACCCCGCCGCGCGTGCTCGTCGTGGACGACGAGACCGGCATCCTCGACTCGCTGCGCATCCTCCTCAAGTCGGAGGGGTTTCACCCGGTGATGGCCCACGGCGGGCGGGCGGGGCTCGCCCAGCTGGAGGCGGAGCCCCCCGACGTGGTGCTCACTGACATCCGCATGCCGGAGGTGGGGGGCGTGGAGGTGCTGGAGGCGGCGCGCCGCACCATCCCCGGGGTGCCGGTGATCCTCATGACGGCGCAGGCCACGCTGCAGACCGCCATGCAGGCGGTGAACGCGGGGGCGTACTACTACATCCAGAAACCGTTCCGCAACGACGAACTGGTGGCCATCCTGCGGCGCGCCTCGGAGCACCGGCGGCTGCGGAGCGAGAACCAGGCCCTGCGCCAGGCGCTGCAACGGCGCGACGGGGCGGCGGGCGGGCGCCCCGTGGGGCACAGCCCCGCGTGGCGCGACGTGCTGCAGCTGGCCGAGACGGTGGCGCCCACCGACTCCACGGTGCTCATCACCGGCGAGTCGGGGACGGGCAAGGAAGTGGTGGCCCGCTACATCCACGACCTCAGCGCCCGGCAGGAGGAGAGCTTCCGCTCCATCAACTGCGGTGCGCTCCCCGAGTCGCTGCTGGAGAGCGAGCTGTTCGGCCACGTGAAGGGGGCGTTCACCGGGGCGGTGAGGGACAAGGAGGGGCTGTTCACCGCGGCGCGGCGCGGCACCTTCTTCCTGGACGAGATCGGCGAGACCACCCCCAGCACGCAGGTCAAGCTGCTGCGGGTGCTGCAGCAGCGCGAGGTGATCCCGGTGGGGGCCACCGAGGCGGTGCCGGTGGAGACGCGCCTGCTGGCGGCCACCAATCGCGACCTGGAGGAGGAAATCCGCCGCGGCAGCTTCCGCGCCGACCTCTTCTACCGGCTCAACGTGATTGCGGTGCACCTGCCGCCGCTGCGGCAGCGCGGTGACGACATCCTGCTGTTGGCGGAGGCGTTTCTCGCGCGTAGCGCGCGCGGGGGGGAGCCCAAGGCGCTGGCGCCGGGGGCGCGCGACGCGCTGCTGGCGTACGGGTGGCCCGGCAACGTGCGCGAGCTGGAGAACGCGCTGGAACGGGCGGTGATCCTGACCTCGGGGGGGGTGATCGAGGCGGAGGCGCTGCCGGCGCGGGTGACTGAGCGTCGCGCCGAGCCGCTGCTGACCGACCGCCCGCCGGCCACCCCCACGATGGAGGCGATCGAGCGCGCCTACATCCAATGGGTGCTGCGGGCTGAGGCCGGGAACAAGAGCCGGGCGGCGGAAGTGCTGGGGATCGACCCGTCCACGTTGTACCGCAAGCTGGCGCGGTACGGCGAGGGGGCGTGACCGGCGCGACCGCGACGCCGATGGGGCGCCGCCAGGGGTTCACGCTCATCGAGCTGCTGATCGTGGTGGTGGTCATCGGCCTGCTGGCCGCGCTGGCGGTCCCCAAGTACCGGGAGACCAAGCGGGTGGCGTACGTGGCCGAGATGAAGGCCGCGCTGCGCACGACGGCGCTGGACATGGAGCTGCGCTTCGCCGACCGGGGGAGCTACTCCTCCTGTCCGCCGGGTGCAGTCTGCGCGGCGGTGCTCCCCGACGAGGGGGCGCTCACGGGGTTGTCGGTGACGGTGGACATCGCCAATGCCACCGGCTGGCGCGCCCGCGCGGTGCACGGGTCGGCGCCCGGGGCGGAGTGCCGGGCCGGAGCCGGCGGGTCGGTCCCCGCAGGGCTGGAGGAAGGCGTCCCCGGCGGCCCGCTCTGCAAATAGCGGCCCCCCGGCGCCGCGCGGTGGCAGGATGCCGCCGGCGACGGCGCGGTACGCGCGGCCCCCCGCCCCGGATTTCCTTGTCCGTGGGCGTCTAGCCGCGCCCGTCTCCGAGCACCAGCGCCTCGTCGTTGCAAAGTGCGGCGTCTGCGGCAACACACCGCACCTCGCGGCGGATCAGGCGAGTGGCCATTCGTGACAACGCCATGCAATACAAGGTGTTAGGGCGAGCTCAGGCATATGGCACGCCCCTTGCACTCCCCTCAGGCGGGCGGGGCACTCCCACCGCCTCGCACCTCACCCCTTTTTGGAGCACTACCATGCAGCGCACGCGCAAGGGCTTCACCCTCATCGAGCTCCTGATCGTCGTCGTGATCATCGGCATCCTGGCCGCCATCGCGATCCCGAAGTTCGCCGACACCAAGCGCAAGGCGTACGTGACGGCCATGAAGTCCGACCTCAAGAACGGCGTCTCCGCCGCCGAGGCGTTCTTCGCCGACAACAACACCTATGTCGGCTTCCCGGCCCCCACGGCCTCCTCGGGCGTGACGCTGGCCGTCTCGGCGCTCACCGCCACCGGCTACACCATCACGGCCACGCACGCCCAGGCGTCGGGTGCCAGCTGCTCCGTGGGCGCGGGCACTGGCACCCCGGCCGGGCTTCAGGAAGGCTCGCCGGGCGGCGCGACCTGCAAGTAAGCAGGCCGACGCACTGACGTATCCGGCGGGCGACGGCGCTCCCGGTTCCTTGGCCGCACACGGCCACCCGTCCGGGGCACCGTCCCTCCGTGCAGTCCCGAATCCACACTGAGACTCCTGACATGACGCAGAACCGCAAGGGCTTCACCCTCATCGAGCTCCTCATCGTGGTCGTGATCATCGGCATCCTGGCCGCCATCGCGATCCCGAAGTTCGCCGACACCAAGCGCAAGGCATACGTGACGGCCATGAAGGCCGACCTCAAGAACGGCGTGTCCGCCGCCGAGGCGTTCTTCGCCGACAACAACACGTACGTCGGCTTTCCGGCGCCCACCGCCTCCGCGGGCGTGACGCTGACCGTCTCGGCGCTCACCGCCACCGGCTACACGATCACGGCCGCGCACGCCCAGGCGTCGGGTGCCAGCTGCACGGTGGGTGCGGGCACTGGCACGCCGGCCGGGCTGCGGGAAGGTTCGCCGGGCGGCGCGACCTGCAAGTGAGTCGCCGCGGGACGCGCCGGATGGCGAGCGTCATCGCCGTCCGGTGCCCGGCCTGCCCCCGCACGGGGGTGGCCAGGCGCACGGGTGGTCGGGCGTGAACCCTGCCCGGCACGAACGCCCGCTCCGCGTCCCGCACCCCACCTTCCCGGAGTCCGTCATGCCGCGAACGCATACGGGTCTTGCCCGACCGGGCCCCACCCGATCCGGCTTCACCCTCATTGAACTGCTGATCGTGGTGGTGATCATCGGCATCCTCGCCTCGGTGGCGGTGCCGAAGTTCGCCGACACAAAGAAGAAGGCGTACGTGGTGGCGATCAAACAGGACCTCAAGAACCTCGTGATTGCCGCCGAAGCATATTTCTCGGACAACAACACCTACGTGGGGTTCACCGCCCCGATCGGGTCGGCCGGCGTGGTGGTCTCCGTCACGCAGGCCACCCCCACGGGATGGCAGGCGCAGGGCACGCACGCCCAGGCGGTCGGCACGGTGTGCGTGATCGGCATCGGCACCAACACCCCCGCCGGAATGCCGGAAGGCGCCCCGGGCGGAGCCAGCTGCAAGTAGGGCGACCCGCACGGGTTGCACCCGCGGTCCCGGTACCCCCGGGACCATGGCAGCCGAGACGATATGCGGGGGCCCTACTTCGGTCGGGCCCCCTTCGTCGTGCCCCCCCCTCGCCCTGCGTGGCGGCGGCGCGGCGACGGCGAGGGCGCGCCACCTGCGCGGGACCGCCTGTGCGGGACCGTCTGTGCGGGACCGCCTGTGGGGGACCACCTGCGCGGGACCGCCTATGCGGTGCCAGGGCCACGCCCGCGATGGCGCGGTTACCACACAGGACGGTGCCGCTTGTACCGTGGGGCCATGTCGCCCCGCCTCCGCCCCCGACCGGGTGCCTGTTCCGGTCTCCCGCACGCTCCAGTCCCCGCCCATCATCGTGCGCCTCAGGGCCGGTGCGGCGCGTTGATGGCTGAGCTGCTGGTGGCCCTCGCGCTGTGCGGCGTGGTGGCGGCGGTGGCCGCCCCCTCGCTGGCGGGCACGCTGGCGCTGGAAGACAGAGCCCGCGCCCTCACCACGGGGGGGGCGGCTGCGAACGCGGCGGTGGAGCTCGTGTTGGGCTATCCCTGCGGCACGGCGTCGCCCTCCGTCCCCCCCGATGCCCCCCGCCTGCGGCTGCACATCGCCGACCACCACGACGCGCGCGGAGGCGTTCGGCACGCCACGGTCTGGTACACGCCACCGCACGGCGGGGCACCGCGCCCGCTGGTCGACCTTGCCACCCAGGTGGCCTGTCCATGATCGCGCGGCGCTCCGGCACCACCCTGGTCGAGCTGCTCGTCACCCTCCCCCTCGCGGCGCTCGTCCTGGCGCTGGTCGCTTCCGCGCTCCTCAGCGGCTGGCGCGCCGCCCGCCAGCACGACCACACGGCACGCCACCTCCGGGAGCTGCGCCACGCCGCCGGCGCCCTCGCGGCGGAACTGCGCCCGCTGGCGGCCGACGCCCTGCTGCACTGGAGCGACACGCTCCTCACGCTGCGCGCCCGCCTGGGGACCGCCATCGTCTGCGACCATCCCGCCCCGGAAACCGTGGTGGTGCTCGCTCCCCCAGGGTCGTCCAGGGGTAGCCCGTGGCGCACGCTCCCCGCCGCCGGTGATGCCCTGCAGGGCTGGACGCTGGCCGCGGACCTCCACACCCCGCAGCCACTCCACGCCACGGTCGAGGCCGTGGATGGAGGGGCGGCCTGTCCAGCATCGCCCGCCGCGCCTCGTGGGGCCGGAGCGATCGCGTGGCGACTCACCCTGCAGCGCCCCTCTCCGAGCGCCTTCGCGCCAGGACTCCCGCTGCATGTGACCCGGTTGGTCCGGTACCGCCTGTATGCCAGCCAAGGCGGATGGTTCCTCGGCCGACAAACGTTCACGCGCGGGGCGTGGGACGGCATCCAGCCACTGGCGGGCCCGCTGGAGTCCCCGACCGGCCGCGGCATGCGGATGCAGGGGTGGGATGCCACCGGCACCGCACTGGCCTCCGGGGCCGCCGCCCCCCAGCACGTGCGCATCACGCTGCGCACCCCCGCCGCGCCCTCCGGGCGGCTGGCGCCACTTCCGGCGTACGCGCTCCACGCCGCGGTCACCCTGCGCCGGAGGACCCCGTGAGGCACCGCCTGCGCGCGGGCACCCTCGTCCCCGCCCTCCTGGTGGTGCTGGCGCTGGTGGCCCTGCTCGCCATGGCCACCGCTTCCGGCGCCGTGCAGGCGCACCGCGAGGCGCAGCTGGCCGCACTGGGAACCGCCACGCTCGTGCAGGCGGAGTCCGCCCTCGAATCCGTGCGCGCCCAGCTGGCTGATCTCGGGGGGGACCTCCGTGGGGCCACCCCGTCGCTGCCGTCCCCCGGGCTGGCGGACACGCAGTATCTCCCGGGCGCCGGCGTCCGCCCCGTCCGCGTCCTCATCGCCCGCCCCCATCCCCTGCTGCTGTGGCTCACCGCCGACGCCACCGCGGCGCCGCACCCTGGGGTCCCGCTCCTGGTGCGGCGCGTGGAGCGGGCCCTCTGGCTGCACGCCCCCGCGGTCGATCTCGCCGCCGCCGTCACCGCGCGGGCCCCGGTGCAGGTGGACGCCGCGGCGTCGCTGGATGGTGACGATCGGGATCGGGACCTCGCACCCTGCGGCCCCCCGCCCGTCCCCAGTCATCTGCCCCCCCTCATGGTCGCCAGCGCGCTGCACACCGACTCGGCGGGCATCCGGACCATCCTGGCCCGTCGGCATCGCTGGGGGCTGCCGCGGCTTGCGCCGGTCTCCGGTGGCGGGACATGGCACGGGCTGGGGCTCGCCGCGCCCACCACGCCGCTCAGCGGCACGCACCGGTGGCAGGGGGCCCTGGTGGTCGATGGCGACCTCACCGTGGCCGGCACCCTGCAGGTCGACGGCCTGCTGCTGGTGCTGGGGCGCCTCACGGTGCAGGGGCGCCTCGTCGTGCGCGGCGCCGTGGGCATTGTCGCCCGCGACGGGGGCGTGAGCCGCCTGGGGCCGGGCACGGACGTGCGCTTCAACCGCTGCCTGGTCCAGCTGGCGCTGGCCACCCTCGCCGTGGCGCGGGGCGAGCCGGTGGGGCACTGGGGCAGCGGCGTCCCATGACCGAACTGTCACGCCACCGGCATCACCGCCCCGTGCCGCGCGTGGGACGGGCGTTACCAAGCACGCCACCAGTCGTTTCATGGTGGACGCGCGCTGTTTCAGCACGGCCCCAGGGACGGGGCAGCCGGCATGAGGCCGGAGGCATCCCCTGGGGAGACCCTCTCCCGCACTTCCCCATGGCGCTCTTCGGTCGGCGCAAGCAGACCCTCGGGCTGGACATCGGTTCCGGGCTCGTCAAGGCCGTGGTCATCGACCACGGCGGGCGCGAGCCTGAGCTGCAGCGCGTGGTGCTCACGCCGCTCCCCGACTCCGCCATCGTGGAGGGGGAGGTGATGGACCAGGCCCTCGTGGCCGACGCCATCCGCGACACCCTGCAGGCCGCCGGCGTGAAGGCGGCCCATGTGGTCGCCGCCATCGGCGGACGCGACGTGATCATCAAGCGGATCAGCGTCGACCGGGTCAAGCCGTCGCAGCTGCGGGAGCTCATGCGCTTCGAGGCCGAGCAGCATGTCCCCTTCGACATGGACTCGGTGGAGCTGGATTTCCACCTGCTCAACCCCGAGGAGAAGGACGGGGACATGAGCGTGCTGCTGGTGGCGGCGAAGCGCGAGCTGGTGGTGGCGCGGCGGGACCTGGTGAAGGAGGCCGGCGTCGCCCCGGCGGTGATCGATGTGGACACCTTTGCGCTCCACAACGCCTTCGAGGCCAACCACCCCGAGGCGATGCGCGGCACCGTGGCGCTCCTCAACGTGGGGCACGACAACACCATCCTCATCGTGATGGACGCCGGCGTCCCCGTGCTCACCCGGGACCTGCCGGTGGGCACGCGGCGCCTCCGCGAGGCGGTGCAGGCGCGGCACGGGCTGGGAGGCGAGCAGGCCGAGGCGCTGCTGCGCGCCGACGAGCTCTCGCCGCTGCTCGACGAGGCGCTGGCCCAGCAGGGGGAGGAGTTGGCGTCCGGCATGGAGCGGGCGGCGACCTTCCTCGCCACCACCTCGCGCAACCTCGGGCAGATCCGCGCCGTGTGGGCGTGCGGCGGCGGCGCCCGCGTTCCCGGCTTCCTCCCGTGGCTGGGGGAGCGGCTCCGCATCCCGGTGCAGTCGGCCAGCGCGCTGGCCGGCCTCGCGGTCGCCCGCGACGCCCTCGATGACCTCCCCTCCGACGACGTGGCGCCCCTGCTGATGCTGTCGGTCGGCCTGGCGCTGCGCGCCGCCTGACCCGCCTATCGTGAGCCGCCCATGCTGATCACCGTCAACCTCCTGCCCGGGGCCCACAAGCCGTCGGCCCTCAAGGCCGACGTCGACGTGGCCAAGCTGTTCCGATCGATCTCCGGCTCCATCCGCGATCCGCTGCTGGTGGGGAGCATCGGGGTGACGGTCGCGTCGGTGGCCGCCGTGGGGTGGATGTTCTCCGCGCAGTCGGCGCGGGCGCAGGCGGTGGCCGAGCGCCTCGAGGCCGCCATCACCGACTCCTCGCGCCTGAGCTCCGCCATCACCGCCCAGCGGCGCCTGTCCGCCGAGCGCGACTCGGTGGAGCGCAACCTGGCCATCATCCGCAGCATCGACGAGACGCGGTACCAGTGGGCGCACATCCTGGACGAGGTGAGCCGCGCCCTCCCGGCCTACACGTGGCTCGTGTCCATCGACCAGACCAGCAAGCCCCCGCGCGCGCCCGAGCCTGACAGCGCCGCCGTGGCGGCGGCGGGGGCGGCGGCCGGTGGCACGGCCGCGCCACCGGCCATGCCCTCCACGGTGCCGCTGGTCTTCAAGATCACCGGCCAGACCATCGACATCCAGGCGCTGACGCTGTTCATGCGCCAGCTCGAGGCGTCGCCCTTCCTCGCCTGGGTCACGCTGGTGCGGTCGGAGATCACCGTCGTGGAGGGGAAGGACGTCACCCAGTTCGAGCTCTCGGCCTCGTATGAGTCCCCGCCCGCCGGGGTCGCGCAGGTCACCCCCCTTGTCATCCCCGTCCGGTAGCCGTCATGGCCCTTCTTCCCGACCGGCAACCCGATCAGGTCAAGCTGCTCGTCGGCATGGTCGCCGTCGCGCTCGCCGTGTGCTATTACCTGTTCCCGCATGCGGACGCGGGCAAGCGGATCGCCGCCGACGAGGAGCGGATCGCCGCCCTCACCGTGCTCAACGACAGCGCCTCGCGCCAGTTCTCCCCCGGCAGCATCCGGCGCCTGCGGGAAAAGGCCTCGGAGAATCGCGCGGTGCTGGTGGCCATGCGCCGCCTGGTGCCCACCAGCAACGAGGTCCCCGCGCTGCTGGAAGAGGTCAGCACCGCGGCGCGCCGGGCCGGGCTCGATGTGGGCGGCGTCATCCCCGAGCCGGTCATGGTGGGGGCCAACTTCGACACCTACCGCTACACCGTGACCATCATCGGCGGCTACCACCAGGTGGGGGAGTTTCTGTCCAACGTGGGCTCGCTGCCCCGCATCGTGGCGCCGGTGCAGTTCGCCATCGGGCTGGCCAACGGGCAGGCGGGCGGGGTGCAAGGGCGTGCGAGCAGCGTGAAGACGTCGGCCAAGGGGACGCTGGCCGCCACGATCATGCTGCAGACGTACGTGGAGCGCACCGCGACCCGCGGCGGGGCCGCCGGGGGGAGCCAGTCATGATGCCGCCGCGTCGTGGTCGCCCCGCGTCCCGCCGGCGGGCGCTGCTGGCCGTCGCGGCCGGGGTCGCGCTGTCGGCCGGGCACGCGCCGGTCGCGGCGCAGC
>JBEIJM010000007.1:0-41822 GCA_040380205.1 Gemmatimonadaceae bacterium
GGGGGGGGGGGGGGGGGGGGGCGGCGCCCAGCGGGATGAACCGGGCATCCCCGGGGACGGCGCGCCTGCGTTATCTTCCGGGGATACCATGACAGACATCGCGACCGACACCACGACGCCCTCCGCTCCCGCCGTCGGCGAGCCCGCCGACGCCCCCGTTCCCACCTTCGCCGAACTGGGGTTGGCCCCCGCGCTGCTGACGGCGCTGCAGGAGGCTGGCTACGAGAAGCCCACCCCCATCCAGCGCGAGGCCATTCCGCTGGCGCTGGCGGGGCGCGACCTCATCGGGCTGGCGCAGACGGGCACCGGCAAGACCGCCAGCTTCACCCTCCCCATGGTCCAGCGGCTGCTGGGCGGGCCGCGGCGCACGCGGGTGCTGGTGCTGACCCCCACCCGCGAGCTGTGCCTGCAGGTGGAGGAGAGCGTGCGGAAGTACTCCAAGCACGCGCCGGTGGGGGTGATCCCCGTGTACGGCGGCGTGGGGTACGAGCCGCAGGAGCGCGCGCTGCGCAACGGCGTGGACGTGGTGGTGGCCACCCCGGGGCGGCTGCTGGACCACCTCGAGAAGCGCAACGTGGACTTCAGCTACCTCGAGACGCTGGTGCTGGACGAGGCGGACCGGATGCTGGACATGGGGTTCGCGCCGCAGATCAACCGCATCGTGGAGCAGATCCCGCGGTGGCGGCAGACGCTGCTGTTCAGCGCGACGATGCCCCCCGAGGTGGAGGCGCTGGCGCGCAAGTACCTGCGCAAGCCGGTGGTGGTGCAGGTGGGGCGCCGGTCGTCGGCAGCCACCACGGTCACCCACGCGGTCTACCCCGTGCCGCGCCACCGCAAAGGCGACCTGCTGGTGCACCTGCTGCGCGCGCACCCCAGCGAGACGGTGCTGGTGTTCACGCGCACCAAGAGCGGCGCCGACCGCGTGGTGGACGACCTGCGGCGCGCCGGGATCGAGGCGGGGGCCATGCACGCCGACAAGTCGCAGAAGGAGCGGGTGCAGGCGCTGGAGGACTTCAAGTCGGGCGCCCTGCGGGTGCTGGTGGCCACCGACATCGCACAGCGCGGGCTGGACATCTCCGGCATCACGCACGTGATCAACTTCGACGTGCCGCAGCAGGCCGAGGACTACGTCCACCGCATCGGGCGCACGGGGCGGGCGGCGGCCACCGGGGACGCGTACACGTTCATGTCGGGGGAGGAGATCGGCATGGTGCGCACCATCGAGCGGGTGATCGGGCAGGAAATCCCGCGGGTGAGCGTGCCGGGGTTCGACTTCGGGACCGTGGCCGGCTGAGGCGCGTCGCCGCCTACCCCCCGGCCCGCACCCGCCCCAGGCGGGAGACGGACAGGGTGTCGGCGGCACCGCCGCGCCGCAGGACGAGGCGGAGGTTGGCGGCTCCCACCCCCAGCCCATCGGGGCCGTAGGCCAGCGAATCGCGGGTGGCCTCCAGCGTCACCCCCAGGGCGCGCCACGAGGCGTCGCGCAGCGTGTCGGTCCCGGCATGCACCACCAGGCGCGCCTCCGCGCCCTGCACGGTCACCGCCGTGGCGCGTCCTGCCGCCAGCGCGTGCCCGCGCGCCAGCGCCAGGAGCGCGGTCGCCTCCTGCCGCGCCACCAGCACCGCCCCCGTGTCCAGCACGTGCGCGGCGGGGGGCACGGTCACCCCCAGCACCACCCCCAGCACCGCCAGCACGGTGATGAGCTCGACCAGGGTGTGGCCGGCAGGCGCGGGGCCCGCCGGGGACCTCGGGGCGGGAGGGGGGTGGGGCGACATTCCGCAGCATGACCTGCCGGGCGCACGGCCACCAACTCGGCGCACCGCCCGCTGGCGCTCCGCACCGCACGTGCCCACTGCTATGTTTCGCGGGCACCCACAACACCCTGACCGATTCACACCGACATGCGGATTGCGATCTCCACCGGGGGCGGCGATGCCCCCGGCCTCAACGCGGTCATCCGGGCCGCGGTGCTTTCGGCGCGCTCGCGCGGCTGGGACGTCCTTGGCATCAAGCGCGGCTTTGCCGGGCTGCTGGGGGAGGACGAAGTGGTCCCCCTCAACGAGCAGAGCGTGCGGGGGATCGCCAGCCTGGGCGGCACGATCCTGCGCACCACCAACCGCGGCTCCCCCTTCGCCTATCCGGTGCAGCGCGCCGACGGCAGCTGGGGGGAGGTGGACCGCTCGGACGAGCTGGTCGAGAACGCGCGCAACCTGGGGATCGAGGCCATCATCTCCATCGGGGGCGACGGCTCGCTCAAGATCGCGCAGCAGCTGGCGGCCAAGGGCGTGCGCGTGGTGAGCGTCCCCAAGACGATCGACAACGACGTGGCGTGCACGATCACCACCTTCGGCTTCGACACGGCGGTGACCACCGCCATGGAGGCGCTGGACAAGCTGCACACCACGGCCGAGTCGCACGACCGGGTGATGGTGCTGGAGGTCATGGGGCGCGACGCGGGGTTCATCGCGCTGCATGCCGGGGTGGCGGGGGATGCCGATGTCATCCTGCTCCCGGAGATCGAGTGGGAGCTGGACAAGGTGTGCGAGAAGATCCTGAGCCGGGATGCCTCGGGGAAGCGGTTCAGCATCGTGGTGGTGGCCGAGGGGGCGCGCCCCAAGGGTGGGGAGGCGTCGATCATCGGGGCGTCGCTCCCCGGGCAGGACCGGCGCCTGGGCGGCATTGCCGAGCGGCTGGGGGTGGGGATCCAGAAGGCCACCGGCAAGGAGACGCGGTCGCTGGTGCTGGGGCACCTCCAGCGGGGCGGGTCGCCCACCGGGTACGACCGGCTGCTGGCCACGCGCTTCGGGGCGGCGGCGGTGCAGGCCATCGCCGACCGGAAGTGGGGGCACATGGTGGCGCTGCAGTCGCCCCACCTGGTCACGGTGCCCATCGAGGAGGTGCTGCGCGAGAGCAAGCGGGTGGACCCCGACCACGACATCGTGCAGACGGCCCGCCGCATCGGCATCAGCTTCGGCGACCAGTAGGCCGCGCGGGGCGCCCCGGGGTTGCCTGCCGGGGGCGCCAGCCGTCCCTGCCGTGGGCGTCGACGGGCTTTCCCGCCGCGCCCCGGCGCGCCGACGCGGTCAGGGATCCCCGTCCCCCATCCGGGGTAGGACACCGCGTCGGCCCCGTAGGGTTTCCCCTCCTTTTTCGCTCTCTGGCATGTCACGCGAGGTGCCCGCCATGTCCGCCACCCCCCGCCTGTCGCTTCTTCCCGCCGTGCTGCTGGTGCTGATGGCCGGGGGTGGCGGCGTGGCAGCGCAGGGGGCGCCACCGGCTGGCGCGAGTGGTCGGCCGGAAGGGGAGGGGCGCCCCCAGGACGAAGTGCCCAAGGAGCACCTCCCGCCGCCGGGGATGTGCCGGCTGTGGGTGGCGGGGGTGCCGGCGTCGCAACAGCCCGCCCCCACCGACTGCGCCACGGCGGTGCGCAACCGCCCCGGGAACGCCCGCGTGCTCTACGGCCAGCCGGTCAAGGGGAAGACGGGGGCGCCGCTCCCGGTGAAGGGGTTCGCCCCCACCCCCCGCAAGGGCGCCCCGCTCATCCCCCCCGAGGTCGCGCCCCCCGATCCCCGCGCGCGCGAGGCGTGGGAGGCCAAACGCATTTCCGACCAGCAGCTGCACGGTGATCCGCCGGCGTCCTCCACGCCGGCGTCGTCGTATCCGGGCGGCGCGGTGTCACCGCCAGGGCCCCCAGGGTCATACGGCGGGGCCACCGGCGGCTACGTCACTCCTGGCGGGGCGGTGGTGCCGGCGCCGGTGGGCGACCCCCGCTACTTCAACCAGGGGCCCGGCGTGCGTCCCCCCGGGTTCGGGTCGTCGGTGTGCCTCGACCGCGACGAGGACGGCTGGTGCGACGACCAGCGCTTTGGTCCCCCCACCTGCGTGGACCGCGACAAGGACGGGCGGTGCGACGACCTGCCGGGCTTTGCCGCGCAGGCGTACCCGCAGGTGCTGCCGTCCATGCGGGCCGCGCAGGACGTGCTGCAGGGGCGCCCCAGCACCGAGGTGATGCAGTGGCTGGGGACCAACGAGTTCATCCTGCGCATCCCCGACCAGGGGCGGGGAGGCGTGCCCTGGCGGGCCATCTTCCTGGACCAGCAGGCGGCGCTGCTGCAGGTGTGGACCGACGTCAACCGCGACGGGCGCGCCGACCGGGTGGAGATCTTCCGCAACGGCGAGCGGGTGAAGCTGATCCAGCGGTAGGGCGCGCCACGGCGCTGGTCGTCGGGGCGCGCTCCGCTCGCGGGGCCCGGGGGGTGTAGCTTTCGGGGTGCGCTCTCCCCGCGACCGCTACCTCCCCATCGACCGCGACGCCTTCGTCGCGGCGGAGCCGCCCACGGGGCGCCTCATCGTCATCGCCCCCACCCGCGCGGCGTGCGAGACCATCGAACTGGCGGTGGGGCTCACGCTGGACACCTACCTCCAGCGACACCACGGCGAGGAGCTGCGGGCGCTGGCCGCCGGCGGCGAGGGGTTCGGCATCGTCGCGGGCACCGGCACGGGGAAGACGCTGGCCATCCGCCCCATCGCCGAGACGATCCTGGGGACGACCGCGCTGCGCGTGGGGGTGGTGAACCGCGAGCGCGAGGCCACGCCCGAGACGCCGTCGTGGAACGTGGTCATCGTGACCACCGGCATCGCGCGGCGCTGGTTTCAGGACGGGGACATCCAGCCGCGCGACACGCTGCTGGTGGATGAGATCCACCAGACGAGCGCGGAGCTGGAGCTGTGCCTGGCGCTGGGGAAGCGGGTGGGGTGCCGGTTCATCTGGCTGTCGGCCACCGTGGACCCCACGTTCTACGCGCGCTACCTGGAGAGCGCGGCCGTGCTGCAGGTGTCGGCGTTCGACGCGGAGAAGGCGGCGACGGTGAAGGTGGAGCGGCGTGCGCCGCTGGCGTTCCTGGACGAGCGGTTCCTGCAGGCGGTGGTGCGGGAGCGGCGCGGGGTGGCGCTGTTCCTCCCCACGCGCGCGGCGGTGGAGGAGGCGGCCGAGTGGGTGCGCACGCACGCACCGCGCATCGCGGCGGCGCACTACCACGGCGGCGAGCCGATCCGCGTGATCCGCCCGTTCCTCGAGGGGACGGTGCCCAAGCCGTTCGTGCTGGCGATGACCGCGGCCGGGCAGAGCGCGCTCAACGTGCCGGGGCTGGACACGGTGCTCATCGACGACACGCGCTTCACCAACGTGATCGACCGCGGGCGGAACGTGCTCACGCGGGTGCACCTCGGGGCCAACGAGCTGCTGCAGATGGCGGGGCGCGTGCACGGGCGCGTGGCGGGGGGGCGGGTGTTCATCCTCAGCGACCGCGACATCCGCTTCGAGGCGCTGCGCCCGGTGGATCCCGAGTTCCAGCTGGCCGGGGACAGCGAGCGGGTGGCGCTCACCTGCGCCGGGCTCGGGGTGCGGGCCGACGCGCTGGAGCTCCCCGTGCCGCTGGACCGCGCGGCCTACCGGCGCGCGCTGGCGCTGCTGGAGGCGCGCGGGCTGGTGCACGAGGGGCGGCTGACCGCGTACGGGCGCGCCGTGGAGGCGCTCCCCGTGGAGCGGAGCTGGGGAGAGCTGCTGGTGCACGCCGACGACGCCCTGCTCCCCGTGCTGGCGGTCATGAGCGGCATCGAGTCGCTGCACCGGATGACGCGCGACGGGCGCGACCTGGCGGGGGTGGTGGTGCGCGGCAGCGACCACCTCACGGCGTACAACCTGTACGCGGAGGCGTACCGCACGGCGGGGTACATCGGCGCGGTGTACGGGCTGCCGCGGCACCTGTTTGACGCGGAGGCGATCGCTCCGTGGGCCGAGCGGCGCGGGGTGCTGGTGAAGGCGCTGGAGGACGCGGCGCTGGCCATGGCCAGCATCTACCGGTCGCTGGGCGCGCCGCTGCCGGAGACGCTGGCGCCGGCGACGGCGGCCACGCAGCGGGCGTTCACCACGCTGCTGGCCACGCACATGCCCTTCGACCTGGTGCTGGAGGAGCAGACGGTGGATGGGCAGGAGGCGCGGGTCTCGCGGTCCAGCGTGTGCGGCAGCTGGGGGGCGGTGGCGGGGAGCCTGCGCTTCTTCGCCGACCGGTTCGGGGTCCCGCGGGCGAGCATCGAGGGGACGCAGCTGCCGCCGGACGTGATCCGCGCGCATGCGGAGCGCCACCCGCCGGCGCTGGTGCTGGACCTGGAGCGGGGCGGGTGCCCGCTGGTGCGCGAGCGGCGGGTGACGTACCGGGGTTTCGAGCTTTCGCGCGAGCGCGAGGGGGTGTCCGCGTGGGGCGGCGCGGAGGCGGGGGCGGCGCGGCGGCTGTTGGCCGAGGCGGCCGCGCGGGGCGCCTTGCGCCACCCCGGGGTGCGGCGCAACCAGCCGGTGGTGGAGGAGGTGCGCGCCCTGTGGCGCCGGTTGGGGGCGGCGGTGCCGCGGCTGGGGGAGGCCGAGCTGACGGCGTGGTATGAGGGCGCGCTGGGGGCGGTGGACGACTGGGAGGCGGTGCGGGCGCTGCCGCTGCGGCTGGACCCCCGGGACTTCGTGAGCGAGGCGCAGCGTGTGGCCGCCCGTGCGCTGCCGCAGGAGGTGGTGGTGCGGGACCGCGAGGTGGCGCTGGAGTACGACCAGGAGCTGGCGGAGGGGACGTGGCACCCGGTGGTGCGGCTGCACCTGCCGGAGAAGATGGCGCGCACCCTGGTGGCGGAGGAGCTGCCGGCGCTGGATCGTCCGCTGCGGTTCGTGGTGCACCGCGGGCAGCGTGGGGCGGTGCATGGCGCCACGCTGGAGGCGCTGCAGGAGCGGCTGGACGCGCCGTACACCGAGGCGGAGCGGTGGGAGGAGGCCGGCCCTCGGCGCGGGGGGCGGGGCGGCCCCGGGCGCGGCGGGCGTGGCGGTCCGGGACGCGGTGGTCAGGGGCGCGGCGGGGCGTCGTACTCCTCCGACCGCTCCACACGGAAGCCGCGCCGGAGATAGTTGGGGAGGGCGGCGGGGGGCGTCCAGGGTACAGGTGTGCAGCCACACGTGGCGCGCGCCCTGGGCAAAGGCGGTGGTCACCGCCGCCTCCACCAGCCAGCCGCCCAAGGCGCGTCCCAGCAGCGCCGGATGCACCCCCAGGTAGGCGATCTCCACGCCGCCATCCGCCTGCGCGTGCAGCTCCAGGAAGCCGGCATCGGCGGGGGTGTCCGCCGGGGCGTGCGGCAGCGCGATGGTGAACACGCGCACCGCCGGATCGGCGAGGTGCGCGGCGAGCTGCGCATCGGTCCAGGCATCGCGGTCGTGCCACGCCCATGGCCCCCCGATGGTGGCGTACAGGGCGCGCCAACGGGGCACCGGGCAGGGGTGCACCGGGGCCAGGATGGCGCCCCAGGGGGGCGGCGCGGCCGCCACCAGGGCGTCGGGATGGTCCAGGCGGAGGTAGGTGCGGGTGACCCGAGTGGCGTCCATAGGGGGGCGGGGAAGCGATAGGACTATAAAGTCCGAAAAGTTGGTCCACCGGCTGCCGTCGCAGCCCGATGGACCCATTCTTGCTGCGTGGTAAATGATTGTCAAGCAAGAGGTTGCCCTGTTACACCCGGGTTCCTTGCCATTTGGACCGGATAGTCCTATACTTTCCTCCACGATGTCTGACCGCCGCGCCCAAATCCTCGATGCCGCCGCCACGCTGATCTCCGAGCGCGGCTTCACGTCCACGTCCGTGGACGACGTGATCAAGCAGGCCCGCCTGAGCGGGAAGAGCCACTTCTACCACTACTTCAAGTCGAAGGAAGAGCTCGGCTACGAGGTGCTGAACCGGCAGTTCGAGCGCTTCGCCGAGCGGGGGCTGGCGATCCTGCGCGAACCGATGATCGACCCGCTGGAGCGGCTGGGGCTGTTCATCGACGCGGTGGTGGCGCTGCAGGTGGAGCACGGCGCGCGGCGTGGGTCGCCCTTTGGCAACCTCGCGGCCGAGATGGCGGATGCGCACGAGGGGTTCCGGGTGCGCATCGAGGCGGTGTTCGAGCGGTGGGCCAGCCAGATCCGCTCGCTGCTGTGGGAGGCGCGGCCGCAGCTCAACGATGACGTGGATGCGGTGCGGCTGTCGCGCTTCATCATCGCCGCGCTGGAAGGGGCGGTGCTGATGACCCGGGTCAAGCGGGACATCTCGGTGCTGGAGGGGATTGCCGCCGACCTCAAGCGGTTCGTGGCGATGCACACGCGGGATGCCGCGGGGATTCAGGCGGGGATTCAGTCGGGGATTCAGTCGGGGATGCCGAACGGGATGTCGGGCGGACTGGCGAGTCGGCGGGAGTCGCTGCGCGAGGCGTGACGGCGGGGGCGGCCACGGTGGGCCGGCAGGGGCAGGGGCGGGAGCAGGGCGGGGTGCGACTGGTGTGCGGGCGGAGTCGCCCAGGCCAGAGGGAGACAGGGAGGGCGGCGCCCGGTGCCGCCATGACGGGGGACGCATGGTCACGCTGAACGACAGGACCTGGTGTACGGAGACGCCCGCGGTGGACGATCGGGCGGCGCGGCGCGCGCAGTTCGAGCGCGAGGCGCTGGTGCACCTGGATGCGCTCTACTCGTTCGCCCTCAAGCTGGCGCGGGCGCGGGACGATGCGCAGGACCTGGTCTCGGACACGCTGCTGCGCGCCTTCGAGCGGTGGGAGCAGTATCACCTCGGCACCAACATCCGCGCGTGGCTGTTCACCATCCTCTACCACGTCTTCGTGAGCCGCAAGCGCCGCATCGACGCGCGCGAGGTGCAGCAGCCCGACGACACCGAGGGGTGGGCGCTGTTCGAGGCGGTGGGGGAGGCCAACCCTGAAGGGCGCTTCTACGACTCGTTCCTGGACCAGGAGGTGCAGCGCGCCATTCACGGGCTTCCCACCGAGTACCGGGCGGCGGTCATCCTGAGCGACCTGCAGGGGCTGCGCTACGCCGAGATCGCGGGACTGCTCGGCGTGCCCGAGGGGACGGTCAAGTCGCGGCTGTTCCGCGGGCGGCGCATCCTGCAGCGCAAGCTGGC
The DNA here is from genome assembly GCA_040380205.1 of Gemmatimonadaceae bacterium. GTDB lineage: Bacteria > Gemmatimonadota > Gemmatimonadetes > Gemmatimonadales > Gemmatimonadaceae > Gemmatimonas. Next base: position 8,973 of record JBEIJM010000007.1, read on the forward strand.
GGGGTACGCGGTGGACATGGGCTACCTCAAGTCCTCGGTGGTGACCGCCGCGCTGGCCGGCGCGCGGTAGCCACCGCTTCGGAGCGGCGCCCGCAGCCGGGTGCCGCCGCTACGGGTGGCCGGCGCCGGCCACCCGGGTAGAGGCTCGCCCCACCGCCCCCGCCGCGTCGGCCAGGGTGTGCAGGGCCCGCTCCACCGACCCGCTCCAATGCTTGAGCCGGTCGCGCATCGCGGCCAGCTCCTCGCGCCCGGCCGACACCTCCATGGTCGCGTCGGCGTGCTGCGCCTCCAGCGCCAACAGGCGCAGCTGCAGCCCCTCGGCCATCCGCACCGCGGCCTCGCGCCCCTGCTCGCTTTCGTCCAGCAGCTCGTGCACCCGTGCCCGCGTCTGCGTGAGCAGCGTGCACATGGCCCGCCACGCGTCACGTTCCAGCGCCAGCTGCTGCCGGTGCACCTGGTCCTCCGCCAATTGCTCACGCAGGCGGGCGAGCCGCTGCAGCAGGGAGTCCGGTCCGGCGCCCGTGCCGGATCCGATGCCGGATCCGGTGCCACTACCAGGCGCCGCCGCGGGCCCCAGCACGGCCATGGCGGCCTGCAGCGCCTTGTCCAGCTCCGCGGCCCGGGCCGCCTGGGCGTCGCGCGCCACGCGCGCCTCGTCCAGCGTGGCCAAGGCGTCGCGCAGTGCCCGCAGTTCCACCGCGATGTGCCCCAGCCCGCGCGCATCCCCCTCGGCCACCAGCCAGCGCAGCGTGGCGATGAAGCCGCGCTCCAGGGACGCCTCCACCGACAGGTCGTCCGGCGCGAAGGGGTCCATGCCCCCCGGCGGGGTCGGGTGGGACATCGGCGGCGGGAACGTCACGCGCGCGGCCGCGGCGCGGAGGGGGGCGCCACGCGGGCCCGGTGCCGGGCCGCCTTGGCGCGGTTGCCACAGGTGCCCATGTCGCACCAGCGGCGCAGGCCGTTCTTGGTGGCGTCCAGATACACGCGGTGGCAGCGCGGATCGGCGCAGCGGCGCACCCGCGGCAGTTCCCCGTCCAGCAGGGAGTCGGCTGCGGACTCCACGATGGGGATCATGAGGCCGGCGAAGGCGTCGCCGGTGGGGACAAAGGTGCGCGTGAACCCCCCGGTCGGGGCGGGCTCCAGTCGACGGGTCCCGGCGCTGCGTCCCAGCACCCGGTTGATCTCCGCCACGGCGTCGTCGCGCACCTTGTCCGAGGTGCGTCCGCGTTCGGCGAGGGCGCGCAGCGCGGCGCGCACCCGACGCGCCTCCACCAAGGTGGCCGCCGCCGCGGCCGGCTGCAGCAGCGCCCGGCGCAGCACGCCCCCCGCCCGTTCATCGTCGACGCCGCCCCGCTCGTGCAGCCACGCCACCAGCGCGTCAAAATCGCGCAGCAGGTCCCCGCCGGCGCCCTGCGCCGCGGCGTCGGTGTTCACGAAGTGGATCCAGATCCGGTCGCGCGGGGGGCGGACCTCAGCCCCCGGGGATCGGACGCGGCCCCGCCGGGCGGCGGTGGAGGAGTGGGGCATCCTGGGTGGTGGAGGGCACAACGCGCCGGGGCCCCGTAACTGCCTAGGTGGCGCCCCTGCCGGTTACCAGCCCTCGCGCACGGGCATGACGGCGTCTATGCACCGCGTCACCAGACTGGCGTGTTGCCTAGCTTACTGGCGTACGTGACGGCAAGCAAGGCACGACCCGCCAACTGGGCGTGGAACTCTCTCTCCGAAAACCACATGGAGCCCCTCGCCTCATCCAACCTCTTCGCCTGCTCGCCGCTGGTGGTCGCGGTGGGGTCCACCAATCCCGTGAAGGTGGCGGCCGTTCGCGCGGTCATTCTGCGGGTGGCCCCGTTGGCGCAGGTGACCGGGGTGGCGGTGTCCAGCGGTGTCCCCGACCAGCCCATGGGAGATGACGAGACGCAGCGGGGCGCGCGCACGCGCGCGCAGGCGGCGCTGGCGGCGTCCGGGGCCATGCTGGCCCTTGGCGTGGAAGGGGGCGTGGTGGCGCTCCCCGACGGGCGCCTGCGCACCTGCGCCTGGGCGGTGGCGGTGGACCGCGCCGGACGCGAAGGGGTGGGGGGCTCGCTGGCGATGCCGCTGCCGGCGGCGGTCGCGGCGCGGGTGCGCGCGGGGGAGGAGCTGGGGGTGGCGATGGACGTCGTGGCCCGCACCAGCGGCACCAAGGTGGGGCGCGGGGCGGTGGGGATTCTGACGGCCGGGTTGCTGGACCGGCAGGGTGCCTACGAACCGCTGGTGACGTATGCGCTGGCGCCGTGGTTGGCTCCGGCGCTGTACGTGGAGGGGCATCCGGAGGGCGCACCCTAGCGGCGCGCCCTCCGGCGCGGTCACGCCGAGGGGCGCACCACCAGCATGGGGAGGGACGCGTGGGTGAGCACCTCATCGGCCACGCTCCCCAGCACCAGCCGCTTGAGGCCACTGCGCCCGTGGGTGGCCATGGCCAGCGCCCCTGCCTGCTGCCGTGCCGCCTCGTCGATGATGGCGCGTCCCACCGCCATGTCGGTGACGGCGTGCACCGTGGTCCCCGCCGGGCAGTGGGCCGCCACGCGCCGCAGGTAGCCACCCAGCCCCTCCTCCTCGGCCTCCAGCAGCGACGGATCGGCCAGCAGCGCCTCGGCCCCAAAGGGGGCCATGGGGACGGCGTGCGGCACCACCACCCCCATGAGCGCCATCCGCATGCCCGTGGCCTCCGCGAGGGCGCGGGCGTGCGGCAGCACCGCCTCCGCAAAGGGGGACCCGTCCAGCGTTACCAGCAGCGGGCCCGCGGGGGGCGCGCCGGCCGGTGCCGCGTCGGTGCTGCGCACCAGGAACACGGGCGCCGGCGTGTGGTGCAGGAAGGCGGCGGCCACGCTCCCCAGCCGAAGCCGCGTGAAGCCCCCCCGGCCATGCGTGGCCATCACCACCAGGTCGGCGCCGATCCCCCGCGCATGCTCCACCAGCGCCTCCACCACCGTCCCCTCCAGCAGCGTCCCCACCGCCTGTACCCCGGTGCCGGCCAGCTGGCTGACCGCCTCCTGGAGCAGGCGGTCGTCGCGCTGGCGGAACTCGCGCTCCACCTCGGCGTCGTACACCGGGACCGACACCTCGCCCGGGACGAAGGGGATGAAGGCGCTGGGGTCGTGCACCAGCGCCAGGTGCAGCTGGGCGCCGGTGCGGCGCGCGAGGTCGGCCGCCACGGGGAGCGCGCGGGCGCTGTCGGCGGAACCGTCGATGGGCACAAGCAGGGTCTGGTACATAGCTTCAACCTGTGCGCGCGCGCCGGATTCGGCCATAGGGCTTTCCCGGACCGCCGTGTCACGACGCCATCACCTCCCTCCACGCCCCTTGCCCCCCGGAATGCCCATGGACACCGCCGCCTTTCACCCCGTGACCGTGCAGGAGCGCGTGCGGTGGGCCGATGTGGACCTGGTGGGGATCGTGCGCTTCAGCGCCGTGCCGCGGCTGGTGGAGCTGGCGGAGCAGGAGCTGTGGCGCGCGGCGGGGATTCCGTACGCCGAGCTGTTCCAGGATCCCGAATACTGGCTCCCGCGGCGGACGCTGTCGGTGGACTACCTGTCCCCGGCGCGGATTGACGACCTGCTGCAGCTGGAGGTCTGGGTCTCGCGGATGGGGACCAAGGCGCTCACGCTGGCGGTGGCGGTGCGGCAGGCCGAGGGGGGGCGGCTGGTGGCCACGGCGGAGATGGTGCTGGTGTGCGTGACCAACCCGGCATTCGTGTCGGCGCCCATCCCGGCGCACATCCGGACGGCGCTGGCGCCCTTCGTGCGCCCGCCGTCGGCGCCGCTCTGAGCCCGCGCCGGGGGTGATGCGGGGGGGCGGCGGCGGTAGATTGATGGGATGAGCGACGCCTCCGCCCCCACCTACGTCCGCAAGGGATTCGGCCTCAAGGCCGAGGTCCAGGACACGCTGGCCGCCGATTACACGGGGGCGCTGGTCGATCGCCTCCGGGCGAGCGACTACTCCCTCACCGCCGGCGCCACCACGGTGCGGCTGGCTCGCGAGTTCGGCTTCTGCTACGGCGTGGAGCGCGCCGTGGACTACGCGTACCAGACGCGGCGCAAATTCCCCGACCGGAAGATCTTCCTGGCCGGCGAGATCATCCACAACCCGCATGTGAACGCCAAGCTGCGGGAGATGGGGGTGGTGTTCCTGCAGGCCAGCGGCAAGGGGTTCGACTACGGGCCGGTGGAGTCGGCGGACGTGGTCATCCTGCCGGCGTTCGGCGTGACCATCCAGGACTTCCAGGTGCTGCGGGAGCGGGGGTGCGTGGTGGTGGACACCACCTGCGGCTCGGTGCTCAACGTGTGGAAGCGGGTGGAGGTGTACGCGCGCGACGGCTTCACGTCGCTCATCCACGGGAAGTACTACCACGAGGAGACGCGGGCCACGGCGTCGCAGGTGGAGAAGTACGCGGGCGGGCACTACCTGGTGGTGCGCGACATGGCCGAGGCGGAGCTGGTGATGGACTACATCGAGGCGGCTGCCGGGCGCGAGACGGCGCGCCCGGTGCTGGGGCGCGAGGCGTTCCTGGCGCGCTTCGCCAAGGCGGCGTCGGACGGCTTCGACCCCGACCAGCACCTGGCGCGCCTGGGCGTGGCCAACCAGACCACCATGCTGGCGCGCGAATCGCTGGCCATCGGCGAGGCGGTGGGGCAGGCCATGGCGCGCGCCTTCGGCGAGGCGCACCGGGCCACGCACTTCCGCACCTTCGACACCATCTGCAGCGCCACGCAGGACCGGCAGGACGCGGTGATGGAGCTGCTGCGCGAGCCGCCCGACCTCATGGTGGTGGTGGGGGGCTACAACTCCAGCAACACCATTTCGCTGGCGGCGCTGTGCGCCGAGCAGGTGCCCACCTACCACTTGGCCGACCCCGACGAGATCGACGTGGCGGGGAACCGGGCGCGGTTCCGCAAGCCCGGGTTGCACCACGAGGAGGCGGAGATCGCCCCGTGGCTGCCGCTGGAGGGGGCGCTGCGGGTGGGGATCACCGCCGGCGCCAGCACCCCCAACAACAAGATCGGCGAAGCGGTGGCGCGCATCTTCGCCATCCGCGGCGAGACGCTCCCCGCATAGGGGGGGCGCCCGTCCGCGTGTTTCTCCGGCATGAAGCGGGGTGGCCACCGATGGCCGCCCCGGCGCCGTCCCTCTCCGGAGCCTCGTCCATGCCCTCGCTGTCCTCCCTGCTCCTGTCCGCCTCGCCGCGTGTGCCCCGCGCGATCCTGACCGCCGCCCTGGCGCTGGGGGCCGCCTGCGGCGCCTCCGCCTGCGGCGGCGACACCGTGGCGCCTGACGCGGATCCCGCGCCCACCCGGGTGGACTCGCTGGGGGCACTCCCGCGCGCGCTGACCGCGGTTGAGCAGCAGGGCGTGCAGGGCACCAACGGCTTCGCGGTGCAGCTGCTCAAGGGCACGGTGGCCGCGCACCCCGGCCGGAACGTGCTGCTCTCCCCGCTCAGCGTGTCGATGATGCTGGGGATGACCGCCAACGGCGCGGCGGGGACCACGCAGGCGCAGCTGCAGCAGGGGCTCGGGTGGGGGAGCCGCTCGCGCGAGGAGATCAACGGCGCGTACCAGTCGCTGCGGGGGCTGCTGCCGTCGCTGGACAGCACGGTCACCGTGCGCATCGCCAACGGCGTGTGGGTGCGGCAGCCGCTGGTGGCGGACACCGCCTTTGCCGGCGCGGTGCAGCGCCACTTCGGCGCGCCGGTGCTGCCGGGGACCACGCCGGCCGCGATGTTCGCCGCCGTGAACGACTGGGGGCGGCAGCAGACCGACGGCCTGGTGCCGCAGGTGCTGGACCAGCCGCCGCCGGACGACTTGATGATGCTGCTGGCCAACGCCGTGCTGTTCGCGGGGCGCTGGCGCGACCGCTTCGACTCGACCAGGACCAGCACGGAGCCGTTCACGCTGGGAACGGGGGGCACGGTGCCGGTGCGCATGATGAACCGCAGCGGCAACTTCCAGGTGGCGGTGCGCCCCGGGTACACGGCCATCGACCTGGCGTACGGCAACAGCGCCTACAGCCTGCTGGTGGTGCTCCCCGACGGGCGCACGGTGGACGCGCTGGTGGCCGGGCTGGACACGGCGCAGGTGGGGGCCAGGGTGCGGGCGCTGGGCCCGGCGCCCGCCTCGGCGCCGCTGGCGCTCCCCCGCTTCACGGTGAAGGCCAACGTGGAGCTGCGCCCGGTGCTGGAGGCCATGGGGATGACGCGCCCGTTCAGTGACGCCGCCGAGTTCCCGCGGCTGTTCACCCCGGCGCAGGGCGCCAAGCTGCAGTTCGTCAAGCACGCGGTCACGCTGGAGGTGACCGAGCGGGGGACGCGGGCGGCGGCGGTGACGGTGGGGGGGATGGTCCCCACGTCCATGCCGATGGGCTATCGGGTGGACCGTCCCTTCGTATTCTTCATCCGGGAGCGGTTCGCCAACACCATCCTGTTCGCCGGCGTGGTGCGCGACCCGCGCAGCTGACCTGCGGAGGCCCGGCGCCTCCGCTCACGGAGGCGCGCATGGGGGCAGGAGTGGGCAGGGCGACACGCGGGATGGCGTGCGGGGCGGCCATGGCGGTGCTCCTGGGGCTGGGGGGGTGCCGCCAGGCGGGGCGCGCCGGGGCGGCGGCGGGGGCACCACCCCCCGGCACCGCCCCGGTGGTGCAGCTGCTGCTGGTGAACGACGTGTACGTGACCGATACGCTGCGCGACGGCCGCGGCGGCGTGGCGCGGGTGGCGGCGCTGCGCGATTCGGTGGCGCGGGCCACCGGGGCGCCGGTGCTGTTCCTGCTGGCTGGCGACGTGCTCTCCCCCAGCGTGCTCAGCAAGTGGTACCAGGGGCGGCAGATGGTGGAGGGATTCAACGCCGCGCGGCTGGACCTCGCCACCCTCGGCAATCACGAGTTCGATGGCGGGCGTCCGGCGCTGCTGGCCGCGCTCGCCGCCTCGCGGTTCCGGTGGCTGTCGGGGAACTGCGGCGATGCCACCACCGGGGCCCCCTTCCCGGGGGTGCGCGGGTGGGACACGGTGCGCGTGGGGACCACCAAGGTGGGGCTCTTTGGCACCACGGTGGTGGTGGACTACCCGTCGTGGGTGGCGTGCCGTCCGGCGGGGCCGGTGACCACGGCGCTGGTGGACACGCTCACGGCGCAGGGCGCCGAGCTGGTGGTGGGGCTTACGCACCACTTCATCCACGAGGACAGCGCCACGCTGGTACGCGAGCCGCGCGTGCACGCCATCGTGGGCGGGCACGAGCATGACGGGCGGCGCATCGCGCTGGACGGCCGCCTGCTGGTGAAGGCGATGTCCAATGCGCGCACGGCGGTCCTGGTGACCTTCACGCGCACCGGGCGCGGATGGCGGGTGACCGACCGCAGCATCCCCATCGGTCCCGGCATGGCCGAGGATGCGCCCACGGCGGCGGTGGTGGCGCGGTGGCGCGACTCGCTGGTGCGGCGCATCGGCCCCGACCGCGTGCTGGGGACGGCGGTGGAGCCGATCAACGCGCTGGACTCGGTGTCGCGCGGCGGGGAGAGCCGCTTCGGCAACCTGGTGGCCGACGCCTTGCGTGCCGGCACGGGGGCCGACGTGGCGCTGGTCAACTCGGGGGCCCTGCGCTTTGACGATGTGATCGCGCCCGGGCCCGTCACCCGGCACCTGATCGAGGGGATCTTCCTGTTTGCCGACGAGACGCGCGTGGTGACCTTTCCGCTCACGGGCGCGCGGCTGCGCGCGCTGCTGGAGGTGGGGGTGCGCCCGGGCGGGCTGGGGGCGGGGCCGTATCCGCAGGTGAGCGGCGTGCGCGTCACGGTGGATGCGCGCCGCCCCGGCGGCGACCGCGTGGTGGGCGCGCTGCGCCGCGACGACGGGCGCGAGATCGCCCCGGCGGACACCGTGCGCGTGGCCTTCGTGACCTATCCCGCCTGCCGTGGCGGCGACGGGTACCGCATCCCCGAGGCGGCGCCGGCCTGCGACGCCCTGGCCGTCGATCCGGCGCGCTTCCCCCGTTCCGTCGACCTGCTGGCGCGCCATCTTGAAGGGATGGGGGGACGCATCGTGGCCCCGCCCCTGGGGCGCGTGACGCGCCTCGATCGCCGCACGCCGTGACCCTCCGCTCCCTTCCCCACTGCCATCCTCCCCGCCATGTCGCACAGTGAGACTCCGGTTCCCCCCGCGGCCGACGCGCTGGCCAAACTCCGCCTGGACGGCAAGGTGGCCATCGTCACCGGCGGCACCCGCGGCATCGGGCTGGCCATCGCCGCCACCTTCGCCCGGGCGGGCGCCCGCGTGATGCTGTCCAGCCGCAAGGCCGAGCACGTGGAGCACGCCGTGGCGGCGTTGCGCCACGAGGGGCTGGCGGTGCACGGCGTGGCCGCGCACATGGGCACCCCGGCCGACTGCCGCATGCTGGCGGCGCGCACGGTGGAGCACTTCGACGGCATCGACATCATCGTCAACAACGCCGCCGCCAACCCCATCTTCGGCCCGCTGCAGCAGGCCGGCGACGAGGCCTTCGACAAGATCCTCGCCGTGAACGTGAAGGGGCCGCTGGAGCTGTGCCGCACCGCGCACACCGTCATGGCGCAGCGGGGCGGCGGCGCCATCGTCAACGTGGCCTCCATCGGGGGGATCTCCCCCGAGGCGGGGCTCGGGCTGTACAGCGTGAGCAAGGCGGCGCTCATCTCCCTCACCAAGGTGATGGCGCAGGAGTGGGGCGCCGACGGCATCCGCGCCAACGCCCTCTGCCCGGGGCTGGTCAAGACGCGCTTCAGCGCCGCGCTGTGGAAGGACCCGGACATCGCCGACCAGGTGCTGGGGCACCAGCCCATCCGCCGCATCGGCATGCCGGAGGACATCAGCGGGCTGGCGCTGTTCCTGGCCTCCGACGCCTCCGCGTACTGCACGGGGGGCGTGTACATGGCCGACGGCGGGTACCTGCTGTGAGCGCCGCCGCGGTGAGTGCCGCCGCGCACGCCGACCCCCATCCGGCCGCCGATCCGGCCGCGTTGGACGCGTTGCTGGACACCGCCCGTCGCTTCGTGCAGGACGAGGTGATTCCGCAGGAGTCCGCGCTGCTGGCCGGCCCATGGGCCCAGGCGCTTCCCGTGCTGGAGGGGCTCCGCGCGCGCGCGAGGGCGCTGGGGCTGTGGGCCCCCTTCCTCCCGCCGTCGCTGGGGGGGCTGGGGCTCCCGCTGGACGCCTACGCGCGCCTGAGCGAGGTGCTGGGCTCCACTCCCTTCGGCCTGTACGCCTGCAACTGCCAGCCCCCCGACGTGGGGAACATGGAGCTGCTGCACCAGTTCGGCACGCCGGCGCAGCAGGCGGCGTGGCTGGTGCCGCTGGCAGAGGGGCGCGTGCGCAGCTGCTTTGCGATGACCGAGCCCGGCCAGGCCGGCTCCAATCCGGTGTGGCTGTCCACGCGCGCGGTGCGCGACGGCGACGACTACGTCGTCACCGGCGACAAGTGGTTCACCTCCAGCGCGGACGGTGCCGCGTTTGCCATCGTCATGGCGGTGACCGACCCCGACGCGCCGCCGCACCGGCGCGCCAGCCAGCTCATCGTGCCGACGGACGCGCCGGGCTTCACGCTGGTGCGCAACATCCCGGTGATGGGGGAGGCCGGCGGGGGGTGGAACAGCCACGCCGAGGTGCGCCTGGAGGGGGTACGGGTGCCGGCGGCCAACCGGCTGGGCGAGGAGGGGGCGGGCTTCGCGCTGGCGCAGGAGCGGCTGGGCCCCGGGCGCATCCACCACTGCATGCGGTGGATCGGCGTGGCGGAGCGCGCGCTGGCGCTCATGTGCCGCCGTGCGGCGTCGCGCGAGCTGGCGCCGGGTGACCTGCTGGCCAGCCGGCAGGCAGTGCAGTTCTGGATCGCCGAGTCGCGCATCGCCATCCACGCGGCGCGGCTGATGGTGCTGGACGCGGCGGGGAAGATCGCGCGCCATGGGCAGCAGGCCGCGCGCGAGGAGGTGGCGTACATCAAGGTGTTCGTGGCCAACATGCTCCAGCAGGTGCTGGACCGGGCCGTGCAGGCGCACGGCGCGCTGGGGATGACCGATGACACCCCGCTGGCGTGGTGGTACCGGCACGAGCGTGCGGCGCGCATCTACGACGGGGCCGACGAGGTGCACAAGGCGGTGATCGCGCGCCGCGAACTCAAGCCCTACCTGCCGTCGCGATGACGGGCGCCGCCGATGGCACCATCCCGGTGCGTGACGGGGAGGGGGTGGACGCCGCCGCGCTGGCCGCGTGGCTGCGCGCCGCGCGGCCCGGGCTGCTCCCCGACGGCGCCGCGCTGGCGGTGCGCCAGTATCCCGCGGGGTTCAGCAACCTCACGTACCGCGTGGACGTGACCGGGACGGAGGCGCCTGCGGCCCCCACCGCCTTCGTGCTCCGGCGACCGCCGCGTGGCGTGAAGCCCGGGATCGCGCACGACATGGGGCGCGAGCACGACTTGCTGGCCGCCCTCCATCCGCTGGGGGTCCCCGTGCCGGCGCCGGTGGCCCGCTGCGACGACGCGGCCGTCCTGGGCGCGCCGTTCTACCTCATGGCGCACGTGGAGGGGGCCATCGTGCGTCGCCCGGCCGACGTGCCGGGCCCCGAGGCCGAGCGCCCCGCGGTGCTGGCCGCCATGGCAGGGGCGTTCGTGCGCACGCTGGCCCAGCTGCACGCGGTGGACGCGGCCGCCCCGCCCCTGGCCGCGCTGGGGCGCCCGGAGGGGTACGTGCAGCGGCAGGTGGCCGGGTGGACCAGGCGGTGGCTGGCGTCACGCACCGACGACGTCCCCGACATCGACCGCGTGGCGGCGTGGCTGGAGGCGCACCGCCCCGAAGGGCGCGGCGCCGTGCTGGTGCACAACGACTTCAAGTACGACAACCTGGTGGTGGACCCCGCCAACCCGGCGCGCGTGCGCGCCATCCTGGACTGGGAGATGGCCACCGTGGGCGACCCGCTCATGGACCTGGGGACGGCGCTGGCCTATTGGGTGGAGGCGGACGACGCCCCCGTGTTCCGCATGCTGGGATTGGGGGTGACGGCGCTCCCCGGCAGCCCCGCGCGCGCCGACGTGGTGCAGGGGTACGCAGAGGCCAGCGGACGCGACGTGTCCGATGCGCCGTGGTACCTGGCGTTCGGGCTGTTCAAGGTGGCGGTGATTGCGCAGCAGATCTACGCGCGGCATGTGCAGGGGCTCACCGCCGACCCGCGCTTTGCGCGCCTGGGGGAGGTGGTGGCGGCGCTGGGCGCGCGGGCGTTGGACACGGCCCGGACGGGGCGGGTGTAGCGTCCGTCCCGCCCGGGACGGGTGTGTCACCCCGCCCCAGACGGGAACCGGTTACGCGTACACCTCGAAGATGCCTGCGGCGCCCATGCCGCCGCCGATGCACATGGTGACCATGCCGTAGCCGCCACCGCGGCGACGCAGCTCGTGAATGAGCTGCGTGGTGAGCTTGGCCCCCGTGGCGCCCAGCGGGTGCCCCAGCGCGATGGCGCCGCCGTTCACGTTGACCACGGCCGGGTCGAACCCCAGCTCCTGCATCACGGCCAGCGCCTGTGCCGCAAAGGCCTCGTTGAACTCGATGAGCCGGATGTCGGCCAGCGTGAGCCCCGCCCGCTGGAGCGCCTTGGGGACTGCCACGATGGGCCCCACGCCCATGATGTCGGGCTCCACGCCCCCGGTGGCAAAGCTCACGAACCGCGCCAGCGGCGTGAGCCCTTCGGCCTTGGCGCGCTGGGCGCTCATGACCAGCAGCGCCGCCGCCCCGTCGCTGTACGGGCTGGCGTTCCCCGCCGTCACCGTACCCTTGGCCGAGAAGGCCGGGCGCAACTTGGCCAGCCCTGCGGCCGTGGTGTCGGGGCGCGGACACTCGTCCACGGCAAAGGCACCGGTGGTGGTGGTGCGCTTCCCTCCCGCCCACTGGTCGCGCGTCACCGGAATGGGGACGATCTCCGGCGCGAACACGCCGGCGGCGATGGCGGCGGCGGCCTTGCGATGGCTGTCGGCCGCAAAGGCGTCCTGCGCCTCGCGCCCGATCCCCCACCGCTTCGCCACGCGCTCGGCGGTGAACCCCATGCCGATCATCTGCGCGGTGAGCTCGGGGGAGAGGCGCGTGTGGTAGCCGGCCATGGGCACCTGCGACATCATCTCGATGCCGCCGCAGAGGATGGCGTCCCCCATGCCGCTCATGACGGCCTGCGCGCCATACGCCACCGCCTGCAGCCCCGAGGAGCAGAAGCGATTGATGGTGGCGGCGGAGGTGGTCACCGGGAGCCCGGCGCGCAGCCACGCGAGGCGCGCGTGGTTGAGCCCCTGCGCCGCCTCGGGCATGGCGCACCCCCACTGCACATCCTCCACGGTCGCCGGGTCCACCCCGGCGCGCGTCAGGGCCCCCTGCATCACCGCGGCGGAGAGGTCCACCGGATGCACGCCCGCCAGCGCGCCGTCGCCCTTCCCGCGGGCCACGGCGCTGCGCACGGCGCTGACAATCACGACGTCGGTCATCGCTGGTCTCCTGCGCCCGCTAGTTGCGGAGCGGCTTGCCGGTCTTGAGGGTGTGCGCGATGCGGGCCTGCGTCTCCGCGGTGCCCAGCAGCGAGAGGAAGTGCTCGCGCTCGAGGTCCAGGATGTCCTGCTCGGTGACCATCCGCGGCGCCCCGTCGCCGCCGCACAGCACCGCGGCGATGGCGTGCCCCACGCGCACGTCGTGCGCCGAGGCCTGCCCGGCCTCCTGCGCGGCCCAGAGGGCGTAGTGCAGGTTGCCCAGCCCCTCGCGCCCCAGGGCGCGGATGGTGCGCGGCAGCGGCGGCAGGTACCCGGGGGCCAGCGCCAGCACGCGCGCCTTGGCGTCGGCCAGGTGCCGGTCGCGGTTCATGCTGATGGCGTCGGTCTCGCGCAGCAGCCCCAGCGCGCGCGCCTCGGCTGCCGAGGTGCTGGTGGTGGCGAAGGCGATGAGCTTGAAGGCGCGCGCCACCGCCGCGAACGCGTCCACGTCGTCGTACGGCGCCAGCGCGGTGGTGAAGCGGAACAGCAGCTCCATGGTGCCGCCGCCGCCGGGGAGCAGCCCGACCCCCGCCTCCACCAGCCCCATGTACGTCTCGGCGTGCGCCTGCACGGCGTCCGCATGCATGGAGAACTCGCAGCCGCCCCCCAGCACCATCCCCGCCGTGGCGGACACCACCGGGAACGGCGCGCGCCGCACCGCCTGCACCGTCTCCTGGAACTGCCGGCACGACTCGGCCAGCTCGTCCCACATCCCGGCGGACACGCCAAACGCCACGGCGGCCAGGTCGGCGCCCACGCTGAAGGCGCGCGGATCCTCGTTCCCGATGACCATGCCGTGGTACCCCAGGCGATCCACCGTGTCCAACGCGGCCGTGAGCCCTTCCAGCACCCCCTGCCCCAGGGAGTTCATCTTGGAGCGGAACTCGAAGCAGGCCACGCCGTCGCCCAGGTCCACCAGTCGCGACACGCCGTTGTCGGCCAGCACCTTCCCCGCCGCCGCCAGCCCCACCAGCGACAGGCGTCCGGGCACCGGCGCCACGGCGTGGAACGCGCCATCAAAACCGAACACCTCGCCGTCGCGATAGAACGACGTGCCCCCGGCGGTCAACAGCTGCGTGAGCAGCGGCGGCTCGGCCAGCCCGCGCGCGGCAAACTCGCCGCGGAGCCACGCCACCCCCAGCGCGTCGATCACGCGGAAGGGACCGGCCTCGAAGCCGTACCCCCACTCCATGGCGCGGTCGATGGCCGGGAGGTCGTGCGCCAGCTCGGGGGCGCGCTGCAGCGTGTAGTGCGCCACCTCCACCAGGTGCGCGCGCAGGAAGTCGCCGTGCGCTCCCGGCAGCTGCCGCGCCGCGGCCAGTCGCTGCGCGACGGGGAGCTTGATGAGCGCCCCCAGCTCGCCCCCCTCGAGGCGCTGCTGCGGCACGTAGGTGCGCGTGCGCCAGTCGAAGGTGAGCGTCCCCTGCGGCGTCTTGGTGTAGAAGCCGCCGCCGGTCTTGTCGCCCAGCTTCCCCGCCCCCACCAGCGCCTCGTGCACCCAGGCGGGGAGCGCGAAGTCCTCGCCGGTGGCCGCGCCGATGCCCGCGGTGACGTGCGCCATCACGTCCAGCCCCGACAGGTCGCTGGTGCGGAACGATGCGGTGCGCGCCCGCCCGATGAGCGCCCCCGTGAGCCCGTCCACCTCGTCGATGGTGAGGCCGTGCCGCTCCATGCCGCGCATGGTGGCCACCATGCCGAAGACCCCCAGCCGGTTGGCGATGAACCCCGGCACGTCCTTGGCCACCACCGTCCCCTTCCCCAGCGTGCGCTCGGCGAACTCGCGCATCGCCGCCAGCACCGCCGGATCGGTCTCCGCGGTGGGGATGAGCTCCAACAGGTGCATGTACCGCACCGGGTTGAAGAAGTGCGTCCCCAGGAAGCGGCGGCGGAAGGCGGCGGAGCGCCCCTCCAGCAGCACCGCCATGGGAATGCCGGAGGTGTTGGAGGCGATGATGGCGGTGGGCTTCACCAGCGCCTCGAGCCGCGCGAACAGCGCCTGCTTGGGGGCCGGCTGTTCGATGATGGCCTCCACGATCCAGTCGCAGTCGGCCAACCACGCCAGGTGGTCGTCGGTGTTGCCGGTGCGCACCCGCGTGGCATCGCCGCCGGTCATGAAGGCGGCCGGCTTGGCCTTGGCGGCGCGCTCCAGGCCGCGCTGCGCCGGGGCGGAGCGCCCCCGCGCCGACGGGTCGGCGTCGCCGGGGACGTCCAGGAGGGTGACGCGGCATCCGGCGGACGCCGCCAGGGCGGCGATGCCGCTCCCCATGGCGCCGGCGCCAATCACGCCGACGGTGGTGACTCGCATGCTGGCCTCGGGAAAGGGATCCCCAATTCTTCCCCCGCGACGCCCCCGGGGGAAGGGGGTGGTGAAAAAAAGATGACGCGGGCGTCATGTTTTGGACGGCCTCCCCCGCGCGCCCCGCCGCCGCGTGTCAGGGTTTCCCCCACTTGCGCCGCCCGCCCGCTGCTCCAAGGATGCACGGATGTCCATGGCCATTGTCCCGGGGTGGATGGAGCCCCTTGCCCCGCTGCTGCTGCGCACCTGCGCCACCGGGGTGGTGCTGCTGGACGCTCAGGGGCGGGTGCTGCGTGCCTCCCCGACCGTGGCCCAGGCGCTGGCCGGCGCCGGCGTGGACCCGCGGGAGCTGCACTGGGACGGGCTCTGGGCGCCAGCGGCGGTGTCCACGGCGCGACACGCCCTGTCGGAGGCGATGGCCGGACGCACCGGGCGCTTTCGCGCCCCCACCCTCACCCTGGAGGGGCGCTGGGCCCCGACGGAGGTGAGCGTCCTGCGCATCCCCGACACGCTCCTCCCGCCCGCCCTGGTGGCCGCGGTGCTGCGGGATGTCAGCGAGGTGACGCGATTGGAGCAGGCGCTCGCCGAGGCGCGGGCGTCGGCCGACTTCTACGCGTCGCAGGAGGCGCACCGCCTGGCGGAGCGGGCGCAGGCGCTGGAAGTGCGCCAAGGGGCCGAAACCGCGCTGGCGGAGCTCAACCGCCGGAAGGACGAGTTCCTGGCCACGCTGGCGCACGAGCTGCGCAACCCGTTGGCCCCCATTCGCACGGCCACTGAGCTGCTGCAGCTGCATCTGGACGATCCGGCGGTCACCCAGCGGGCGCTGGGCATCCTGGGGCGTCAGGTGGCGCACCTGGTCCGGCTGGTGGATGACCTGGTGGACATCAACCGCATCTCGCGCGGCGAGGTGGAGCTGCGCCTGGCGCCCGTGGAGCTGGCGGCGGTGGTGGAGACCGCGCTGGAGATCAGCCGCCCCGTGCTGGACCAGGCGCGGCATGCCGTGCTCGTGGAGGTCCCGTCCACCGGGCTGCTGGTGCGGGGGGACCGGGCCCGGTTGGCGCAGGCGTTGTCCAACCTGCTCAACAACGCGGCCAAGTACACGCCGCCGGGCGGGTGCGTGACGGTGCGCGGCGCTGCCCAGTGGGACGAGGCCGTGCTGTCGGTGACCGACACCGGCGTGGGCATCCCCGCTGACAAGCTCGAGGAAATCTTCGAGTTGTTCACCCGCGTCAAGTCGCCCGCCACCGGGAACACCGACGGGTTGGGGATCGGGCTGGCGCTGGTGCGGCGCCTGGTGGCGCTGCATGGCGGCACGGTGCGGGCGCACAGCCCGGGGGTGGGGCAGGGGACCACGGTGGAACTGCGCCTGCCGCTGGTTCCCGCCGCCGCGCTTGCGCCGACGGCCACCCCGCCTGCCGTGCCCGTGATCGCCCCCATGGCCGCGCCGGCTCCCGCGCTCCTGGGCCCCCGCCCGCCGCTGCGCATCCTGCTGGTGGATGACAATATCGACGCGGCGGTCAGCCAGGGGGTGCTGCTGGAGCTCCGCCACCATCAGGTGCGCGTGGCGCACACGGGGCACGAGGCGCTGGAGGCGGCCCGGGGCTTTGCCCCGCAGGTGGCGCTGCTGGACCTGCGCCTCCCCGACACCACCGGGTATGCCCTGGCCTCGGCGCTGCGCACGCTCCCCGGGGGGGACCGGCTGGTGTGCATCGCCCAGACCGGGTGGGAGGAGCCGGTGGATCGGGCGCAGCAGACGGCCGCGGGGTTTGCCGCCTACCTAGTCAAGCCGGTGGACTGGGGGACGCTGGACCAGTTGCTCGAGTCGGTGGCGCGCACGGTGTACCCGCCCGCGCCTGCGCCGGATCCGGCGCGCTGATCACCGCGCCACGCGCGGCTACTGCTGCGCCGGATTGCAGCCGGTGACCCCGGCGAAGTAGCCCTGCAGGCGGCGCATGCCCTCCTCGGGATCGTCCTCGTCGGCGGTGACCGTGGGGCCCAGGCGGATGGTCTTGCTGGGGAAGTCGAAGGCCACGCAGCAGATGGGGACACCGGCGCCCTTGGCCACGTGCCAGAACCCCGAGCGCCACCGCGTCACCTTCTTGCGGGTGCCCTCGGGGGAGAGCACCAGCACCATGCGCGGGGCGGTGCGGAAGGCGTCGATGGTGGCGTCCACCACGGCGTGCCGGTTGGCCCGATCCACCGGAATGCCACCGTTGGCGCGCATGAACCACCCGAGCGGCCCGCGAAACAGCGCGTCCTTCCCCCAGAAGCGGCACTCCAGCATGAGCGCCCACTTGGCGGCCAGCCCCACCGGGAAATCCCAATTGGAGGTGTGGGGGGCCACGATGACCACGAATCGGGGGAGGTTGGGCATCTGCCCGGCAAACCGCCATCCGAAGGTCCGCAGCACCCCCCACCCCAGCCGCCGCAGGATGCGGTTGCCGGTGGACGGCACCTCGGGGCCCAGCGCCCAATCGTGGCCGGGGGCGATCATCCCCGGCGCGCCTCACGCATCGCGCGGCTCATGTGCCGAAAGATAACGTGTGGACCACCGTGCAACGGCCGACGGGGTCGGCGGGGCCCCGTGCTGGCGCCCCACCGACCCCGTCGGACCGCCGGTCCGCGTCGGACCGGTCGCCGGTCAGCGGCGCGTCACCCGCAGCTGGGGCGGCCCCGCGGCAGCGCCATGGTGCAGCTCTTGGTGGTGCCGTTCTCGGTGATGGTCACCTGGGCGGTGGCGGTGCCGTTGTACGTGATCACCTCGCGGCGGCTGCGCGTGGTGGTGGCCCCGTCCAGGGTCATGGACACCGCCATGCTGCGCACCACGCGTCCGGCGGTGGGGTAGGTGGGGCCCGACGCGGGCACCGGGATCACCAGCCCCGTGGTCGTGTCGGCGCTGGTGCGCACCGAGGTGAAGGCCTTCCCGTCGCGGTTGGTGCCGGTGCTGTTCTCGCTCCCCACCGCCCAGCCGTTCACGGTGCGCTGCGTGCTGCCGGCGGCCAGCCCGGTCACGGTGCGGTCGCTGCGATTGTCCACCGTGGCCGTCACGCTGCCATCACGGCCGCGGGTGGCGCTGCCGGTGACGGTGGTGCGGGTGCGCACCGTGTTCGTGGTGGAATCCAGCTGGGTCTGCGAGGCGCCGCTGCCCGAGGTCAGCGTGTACACCGTGGTGGCCGACAGGCCGCCGCGGGTGGTGGGGCCGCAGGTCACGTCGCCCGCGGCCACGGTGCAGGAGCCATCGATCCGCACCCGGAAAGGGCCGTTGCCGGGGCCGCGTCCGGGGGCGCCGGCGCCCAGGAAGTCCCCGTGCATCCCGCCGCCCATCATGCTCCCCATCCCCGGGCCCTTCCCCCCCGGCCCGCGCATGGGGCCGCCCCACGGCATCCCGCTATCGTCGGCGGCGTAGCTGCTGCTGACGAGGTCAAAGCCGGCCGGCGTGGTGTTGAGCGCCAGGTCGGCCATCCACGGCCCCTGCCGGGGACCGAAGAGGTTGTCGGTGCAGCCGGTGGTGGCCGCCAGCACGGCGAGCGCGGCCACGGAGCGGAGTGAGGTGCGGATAGCACGGGTCATGGGAGGGTCCTCGAATGAAGTCCTGCTGGGAACAGGCGCCGCGCCTCGCGGATGCCGCCTGATGGGCGTTCATGAGGGAGACACCCCACCGGGGCGGCCCCCTACGTCCCCCCGTGGGGCGCCGCTATCCGCTCGGCAGGAAGGGGGCCAGCTGCTCGCGCAGCTGGCGCAGCGCCCGGCTCACATTGGCCTCCACCGCCTTCACCGACACCCCCAGCAGCTCCGCAATCTCGGCATACTTGAGGTGGCGGTCGCGGCTCAGCAGGAACATCTCCCGCGTGCGGGGCGGGAGCGCCGCCACGGCCTCGGCAATGGCGCGCTGCAGCTCCCGGGCGTCGGCACCGGCGTCGGCCTGCGGGACGGGCTCCATGAGCTGCTCCACGGTCCCTTCGCTGCGCTGCCGCACCCGCAAGTGGCGCAGGTGGTTGAGCGCCCGGTTGCGCACGGCCTGCAGCACGTAGCCCCCCACCGACAGGCCATCAGGGAGCCCGTCGCGGCGGCGCCACAGCTCCAGGAACACCTCCTGCGCCAGCTCCTCCGCCACCCCCTCGTCGCGCAACAGGCGCGCGCCGGCCCGCACCGCCGCGGGGTACCACTCGCGGAAGCACGCGTCAAAGGCACCATGGTCGCCCGCCCGCAGGCGGTCGAGAAGGTCGGCGTCGGGCACGGGGAGCAGGAGGATGGACCCGCGGGGGCGTCCTGGGATGGGACGCCCGCGTATACTACCACCGAAGTTCCCCGCCGCACCCCGTCAGGTTCCCGGGCGCAGCGCACGTTCTTGGCCACATAGGGTGCCACCCGGCACCGGTGTCTCCCCGGGTATGACCGATCGTCCCGACCCCGACGTCCTCCCCGACCGCTCCCCCTCCGATACGGAGTGGGAGACGCTGGCGCGGGCGCTGGAGGCCGACGATCCGGCGGCCGTGAGGGCGTGGGCGGAGGCCCACCCGCAGCACGCCGCCTTTGCCGACCTGGTGCGCGACCGCTTGGCCGCTCCCGAGCCGGCGCTCCCGTCCCCCGAGGCCACCGAGCGGGCGCTGGCGGCGGTGCGCGCCCGCCTGGACGCCCCGCCGCTGACGGTGTCGCGCGGTGGGGCGGCGGCCCCGGTGCGGCGTGTGCCCACCCCCATGCTCAAGCCCACCCCGTCGTGGCATCGGTGGCGCGCCCCGGCCGCCGTGGCCGCGGCGCTGGCGGCCGTGTGGGTGGGGGTATCCCGCCCCGGCCCGTCCGACGTGACGGTCATGGAGTCGGCCGCCTACGCCACCGCGCGCGGCGTCACCGACACGCTGGCGCTCCCCGACGGGTCACAGGTGATTCTGGGCCCCGACAGCCGCCTGCAGCTGGCGGAGGGGTATGGCGGGGGGCACCGCACGGTGCGCCTCGAGGGCGCGGCGTTCTTCATCGTCACGCATGATGCGGCGCGCCCCTTTGCCGTGCAGGTGGCCGGCGCCGAGGTGCGGGACATCGGTACCGCCTTCTCGGTGAAGACCGATCGCGAGGGGGGGGTGGCCGTGGCGGTCACGGAAGGCGTGGTGGAGCTGCGCGCCGCCGGGGCCGACGGCGTGCCACGCACCGGGGCCGCCGCCGTCACCCTGCAGGCCGGGGATCGGGGCGATGTGGCGCGTGACGGCCGCGTGGCGCCTGCGCGGGGCGTGGTGGACAGCGCCATGGTGGCGTGGACCCGCGGGCAGCTGGTGTATCGTGACGCGCCGCTGCGCGAGGTGCAGGCTGACCTGCGCCGCTGGTACGGGGTGGATGTGCAGGTCACCGACTCCCTGCTGGCCCGCCGCACGCTCACCGCTTCGCTCCCGGCCGACTCGGCGGCGCAGGTGCTGCGCGTGGTGGCGCTGGCGCTGGGGGCCGACCTGCTCACCCGCGGGGACACGGTGGTGCTGCTGCCGCAGGGGATCGTCCCGGAGGGGAGCGTCCCCCCCCGCGCGCCGTGACGGTCCGGCGGGGCAGGGTGCGCATGCGCGTGCTGCGGAGGCTTGTCCCCGGACTGGCGCTGGGCTGGCAGGTGGTCGCCCCGCTGCCTGGGCGCGTGGTCACGGCGCAGCCCCGCCCCGCGGCGCCGCTGCGGGCGGTGGCGGGAGGGGCCGTGACGCCCGCCGATCCGGGGCCGGCCTGCCTCACCCAGGTGGTGCTCCCCGAGCGGCGCACCCTGTGGGGGACGCCGCTGGACCGCCCCGTGTCGCTGCGTGCGGCCGACATGCCGCTGCGCGATGCGCTGGAATCGGCCGCGCGGCAGGCCGGGGTGGCGCTCACGTACAGCGCCGAGCTGCTCCCTGATGGGCGCCCGTGGTGTCTGGCGGTGGAGCGTGCGCCGCTGGGGGCGGTGCTGGAGGCGCTGCTGGCCGGCTCCACCCTGCACCCCGTGGTGGTGGGGGCGGCGCAGGTGGTGCTGGCCCCGGCGCGGGTGGCCCGCCCGGCGGTGGTGGCCGGGGCGGCCGCGGGCGCTCCCGCCGCTCCGGCGGTGGCACGCGCGATCAGCGCGCTCGACCGGGTGGTGGTCACCGGCACCCCCGACGGCGCCGCCCAGCGCGGGTCCCCCTTTGCCCTGGAGGTGATCACGGGGGAGCAGTTGGCGGCCCATCAGGGGAACACGCTGGCCGAGGCGCTGGAGCTGGCCGTCCCCGGGATCTGGAGCTGGACCGCTGCCGCCGGCACGGTGCTGGCCCGCTACGGCAGCATCCGGGGCGCCAGCTCCTTTGCCGTGAACGCGCCCAAGATCTACCTGGATGGGGTGGAGGTGGCCAACCCGCTGCTGGTGACGCAGCTGGATCCGGCGCGGGTGGAGCGCGTCGAGGTGATTCGCGGGCCGCAGGGGGCGGCGCTGTACGGCGCCGACGCCATCAGTGGCGTGGTGCAGATCCTCACGCGGCATGACGGGGCCGCCGCCGGCACCCCCCGCCTGCAGCTCACCTCCGCGGCCGGCGTGGCCGCCACCGCGTTTGCCCCGCGCGACGCCTTCGTGCAGGACCATGCGCTCTCCTGGCGCGCGGGGCACAGCGCGCGCAGCGTGGGGCTGGGGCTCGCCGTGGGCACCGTGGGGGCGGTGCTGCCGGGGTCCGCCGAGCGACGCGCGCTGGGCGACCTGTCGGTGCGGCAGACCTGGGCGCGCACCGTGGTCACCGGCACCGCGCGGCTGTCGCTGCAGGCGGCCGACGCCAGCTCGGCGCCGGTGGTGGCCGCCGTGCTCGCCCCGCAGGCCACCGGCACGCCCGGCGGGCTGGTGCGGGCGTTCCTGGGGGACAGTGCCACCGGACAGCGGCTGGCGCAGTACACCGTGGGGACCACGGTGGCGTTCATGCCCTCGCTGCGCTGGACGCACACGCTCACCGGGGGGATGGATGGCTACGCGCTGCAGGGGCTGGCCGCGGCGGCGCTGGCCGCCCCCGTGGGGAACGCCAGTCGGTTGGGGGAGGGGCAGGGGGCGGCCGACCGGCTGTCGCTGCGCTACCGGGCCGTGGGACGCTACGACGTGGCGCCCGCCACCCTGCTGACCGTATCGCTGGGGGCGGAGCAGGCCGTGGCCAATGAAGCGTACGAAGTCGGGGGCGCGGTGGTGGACGCGCGCGCTCCGGAGGTGCCGGGGGCAGGCGCGCCCACTGCGCCCGGGGTGCTGGCGACCCCTGCCGCCGCGCTGCCGTCGGCGCTGCGCACCGTGTGGAGCACCAACCGCGGCCTCTGGGCGCAGGCGTCGCTGGCCATTGGCGAGCAGTGGTATCTGTCGGCGGGGGGGCGCGCGGAGCGCACCACCGGCGCCACGCCGGTGCCGCAGGAGGCGCTGGTCCCCATGCTGGGGATCGCGTGGGTGCGGGAGCAGGACGGGCGCCTCCTCAAGCTGCGCGGCGCCTACGGCACCGGCATCCGGCCGGCGCGCACGCTCATGCGCGGCAGCAGCTGGCTGGGGGTGGCCAGCGCCGCGGGGATGGCCGCGCTGGAGCCCGAGACGCAGCGCGGCCTCGAGCTGGGGGGCGACCTGTTGCTGGGCGACCGGCTGTCGCTGCACGTGACCCGCTTCCTGCAGCGCGCCGACGGGCTCATCCAGCCGGTGGCCACGATGGCCTCGGTGGTGACCGTGCCCGGCGGGATGGGGATGCCGGGGGCCGCGGGGCGTCCGCAGCGGGTGCTGTCGTATGCGCTGCAGAACGTGGGGGCCATCGACAACACCGGCTGGGAGTGGCAGGGGCGGCTGCGCCACGGGGCGCTGGCGCTGTCGGGGATGCTCACCCTGGTGGACAGCCGCGTGGCGCGCACGGCGCGGGCGTATCGCGGCGAACTGCGCGCGGGCGACCGCATGCTGGAGGTGCCGGCCCGCACGCTGTCGCTGGCGGCCACCTGGCAGGGGGGACGGTGGGGGGCGCATGGCGGCGTGGCGCACGCCGCCGACTGGGTGACGTACGACCGCGTGCAGATCGCGGAGGCGCTGGAGCGCGCGGACGACGCGGCCCGACCCTTGGCGGGGGTGCAGCTGCGCGGCTTCTGGGCGCGCCCGGCGGCGGTGACCCGGCTGCGCGGCGGCGTCACCGTGCGGCTCTTCGGCGACCTCGTGCTGCAGGCCAACGGCGAGAATCTCCTCAACGTGCAGCGCGGCGTCCCCGACGATGGCACGGTGTTCGCCGGGCGGACGCTCACGGTGGGGCTGCGCACGCGCTTCTGAGGGACCGCGGCCGGGGGGCCGCGTGGTGGCGGGCCCGACCCTCGCGCCGGGCGCCATCCGGATGCATGTTCGCGCACCCCCTCCGGGCTGTCCCCCTCCGCCCCTTTCCGTCCATGGACCGTCGAGCGTTCCTCGGTGCTGCCGGCACCGCCACCGCGCTGGCCACCCCGGCGCTGGCCTTTGGGGCGGCTGCCCCCGCCCCCACCATCGCACCGCACGCGGTGCGCCGGCTGCTCGACGCCATGGGCGTGGCCTCCGCGCACGGTGGCGCCGCGCTCTTCGATCCCGAGGGCCCCGCGTGGCGCGGCACCGCCGCCGAGGCCGCCGCGACCGCCGCCGACGAGGACTTCTGGGAGCCCATCCAGCGCGCCTTCGACCTGGACCGCACCTGGATCAACCTCAACAACGGCGGCTGCTCCCCCGCGCCCACGCACGTGCTGGCGCAGATGGAGCGCGACCTCCGCTACAGCAACCTGCTCCCGGTCATCCACATGTGGCGCGACCTCGAGCCGCGGATCGAGGTGGTGCGCCGCGAGCTGGCGCGCGAGTTCGGCTGCGATCCCGAGGAGATGGCGGTCACCCGCAACGCCTCCGAGGCGATGGAGACGCTCATCTTCGGCATCGACCTCAAGCCCGGCGACGAGGTCGTGGTGAGCACGCAGAACTATGGGCGCATGCTCAACGCGTGGAAGCAGCGGGTGAAGCGCGACGGGATCGTGCTGCGCGAGGTGAGCTTCCCGGTGCCGATGACGTCGCCGCAGGCGCTGGTGGAGCGCTTCGCCGCCGCGTTCACGCCGCGCACCCGCGTGCTGGAGCTGCCGCACATCACCAACCTCACGGGGCAGATCCTCCCCATGCGGGAGCTGATCGCGATGGCGCGGGCGCGCAACGTGCACACGTTCGTGGACGGCGCGCACGCCTTCGCGCAGTTCCCCTTCACGCGCGACGAGCTGGGCGCCGACTTCTACGGCACCTCGCTGCACAAGTGGCTGCTGGCCCCCATCGGCACGGGGTTCCTGTACGTGCGCAAGGCGCAGATCCCCGCGCTGTGGCCGCTGATGGCCGGGAACCCGGGGCAGGAGGCCGACATCCGGAAGTACGAGGAGATCGGGACGCATCCGGCGGCCAACCACAACGCCATCGCGGTGGCGCTGGCGTTCCACCGCAGCATCGGCGCGGCGCGCAAGGCGGCGCGGCTGGCCTACCTGCGCGACCGCTGGGCCAAGCGGTTGCTGGCCGAGGGGCAGGGGCGGGTGCAGGTGCTCACGCCGCTGGACTCGCCGTGGGGGGCCGGGCTGGGGTTCTTCAACGTGGACGGGCTGAGCAACGAGGCGCTGGGGAACTGGCTGATGGGGCAGCACCGCGTGGTGCAGACGCCCATCACGCATCCGGAGTTCCGCGGCATCCGCGTCACGCCCAACCTGTACACCACCCTGGACGAGGTGGACCGCTTCAGCGAGCTGGTGCTGCGGGCGATGAAGCAGGGGATCGCCTGACGGCCGCGCCCGCGGGCGCCGAATCCGCGGGCGCCGGAACCGTGGGCGCTGAAACCGCGCCCGCGAGGCGCCGGTAGGGAGGACGTGCGGGGCGCCGCCCCGCCCGTGCCGCCATTCACTCCGGAGGATCCCGTGCTGCTCAACATCCTGTCACTCCTGATTGCCGTGGCCGTGGCCCTGATGGCGCACGGCAGCAGCCGCCGCTTCGTGCGCACGCGGCTGCGCTACGTGGATGCCATCCAGCGCGGCGTCGTGCCCTGGATGGCGGGGGGAGGCGCCTTCCTGCTGGGCGCCCTGATCGTGCCGGTGCTGCCGGTGGTGGGGACGGGAACGGCCATCACGCTGGGGCTGGCCGTGGGGACGGGGGTGGCTGCCGGCGTGCGGGACATTCGCCGCGGCACCCTGCCGGTGCCCTATGGCGGCTGATCGGCGCGCCGGGCGCCCGCGGCGGTGACCGCTCCGCCGTCCCGCAGCGCCCGGTCGTCGTCGTCCATGGTGGCGGCCCTGGTGGCCCGCTGGCCGGCGCTGCCGTGGGTGGCGCCCTTTGCGGTGTTCATGCTGCTGCTGGCGGGGCTGCCGGCGCTGGGGGTGCCGGAACCCTGGCAGGGGGCGCTGCGCCTGAGCGTGCCGGCGCTGGTGCTGCTGACGCTGTCGCGCGCGCCGCTGGCATCCCTACGCGTCACCCGACCGGTGGCCAGCACCCTGCTGGGGCTCGCGGTGTTCCTGGTGTGGGTGCTTCCCGATCAACTGGTGCCCGGGTGGCGAGGTCACTGGCTGTTCACCAACCCGCTCACCGGCGGCCCGCCCGCCGCTGACGGCGCTGCGCCCGCCGTGCTGCACGACCCGTGGCAGCTGGGGCTCCGCGTGGTGCGCGCCGCCGTGCTGGTGCCGGTGGTGGAGGAGCTGTTCTGGCGCGGCTGGCTCCCCCGTTGGCTGGTGCAGGGGGAGTGGCAGCGGGTGCCCGTGGGCACCTTCACGCGCACCGCGTTCGTCCTGAGCGCGCTGCTCTTTGCCAGCGAGCATGGCCCCTACTGGGAGGTGGGGCTGGCGTGCGGCGTGGCGTACAACGCCTGGCTGGCCCACACCCGCGCCCTGGGCGACCTGGTGCTGGCGCACGCGGTGACCAATGCGGCGCTGGCGGCGTTCGTGCTGGCCACGGGGCAAGTGGCCTACTGGGGCTAGGGGGGCCGCGCCGCCGGCATGGCGCCGCCGGCATGGCGCCGCCGGCATGGCGGCGTCTCAGCCGGGCTCGGGGACCCAGGCCAGCGCCACCAGCACCAGCGCACGTCGGCCGCCTTGGCGCGCACCGCCACGGCCTCCACCTCGTCGCGTTGCGACTCGTGCCGCGCGGCCAGCGCCTCGGCCTCCTGCCGCACGGTCTCGGCCAGCGCCGCCTCCTGCGCGCGCAGCTCCTCCAGCGTCTCCTGCGCCCGCGCCACGTCGCCCCGCTGCTGGGCGGCGCGCCCGGCCCCCCGTGCGGCGGTGCCCACCCGCCCCACGGTCCCCGACAGCTTGCCGCGTCCCAACAGCGCGCCCAGCAGCGCCCCGCCCAGCGAGATGGCGGTGTCCATCGTGGCCTGCGTGGCCTGCGCCTGCTCACGCGCCACCGCCTGCTCGGCACGCCGCACCTTGTCCTGCAGCGCGGTCACCTTGGACGCATACCGGGCGCGCAGCGCGTCCACGGCCGCGTCGCGCGCCTCGTGCGCGTGCGCCATGACCCGGATGCGGAAGGCCCGCTCATCCTCCCCCGGCTCGGACGCCAGCTTGAGCCCCGGCGCCTGCCACCGGGTGAGGACCTCGTTGGTCACCACCCACTTCTGCAGCGCCTTCCCCCAGGCGGCATAGCTCTTCGCGGTGGCGGCCACCCGAGGCACGGCGGCAAACCGCCCCGTTCCCGGCAGCGCCTGCCCCCAGCGCGTCCACCGCCAGCGGCAGTGCCTCGCCGGCATCCCAGTTGAGGGCCACCACCCCCTCGTCCAGCGGCGCCAGACGGACCACGCGTCGCTGTTCCGCCACCGCCAGCCGCTGCTGCACGAAGGTGACGTCGGCCACCCCCAGCACGGCGGGGCGGTAGCGCGCCGGGGGGTCGGCGCCGTCCCACGGGAGCACCACCTGCGGAATCTCCGCCGGCAGGACCGGGCGGGCGGTGCTGTCCCCCGTGGCATCGGGGCGCGCCGTGCCGGCCGCCGCGGGCACGGGTGCGGGCGCACTCGGGGCGGCGACGCCGGGCTGGGGCGCTCCGGGCGGTGCCACGGCGGTTGCCGCCGGCTGCAGCGTGCGCAGCTGCTCGCGCGTCATGGGGCCGGCCAGGTACGACAGCGTCCACCGCGTCTCCAGCAGCAGCGGGGCGGGCTCGTGGATGCTGCGCATGAGGAACACGCGCTTCCCCAGCCCGCTGATGGTGCGTTCCATGGCGGGGCGGTCAAACGGGACCCCGCCGGCCACGCCGGCCAGCCCGTCCATGACGCGGGCCAGGTCGCGCTCGGTCTGCAGCCTTCCGATGAGCCAGAGTCCGGTGTTGGAGAGCCCGCGGTAGTCGAGGTCCACCGGGTTTTGCGTGGCCAGCACGACCCCCACGCCGAAGGCGCGGGCCTGCTTGAGCAGGGTGAGCAGCAGTGCCTTGGACGGCGGCGCCGCCACGGGCGGCATGTAGCCGAACAGCTCGTCCAGGTAGAGGATCGCGCGCAGGGAGCCGGTCCCGGGCTGCTGCCGCATCCACGCGATGAGGTCGGCCAGCAGCAGCGTCACGAAGAACATCCGCTCGGCGTCGCTCAGGTGCGCAATCGAGAGGATCGACGCGCGGGGGCGGCCGGCCGCATCGTGGAGCAGCGCCGCGGTGTCCAGCGGGTCCCCCTGCATCCACCCCTGGAAGGAGGGGGCCGCCAGCAGCGCGTTGAGGCGCATGGCCAGCGCGAGGCGGTCCTTGGGGGGGAAGACGGTGTCCACCGGCATGACGCCGACGGTGGCGAACGGGGGCGCCTGAATGCCGGTGATGAGCGCGGCCAGGTCGAGGTCGCGTCCCTCCCGCCACGCGCCGTCGAGCAGGGTGGAGAGGAGGAGGTGTTCGGGGGCCGTGAGCGGATCGGCCTCGAGCCCCACCAGCGCCAGCAGCGAGGTGGCGGTGGCGGCGACGCGCTCGCGCAGGAGCTCGTCGTCCAGACGGATGGCCTCTGGGGGGGCGGTGAAGGCGCGCAGCACCGACAGCGGGCGCCCGGCGCGGCTCCCCGGGGTGTAGACGGTGACGTCGGCGGCGTCGATCAGCCGCTGGATGCGCGCACCGTCCTGTCCCCAGGCGGCCAGGCCGTCGCGCCAGCGGGTGGCGGTGGCGTCGGCGAGGGCGTCGGGGGTGGTGCCCTCCTGCGCGGCCTGCTGCGGGTCCACCCAAGGGCGGAAGTCGGCCGGGCGCAGGGCGGGGAAGCGCAGGGCGAGGTTCCCCAGGTCGCCCTTGGGGTCGATGGCGATGACCGGAACGCGATCGAGGAGCGCCTCCTCGAGGAGGCCGATGCCGAGCCCGGTCTTGCCACTCCCCGTCATGCCGATGATGACGGCGTGGGTGGTGAGGTCCTTGGCGTCCACCAGCACCGGGTCGGCGGTGCGCGTGCCGGTGGCGCTGTCGATGCGGCGGCCGAGGTAGAAGGCGCCGAGCGCCTCGATGTCGCTCACGGGCGCGGGGGCTTGGGGCGCCAGCGTTCGACGAGGGCGCGCGCGCGGCGCTGGATCTGCTCGATCTCGAAGGGGGGCAGTTCGGTGACCTCGGCGTCCACCATGCGCGTCTGGCGCTGCAGCACCTGGTCGTCGTCGAACTCCACCTCGGTATTCACCCGCTGGACGACGGGGGACCGGCTGGGCGACTGCACCGTCTGCGTGCGCCGCTCGGTGTAGCGGAGGAGGCGGAGGGAATCGTTGAGGACGTAGCGGCGCTCGGCCACGCCATCGTCGCCGAAGCGGGCGGTCTCTTCGAAGACGACCTGGGCGCTGGTGCCGGCGGACCGGCGCCAGCTGACGCGCTCGTCGCCGTCGATGTAGGCGCCGCTGTCCACCTGCACGCGCGCGGGGGCCGCGGCGGCGGTGTCGGCGGCGGTGTCGGCGGCGCCTCCCCCGCAGGCGAGGACGAGACAGAGGGCGGGGAAGAGGCGCGAGGGCATGGCGGCGCGGCTCAGAACTCGCGCCGCTTCATTTCGCGGAAGATCTCCTCGGCCTCGGTCCCCTGCACCGGTTCGGCGCGGCCGCGGGTGGCCTCGAGGGTGGGATCGAAGCTCTTGGGGGCCTTCTTGGGCTGCGCGGCCTTGGCGGCCGTCTTCTTCATGAGCGCCTTGAATTGGGAATCCTTCATGGGCCAATCCGGGGTCGAGGGCGGACGACAGGGGGCGCAGCGCCGGGAGCGGAGTGGGCGCGAGAGCGGGGATCTGCAGGGATCTTGCGAGCGCGCACGAGGGTTGTAAAGGTGGCCGGGGGGCGGCCGGGGGGCGGATTTTCTGGTTCGTGGCAAGGAAGAGGTTGACAGTTTGTCAAGGGGCCCTTAGACTTTACGGCGTACCCGGATATCCGGGGACTTCGAAAGTGTGGATCGTGGCGGATGGCAGGCGACTTCGGGGACCTGGCATCAAGCGGGTCCCCTTCGTTTTTCCCGGGGAACTACCGGTACACGGTGTCCGCCAAGTGGCGGGCGCTGCCCGCGCGGGGGATCTGTCCGCGACCCACACGAGTGCTCGGTGCGTACGGCAGGGCCGGACTCCGAACACCCAGTAACACGACAGGAGCAGTGCCATGCGTACGACCGGCAAGGTGAAGTGGTTCAACGACGCCAAGGGGTTCGGCTTCATCACCCCCGATGACGGCTCGAAGGATTGCTTCGTGCACCACTCGGCCATCCAGGGTGGCGGCTTCCGCACGCTCGCCGAAGGCGAGCGCGTGGAGTTCGACATCGTGCAGGGGCAGAAGGGCCCCGCGGCCGAGATGGTGGTGAAGATCCGCGGCTGAGCCGCGACACCCGCCAACGCGAAGGCCCCCCGGCATCTGCCGGGGGGCCTTCGTGCATCCACCGCCCAGCGCTGCTCAGCGGATCTCCGCGCTCCCCCGGTAGTAGTCCCCCAGCAGGTGCTCGGCGAAATACTCCATCAGCATCCGCTGGTTGTAGGGCGCAAACGCCCCGCGGTACCCGTGCGGCTCGCCAGGGTACACGTAGTAGTCAAACCGCTTGTTGGCCTTGATCAGCGCCTCGGCCAGCCGGATCGTGCCGCCCGGATGCACGTTGTTGTCCAGGTCCCCGGTGATGAGCGCCAGGTTCCCCTTGAGGTTGCCCGCGAGCTCCGCGTTGGTGGGCACGCGGATGTCAAAGCGGACCCGATCGCGATTGGCGGAGTCCTGCACCACGGCGCGCGCCGCCCCGTTCCCGCGCGGTCCGCCCCGCTGCCCTGCCGCGCCCGCCCCCGCGCGCGTCGAGTCGCCCTTGAGCACCACCGTCACCCCGTGGTTCCACTCGCTCCAGTTCTGGTTGTAGATGTTGTTGTCGTGGTTCCCCGACTCCGACCACCCCACCTTGAAGAACTCGTTGTACGGCGGGAGGAGCATGGCGGCCGCGGTGAGGAAGCCGCCCCCGGAGTGGCCGTACATGCCCACGCGCGACAGGTCGATGAACGCATGGCGCGCGGCCAGCTGCTCGATGGCCGCCTTCTTGTCGGCCAGCGCGTAGTCGCGGAGGTTGCCGTAGCCGAAGCGATGATAGGCCAGCGAGCGGTACGGCGACCCGCCGCGGTGCCCCACCTGGATCACGATGAACCCCAGCTGCGCCAGCTGCATCTGGCCGCCCCCCACCGAGAAGCCGGTGGTGACCCCCTCCTGCTGCGGCCCCGGATACACGTACGCGATGACCGGGTACCGGCGCGTGGAGTCGAAGTCGAAGGGCTTGAAGATGTTCCCGTACAGGTCGGTCACCCCGTCGGCGGCCTTCACCGAGAAGGGCTCCCCCGGACGCCACCCCAGCGCCCGCAGCCCCGACAGGTCCATCTCCTCCAGCGTGGTCAGCACGCGCCCGGTGGCCGCATCTCGCACCACCGACGTGGGGGGCAGGTCCATGCGCGAATAGCTGTCGACCAGGTAGCGGCGCGTGGGGGAGAGGGTGCTGGCGTGCGTGGCGTTGCCGGGGTCCAGGAGGGTGAGCCCGGAGCCGTCCCGGTTGACCCGGTACAGGTGCGTCTGGTACGGCTGCTCGCCGGGCTCGCGCCCCTGCCCGGTGAGCCACACGGTGCCGGTGAGGGAGTCGATGCGCACGACGGCGTCGGCGTTCCACGCGCCCGTGGTGAGGGGGCGCTTCTCGCGCCCGTCAAAGCCGTGCACGTAGTACATCCCCCAGCCGCTCTTCTGCGACCACCAGAGCAGGTCGCCCCCCTTGGCCAGGTAGCGCACCGGCTTGGGCTCGAGGGCGGCGCCCTCGACGGCGTCGCTGAGCAGCACCGTCACGGCGCCGGTGGCCACGTCCACCTCCACGAGGTCCAGCGCGCGCTGCGGCCGGTCGCGCCGCACCAGGCGCACCTTGGCGCCGTCCACCGGCCAGTGCAGGTCCTGCAGCGCCTGGTCCTTCCACTTGGCCACCGGCAGCGGACGGACGGCCATCTCGCCACGCCGGTACACCCACAGCTCCGACTGCGTGACGTCCTCCTCCCCGGGCATGGTGTACTTGTAGCGCAGCAGCGCGGGGCGCGGCTGCGCCAGCACGTTCACCAGGAACAGCTCCTTCACCTTGCGCTGGTCGCGCCGCACGATGGCAAAGCTGCGGCTGTCGGGGGACCACACGACGGCGGGGCGCACCCGCATGTCCCGTCCCGCCCCCTCGTCCTGCTGCTCACCGTCCTCCTCCTGCTGCTGCCCGCCCCCGCCCCCCAGCGCGTTGAGCTGCCGCCGGTTCTCGGTGGTGTCGCGGAAGCCGAAGGAGTAGTGCTCCACGCCGTCGGTGCTGATGCGCAGCGTGTCGGGCTTCCCGACCTCCACCAGGAACAGGTTGTGGTCGCGCGCGAACACGAACGCGGTGCTGTCGGGGGCGAAGTTCCGGTATTCGCCGCGCGCCCCGCCGCCCATCCCCCCGCCGCCACCACCACCCCCGCTGCCCTGCTGCGCGTCGCGCTCCTCGTCAGCCGGCGGCGTGCGCGGCGGACGCCCCAGCGCCTTGAGCGTGGCCGAGGCCAGCGTCCACTCGTAGCGCACGGTGTCCACGGTGAAGCGGAACGCCTGGTGGTTCTTGAGGAAGGTGATGCTCTGGAACGGCAGCGTGGTGGCGTCGTACGGCTTGCGCGCCAGGCGCGTGAGCTGCTCGGTGAGCTGCGCGGGATCGAAGAGCGGACGCTTGACGCCCCCGGTGGGCGACGGCACGTACAGCATGAACCGCGCGCCGTTCCGGTCACGCCAGTAGTAGTACAGGCTGTCGCTCTTGCCCAGGAAGCGCGGCTGCACCGCCTGCGTGTAGGTGATGGGGCGCAGCGCGGCGGCCGTGAACCGGTTGGCGAGCGCCCAGTTGGCGCGCACGGGGCGCGCCGCGTCGGGCTGGGGCGCGCCCTGCGCGGACGCGGCACCCGCCACGCCCGCGAGGGCGAGCACCAGCGCCGCCGGCGGCACGGCGCGGGGACGGAAGAGTCGAAGCATGAACGGGACGGAAGAAGGGGAGGGACAGGCACGCCGCGCGGGGCAGGGCCCGCCGGACCGCCCAATACTGCTACCGGTAGTCGCGCCCCGCCACGAATTGCTCCCCCCCGCCCAGCGCCAGCGGGAGGAAGCGGGCCCCCCGCACGTTCACCACCCCCTGCTCCACCTGCAGCACTCCGCGCACCAGCAGCAGCGGCGTGCCGGAGATGAGCTCCCGCTGCCGCTCGAAGCGCGCCGGCGTGACGACGACGTTCACCATGCCGGTCTCGTCCTCGAGCGTGAGGAAGACGAACCCCTTGGCGGTGCCGGGGCGCTGCCGACAGATGACCAGCCCGGCCACGGCCACCGCCTCGCCATCACGCCCCGCCGCACAGAGGTCGGCCGCCGTGCGCACCCCGTTGGGGGCCAGCAGCGCGCGCGCATGCGCCATGGGATGGCCGGCGAGCGAGAGCCCGGTCATGCGGTAGTCCGCGGCGGTGAGCTCCACCGGGGCCAGCGCGGGGACCGCCGCCGGGGGCGCCGCCGGCGCCGCTGCCGATCTTCCCTCTTCAACTCCATATTCTTCGCGCCCACCGGACTGGCTTAACCCTGTCCGCGGTTTGTTTCTTGACTCTGAAACAGCTGAAAGACATGCTGCGATTCGAGCAA
>JBEIJM010000008.1:0-41313 GCA_040380205.1 Gemmatimonadaceae bacterium
CCGGGGCCCCGGCGGCCGCCCTGCCGGACACCGGCGACGCCGCGCTGGTCACCCGGGCCGACGTCGGGCGACTGCTGGGGAACGAACGGGCCATGACGGTGGTGATGATCAGCGACTTCCAGTGCCCCTACTGCCGGCAGTGGCACGACCAGTCGATGGCCAACCTCCGCCGCGACTACATCGACAAGGGGACGGTGCGGATGGTGTACCTGCAGTTTCCCCTCAACACGCACCGCCACGCCAAGGCGGAGGCGGTGGCGTCGCTGTGCGCCGGCGCGCAGGGGCGCTTCTGGGAGTACGCCGACTCGCTCTTCGCCCGGCAGGAGACGGTGGGGAAGATGACCGACGTGTCGCCGCTGCTGAACCGGCTGGGGCGCGACCTCCGGCTGGACGCGGGGCAGTTTGACAGCTGCCGTCGGTCGCGGGCCATCGAGGCGCTGGTGCAGAACGACGTGCAGCAGGCGCTGCGCGCCGGCGTGCGCTCCACCCCCACCTTCCTGATCGGCGACTTCCTGGTGGAGGGGGCGATTCCGTGGGTGGACTTCCGCCGCGCCGTGGACACGGCGCTGGTGGTGGCGCGCAGCCGCCCGCGGGGCGGCGCCGGGGGCCCCGCGCAGCCGTGAGGGGGTGGATTCGCCCCTTCTACCACGGGGCGATCGGCGCGGCGCGCGCCGCCAGCGCCCTGGCGCCCGCCGGGGGCGGCAAGCTGCAGCAGACCTTTCATGCGCGCCGCATGGCGCTGGCCTCGCTGCAGCGGCAGGCGGCGCAGCAGCGGCAGGCGGGGAAGCCGCTGGCCTGGTTCCATGCCCCCTCCGTGGGCGAGGGGCTGCAGGCGCGCCCCGTGGCGCAGGCGCTGCGGGCCATGCGCCCCGACGTGCAGCAGGCCTACACACACTTCTCCCCCAGCGCGGAGCGGTTGGCGGCGGCCATGGGGGCCGACATCACCGGGTACCTGCCGTGGGATGGCGTGGCCGAGGCCGAGGCGCTGCTGGCCGCGCTGCGGCCGTCGGTGCTGGCGTTCGTCAAGCTGGACGTGTGGCCGCACTTGGTGGAGCGCGCCACGCGGCGGCAGCGGCCGGTGGTGCTGCTGAGCGCCACGCTGTCGCCGCGCTCGGGGCGGCGGGGGTGGTGGGCCAGGCAGCTGCTGGGCGACACCTATCGCGCCCTGGCCGGCGTGGGCGCCATCGACGCGCGCGACGCCGAGCGGCTGGTGGCGCTGGGCGTACGGCGCGACGTGATCCGCGTGACGGGGGACACGGGTTTTGACCAGGCGTGGGAGCGGTCGCGGCGCGCCAACCGGGGCAGCCCGCTGCTGGCCCCGCTGGCCGACGGCCGCCCCACGGTGGTGGCTGGCTCCACCTGGCCCGCCGACGAGGCGGTGCTGCTCCCCGCGTGGGAGCAGCTGCGCAAGGCGGTCCCCGACGCGCGGCTGGTGATTGCCCCGCACGAGCCCACCCCCGCGCACCTGGCCCCCGTGCTGGCGTGGGCGCGGCAGGCCGGGGTGCGGGCGCACACGCTGGCCGAGGTGGAGGCGGGAGGGAGCGCCATGGCCGCGGACGCCGACGTGGTGGTGGTGGACCGCGTGGGGGTGCTGTGGGAGCTGTATGCACTGGCCACCGCCGCCTATGTGGGGGGTGGCTTCCATGCCGCGGGGCTGCATTCGGTGATCGAGCCGGCGGTGTTTGGGTCCCCCGTGCTGTTTGGCCCGCGCCACCACACCAGCCGAGAGGCGGGGCTGTTGCTGGCCGGCGGCGGCGCGGCCGTGGCGACCGATCAGGGCGCGCTGGCGGCGACGCTGCGGCAGTGGCTCACCGACGCCGACACGCGCCTGGCAGCGGGGCTGGCCGCCTCGGCCCTGGTGGAGGCCGAACGCGGCGCCACGCAGCGCACGCTGGCGCTGCTCACCCCATTCCTGCCGGGATAGCCGCGCCGCGCCAGGGGACCACCCCCGCCAGCAGCGCCACCAGCAGCAGCACCAGCGACGCCCCCAGCGCCCACCCCAGCGTCTTGCGCTGGTGCGCGTCAAACTCCACGCCGGCCAACCCCACCAGCAGGAAGGTGGAGGGGACCAGCGGACTGAGCAGGTGCACCGGCTGCCCCACCAACGACGCGCGCGCCATCGCCTCGGCGCTGATGCCGTACGCCGCCCCCGCCTTGGCCAGCACGGGGAGCACGCCAAAGTAGAACGCGTCGTTGGAAATGAAGAAGGTGAACGGCACGCTGAGCACGCCCGTGACCGGCGCCAGGTACGGCCCCAGCGCCGGGGGCACCAAGGCCACGACGCTGGCGGCCATGGCGTCCACCATCTTCGTCCCCGACAGGATCCCCACGAACGCACCAGCCGCGAAGATGAGCCCCACCACCGCCAACACGTTGCCGGCGTGGCGGTGCAGCAGCGCCTTCTGCGCCGCCAGCGTGGGGTGGTTGACCACCAGCGCCACCGCGAAGGCCAGCAGGAACAGCACCGGCAGGGGCAGCAGCGCCAGCACCAGCGCGGCCAGCAGCGCGGCGGTGAGCGCCACGTTGGCGACGGCGCGCCAGCCGGTGGCGTGGGTGGGGAAGGCCGTGCCGCTGGTGGTCGCGGTGTCCATCACCGGGTCCGGTGCGGCCGCGGCGACCCCGGGCGCGCCCCCGGCTGCGGTGGCGCCCGCCAGCCGCGCGCGCTCCGCCACCCCCAGCCGCCACGCCACGAACAGCACCCACAGCGCGCCCACCACCATGGCGGGGATCATGGGGAGGAAGACGGCGTCCACGGGGACCCCCAGCGCGCTGGCGGCGCGCGCCGTGGGACCGCCCCACGGCAGCAGGTTCATCACGCCCGACGCCAGCATCGTGACGCACGCCAGCACCAGCGGCCGCACCCCCAGGCGGTGGTACAGCGGCAGCATGGCCGCGGTGGTGATCATGTAGGTGGTGGAGCCGTCGCCGTCCAGCGACACCAGCAGCGCCAGCACCGCCGACCCCGCCACCACGCGCACCGGGTCTCCCTGCACCAGCCGCACCACGCGCGCCACGAAGGGCTCGAACAGCCCGGCGTCAATCATGATGGCGAAGTAGAGGATGGCGAACAGCAGCATCACCCCGGTGGGGGCCAGCTTGCCGATCCCCTCCAGCATCATGGGCCCCAGCTCGGCGCGGAAGCCGCCCAGCAGCGCGAAGGCCACCGGCACCAGCACCAGCGCGGTGAGCGGCGACAGGCGGCGCGTCATGATGAGCGCCATGAAGGTGACCACCATGCCGTAGGCGAGGAGCGTGAGCACGGCGGACTCGGGGGGGACAGGCACGGGGGTCAGCGGGCGAGGGGGACGAGCGGCAGCAGGATGCGCGAGGGGTGCTGCGCGTCGTGCCGGATGGTGATGCGCGCGGGGACCATCTCCCGCGGGGGGCCGCTGGGGGCGCCGGTGTTGGGGTTCACGTCGAAGCGGGGGAAGTTGCTGCTGCTGATGTCCACGCGGATGCGATGCCCCTTCTTGAAGACGTTCGCGGTGGGGAAGGGCTCGATGACGAGGCGCGTCACGCGCCCCGGCACCAGCGGCTGCGCGGTGGTGCGGGAGGCGCGGTAGCGCGCGCGCACGATGGCGTCGGTGAGGTTGAGGTCAAACCCACCGGGCCAGTCGGTGCTGCTGGGGTACACGTCCACCAGCTTGGCGGTGAAGTCGGTGTCCACGGTGGAGGCGCTGGCGTACAGCTCCACGGTGATGGGGCCGGCCACCAGCAGGTCCTCCGCCAGCGGCTCGGTCTGGAACACCACCACGTCGGGGCGCGCGCGCAGGGGGCGCCACGGCGCGGCCGAGGGGGGGAAGCGCGGGTCTTCGCGCTGGTTGTAGGCGCCGTCCTTGAGGCGCGCCGACGAGCCGCCCCCGATGGTGGGGACCGGGTGGAACGGATCGAAGGTGTAGCTGGTGCCGCTGGAGGCCGCCGCGGGGCGCGAGGGGCGCAGCCCGCCACCGGCGTGAAAGTAGTACGGCACCGTGCGCGTGCCCGGCAGCGGCCAGCGGTCGGCGGTGGTCCAGTAGCCGCCGTGCGACAGCCGTCCGTCGGCATCCTTGCGCCCGTCGCCCGTGCCCATCACGAACAGCCGCACCGGCGCGTCGCGCTCGGCACCGTTGGCCTCCCCCTTGAGGTGGTGGTCGAACCAGCGGACGTGGAAGTCGGTGAGGAAATCGGGGATGGCGGCGCTGTCGCCGAAGCTCACGTCGCCGGCATAGGTGCGGTTGTTGCCGCCGTGCGTCCACGGGCCGATGAGCAGCTGCTGCGGCGCGCGCTTGAGGGCGCGCAGCCCCTGGAAGTTCCCCACCGTGCCGGCCAGGAAGATGTCGTACCAGCCACCCACGTGCAGCATGGGGATGTCGGCGGTGGCGGGGTAGTGCTCGTCCCACGCCAGCATCGGGTCCTTCCACGAGGCATCGTAGTCGGCGCGCTCCCAGAAGTCGAAGAACCACCCCTCGTACTGCGACGACACCGCCAGCGGGTTGACGCCGCGACGCCATGCGGTGACGTCGTACCACTGCTCGGCCTTATCGCGCGTGAGGAGCGCCTTCACGTCATCGGTGCGCGCATCGGCCAGCAGCTGGCTCCACGCCCAGGTGAGCTGCCGCCCGAACTCGTAGGTGCCGCGGTAGCGCACGCCGTGGTCCCAGCCGTTCTTGAGCCCGCCCATGTTGAGGAGCAGGGCCTTGAGCGCGGGCGGGTTGCACTGCGCGGCGCCCGCCTGCATGTGCGCGGAGAACGACGTGCCCCACATCCCGACGCGCCCGTTGGCATAGGGCTGGCGCGCCAGCCACTCGATGGTGTCGCACCCGTCGGTGGCATCCTTGGGCTGCACCTTGGAGAAGGCCCCCTCCGACTTGTAGCGCCCCCGCGCGTCCTGCAGCGCCACCACGTAGCCGCGCTCGGCGTAGAACACCGCCTGCTCCGCCAGCGACTGCTTGTTGTACGGGGTGCGGTTGAGCAGCACGGGGAAGCGCCCCTCCACCGGCACGCCCCCGCGGGCGGGACGGTACAGGTCGGTGGCCATGCGGGCGCCGTCGCGCGTGGGGACCATCACGTCGCGCTGCCAGAGCAGCGCCTCATAGCGGGCGGGGGAGTGCTTCCACCCCGGCGGCGGCATGCGGGAGGGCTCGGCGGCCGGGGGACGCCCCTGCGCCCCGCCGGCCAGGGGGGTGGCGGCCAGGGCCGAAAGCACGGCCAGGAGGAGGCGCGGCTGGCGAGACGGGCGGAGGTGTCGGCACATGGCAGGGAAACTGCGGGAGAGATTCCCTGCTGGCGAGTGCGGCGCACCCCGGGCGATCTTCCCTCGGGCGTCGTCCCTTCCCCTGTCCCCCGCGCCGTGCCCCTCCCCCCCTTGCTCGCTCGTCGCCGTTGGGCACGCCCGTGGCCGACCGCCGTCGCGGTGGCCGCGGTCCTGGCCGTGGCGGTCCCGCGCGGGAGTGACGCGCAGGGCGCGGTGCGTCGCGAGGTGATCGGCGTGGTGCGCGACCCGGTGGGCAACCTGCTGGAAGGTGTGACCGTGGAGGCGGGCGCACAGGCCACGCGCACCAATGCGCGGGGCGCCTTCACGCTGAGCCCCCCGGCCGAGGACAGCCTGACCCTGGTCGTGCGGCTGGTGGGGTACGTGCCGGTGACGGTGCGGCTGGCGCTGCAGGGCCGGACGTGGGACACGCTGCTGGTGCACCTGGCGCGCGCCCCGCAGGCGCTGGACCCGGTGGACGTGACGGCGCCGCGCTACACGCGCGCGGGGACCAAGGGGTTCGAGGAGCGACGCGCGCGGGGCACGGGCATCTTCGTCACGCGCGAGGAGATCCTGGCGCGCAACACGGCGCGCGTGAGCGACGTGCTGCGGCTCAAGCGCGGCGTGAACGTGGTGCGCGGGCGGGTGCGGTTCGTGTCGTACACCGGTTCGCGCGGGACGGTGTGCCAGCCCAATCTGTGGGTGGACGGAGCGCGGATGTCCGGCGGGGAGGCGGACGACATCCCGGCGCTGGACATCGAGGGGATCGAGCTGTACGCCAGCTTCT
Organism: Gemmatimonadaceae bacterium; assembly: GCA_040380205.1. Taxonomy (GTDB): domain Bacteria; phylum Gemmatimonadota; class Gemmatimonadetes; order Gemmatimonadales; family Gemmatimonadaceae; genus Gemmatimonas. The sequence goes on from JBEIJM010000008.1 coordinate 6,018, forward strand.
CCACCGTGCCGTCGGAGTTCACGCCGCTCCCCTCGGCGGGGCCGCCCTGCGGGACGATCGTGATCTGGACGCGGACGCCGATGTCCGGGCGGCGGTAGGGGACGGCCGGGGGCCGAGCCAACGGCCCCCGTCGACCACGCGTTCCGCCCCCCGCGCTACCGACCGCGCCGCAGGGTCACCTCGCGCTGTCCGGCGGCCAGCGGCACACGCTGCTCGCCACCACCCGGCCAGCGCACCCACAGCGCCACGGGGGGCGCGGCGGCCCCGAGCACCGTCACGGCGCCGTGCTGCGAGAGGGAGCCGCTCCCCGCCTGAATCTCGCGCACGGGGCCCATGCGCTCGCCGCCCGCGGCCGCGGGGGCGTACACCAGGCGCAGCTGCGCGCCCACGCCGGTGGGATTCGCCGGGCCGGCGTCCACGCGCACGCGGATCCCCGGCTGCGCCCCGCGGTTGCGGAAGAAGCGCGTAGCGGCGCCGTTCTGCGACACCACCAGATCCAGCCGGCCGTCGCCATCGGGATCGGCGTAGGCCACGCCGCGCTGATCCCCCAACACCTCGATCCCCGACTGCACCACCGAGAGCGGCGCGAAGGCCCCGCCCCCGGTGCCGCGCAGCAGCAGGCCGCGGCCGGCATCGTAGCGGGGGACGCCCACCACCGTGGGGGAGAAGTTCTGCCCCAGGAACAAGTCTTCGGTGCCGTCCCCGTCGTAGTCGGCCACGGCGGCGGCGAAGGCCGGGGCCCACTGCGCCTCCGCCGGGAGCGGCGCCGCCTCCAGGCGGGTGCCGCGGTTGAGGAACAGCCGATGGTCCAGCGACGGCACGGTCTGTTGCCGCGCCGAGGCCATGGCGCTCCCCAGCAGCTGCGGCACCGTGGCGTCGGCGTAGGCGCCAAAGGTGGCGGCCCGGCTCACCAGGTCGGCGATGGCCAGCCGCGCGCGCGGATAGCTGGTGAAGGGGGCCAGCCCCCCCACGCGCGCGTCGTGGCGGGCGGGGAGCATCTCCATCTCGCCGCGCGAGCCAAAGGGGCCGGAGACCAGCACCAGGGGCGCGGCGCTGTCGGCGGGCATGGCGGTGTTGCGCCCCCAGCTGGTGGCCACCACGTCCAGACGCCCGTCGCCATCAAGGTCCCCCACCCCGAGCGCGGTCCAGCGGCCGGGGACGGCGTCCCACCCCCACGCGCGCGTGGCGTCGTGCAGCCGGCCGCGCCCGTCGTTGAGCAGCAGCACCGGCGTGTCCCAGTCGCGCGTCAGCAGCAGGTCGGGGTGCCCGTCGCCGCTCACGTCGGCGAAGGTGGCGGCGGTCACCAGCCCGATGTCGCGCAGGCGGCCGCTGTTGTCCGGGTCCAACTCGAAGCGCCCGTCCACCTGCCGGAAGAGCCCCGACGACACCGGCGCCGGATAGCGCATCGGCTCGGCGCGCGAGCCCACGAACAGGTCCAGGTCGCCGTCGCCGTCCACGTCGGCCATGGCCAGCGGCACCGTGGCCGCCTGGTGCGAGCCCACGGCGCCGGTGGCCACCGACGCCAGCCGCGCGCCGGTGGCGTCGATGGCCATCACGGCGGGCTGCGCCATGCGCAGCGCCTCGTCGCGCAGCTGCCAGGTGGAGGCCCCGGCCAGCACCGTGGAGCGCCCGCCCACGCGTGCGCCCAGGAGCGCGGTGAAGTCCACCGGCGCCACGGGCCCCTGCGCCGGCTGCGGCACCAGGCGCCCCCCCTGCCAGCGAAAGAGCGCGATGCGCCCGCCCACGCCGCTTCCCACCAGCAGCTCTTCCGTGCCGTCGCCGTCCAGGTCGGTCCAGGCCACGCCGGGGCCCGGCTGCGAGAGCGCCTCAGGGAGGAGGTACTGGCGGTCCCAGTCGTCGAACGCGTCCTCCAGGTGGCGATGGCCGCCCAGCTCGGCGGTGGCGTCGGCGAACAGTGGTGTCGGCGTCGCCGTGTCGGCGCGCGGGCGCGGAACGGCCCCCGTGGCGCGCACTTCGTAATGCCGGTTGGCGCGCACGCCGGCAATGGTGGTGCGGCGCCCGTCGCGCCACTCCACCACCAGCGTGGCGCTGTCGGCCGCGCCCATGGCAAAGCTGGCCACCGGGTCGCTGTGGGCGAGGTACACGCCCCCCGCCGTCACCTCGCGGCGCTGCTCCGCCACGGCGCCGCCCAGCAGGCGGATCACCGCGCCCACCGCCTGCGTGTTGGGGGCCGCGCCCAGCACGCGCACCGATACGCGGGGCGCCGGCGCGTCGTTGCGCAGCAGCTGCACCGGCTCCCCCAGGCGCGTGACCACCACATCCAGGTCGCCGTCGCCGTCCAGGTCGCCGGTGGCGATGGCGTGCGACACATCGGGGGCGGTGCCAAAGCGCCACGCGGCGGAGGCGTCGGCAAAGGTGCGGTCGCCGCGATTGCGGAAGGCCACGTTGGCGAGGGGCAGCCGCGGGAACTCCCAGCGGATGCGGCGCCAGGGCACCTCGGTGAAGCGATTCTGCAACCGCTCCTGCACGTCGGCATCCATGATGTCCCACGGGTGGCCGTTGGCCACCAGCAGGTCCTGCCAGCCGTCCAGGTCCACGTCGAGGAAGTGCGTGCCCCACGACCACCCCGTGGCGGTCACGCCGGCGGCCATCCCCACCTCGGTGAAGGTGCCCTGCCCGGCGTTGAGGAAGAGGGTGTTGCGCTGCTGCTGGAGCTGCAGCTCCAGGGCACCGGGGCGCTTGGGGAGGGCGGCGTGCGTGGGGATCTGCGTGACGCGCTGCCGCCCGGTGCCCAGCATGTCGGTGACGAAGAGGTCGGGGCGCGCATCGCCGTCGATGTCGGCGATGTCCACGCCCATGGCGGAGTGGCTCAGCTGCCGCTGCGCGCGCGCGCCCCCCAGGCGGAAGCGGCCGGTGCCGTCGTTGACCCACAGCTGGTCGGGGTCCTCGTAGTCGTTGGCCACGTACAGCTCGGGGGCGCCGTCGCCGGTGAGGTCGGCAAAGCGCGCGCCCAGCGCAAACGACTCGGGGGGCTCGGCCACGGGGCGGCCATCGGCATCGCGAAAGCGCCCGGCGGTGAGCGCCTCGCGGGTGAAGCGGCCGTCCGGCCCCAGGGTGAAGAAGGCATCGGGGACGGCACGCTGCGTGATCCGGACGCCGCCCATGTCGGGGCGGTTGACGACCTTGTAGTCGGCGACGAAGGGCTCGCGCACCTCCACCTGGCCGCCGGCGCGCTGGCGCATCAGCTGGTTGACGGCGCGCTGCTGCGGCGGGACCACGTCGTCCACGAGGTACGGCTTGTAGTTGGCCACGTAGAGCGCGAGGCGGCCGCTGCCGTCCACGTCGGCCATGGCCATGGTGGTGCCGCTCACGCCGGCGGCGGCCAGCGCCGAGTCGGCCACCGGGGCAAAGCGCCCGCGCCCGTCGTTGCGATAGAGGGCGGGGGGCGCCTCCACGGCGGTCATGAGCAGGTCCAGGTCGCCGTCGCCGTCCACGTCGGCCAGCAGCAGTCCGGTGGTGTGGCGGCCGCAGGCGCCCACGCCGGCGCTATCGGTGACGTCGGCAAAGCGCCAGGCGCCCAGGTTGCGGTAGAGGGCGTTGCAGCCGTCGGTGCGAGCGAGGACCAGGTCGGGGCGGCCGTCGCCGTCCACGTCGCCAATGGCCACGCCGGCGCCGTGGGCGAAGACGCGACTGCGCTCGAGGAGGGAGTCGGCGACGGTGTTGGTGAAGCGGACGCCGGTGCGGGCGGGGTCCATGGCGTCAAAGCCGGGGGCGCGCCCGGACACCTGCAGGGGGTGCCAGCGGTGGCCCTGGGCGTCTACCCAGGTGGGGGGCGGCGGGGTGCGGTCGTTGCAGGCGGCGGTGTCGAGCAGCGCCAGGAGCAGGAGGCCGCGCGTGATACGGCGATGATGGCGCATTGGCGTCGGTCTTTTGTCTGTATGATGCTGTTTCATAGACGCGATGGTGTCTCGCTATTGGCGAATCGCGCGGCAACCGCCGCCCCCACGCACCGCCCCAGCATCCGCCCCGCCAGGTCCCCCGCCGGGAAGTGCACCCCCGCCAGCACCCGCGACCACCCCGCCTCGTCCGCCGCCGCCGCAAAGCTGGCAAAGCGCCGCGGGGCGTGCCCGATGGCCACGCTGGTGCGGTCCTCGAATTCCAGCGCCCCCAGCACCCCCGTGAGCGCCGCCGCGGCCGCCGCCGACTGCGTGGAGTGCCCCGCCGGATACTCGGGGAACGGCGGCGTGGGGATCAGCGGCTCCCACGACGGATCCAGCACGCGCCGGATATAGGTGCGCGGCCGAAGCAGGCTGACCTGATACTTGTACCCCCAGGCCGCAATGAACGCGTCGGCCTGCGCCAGCGCCGTGGCCAGCGCCACGCGCGCCGCCACCGGGGCCGGCAGCGCGCGGTCGCGGATGAGCTGCGCCACGATGGCCATCCAGTGCCCCACCGGCGTGCCGGTCTCCCCCGCGTTGTCGGCCCAGTAGTACGCCACCGAGTCGCGCGCCGGCGTGCGCTGCCGCGCGGCCTCCCACACGGCGCGCGCCTCGGCGTACAGCGGGGCCCCGGGGGTGGTGCCGTACGCGGGGGGCGGCACGAGGGGGCAGGCGTCCCACGCGGCCAGCACGAAGGGGCGCTGCGCGCGCCAGTAGGGTTCGGTGGCCCCCGCCATGTTCACCGGCGGCAGCGTCCCTCCCGGGGCATCCTTGGGGCGGTTCAGGACCAGCCCGCGGTCGTCGCGGTTGTCGTCGCGCAGCCGATTGGCCGGGTTGTCGGGGCGCACCAGCTCGCTCACCGCCGACAGGCTGTGGGTGGCGTACTCGGTGACCGGGGCGTCGTTCACCCACCGCGCCTCCCCCACAGGCGGCCGGTACGGGCGTCCACGGGATTCGGCAAAGCCATCAGTGGCGGCCCACGCAGCCACCGCCTCCCCGATGCCGCGCCCCAGCGCCAGCGCCGCCTCGGCGTCCGGCGCCGACACCCCCTGCGCCCGCCGAGCGGCCTCCAGCGAGTCGGCCAGGCGCGCCACCGCGGCGCGCGTAGTGGGGAGCCCCTCCGCCAGCAGGGCGTCCAGCAGGGCGTGCTCGGCCGCCACGGCCACCAACGTGCCATCCGGGCGGTCGTCCCCGTCGGGACGCGTGGCCTCAGCGGGGAGTGCCGGCCCCGCCGGCAGCACCGTGGCCAGCGGGGCCATTGTCGGGTCCCCGGCGGCCAGCCCCGCGTACAGCGCCACCGACGCGTACGCCGACAGCCGCGACGCCACGGGCGGGGAGAGCCGCTCCGCGCGGATGGTCCCGTACAGCTGCGCCATCCATTCGGCCACCAGGCGGCCGTCGGTGGCCGGCGCACGGGTGCAGCCGGCCAGCAGCCCTCCCCCCAGCAGCAGCCCCGTCACCAGCAGCCGAACGTGACGCCAGTGTGACTGCAGCCCGTGCGCGGCCACGCGGACGCACGCGACCGGGGGGCGCGAAGCAGACGGCGCAGAGCGGGACGGTGGCATGGTCAGAACGTACCGAGTAGGTCGGCGACACGCACGTCGAAGGCGCGGCCCCCGTGGCGGCGCGCGGGGCGGCCCGTCATCTTGCCAGCATGTCCGGTGCAGCGCGGCTGACGATCCGCATGGCGGCGTGGGGGAGGCGCCTCGCGCGGGTGGCCGTGACGCTGACGGCGCTGCTGCTGGCGGCACTCGGCCCCGTGGCGCTCCCGGCGGGAGCCCAACCGCTCCCCCTCCTGCGGGGCGCCGTGCGCGACAGCGCCAGTGGGGCGGCGGTCCCCGGCGCCGTGGTGCTGGCCCTGGGGGCGCGGGGCGACACCGTGGCGCGCACCGTCACGCGGGAGGACGGGCGCTTTGCCGTGCCGCTGGCGCGCCCCGCGGCGCGGGTGCAGGCGCTGCGGCTGGGGTATCGCCCGCAGGGGACCGCGCTGCCACGTGGCACGGACGGGCCGCTGCCGGAGATCACGCTGACGCTGGTGCGCCTCCCCACGCTGCTGGGGCGGGTGCAGGTGAATGCGGCGCGCTGCCGTGCCCGCCCCGACCGCGAGGAGGCGGCCGCCCTGCTGGAGGAGGCGCGCACGGGGCTGCTGGCCATGCAGGTGGCGCACGAAACCTCGCCGGCTGCCGTGGTGCGGCTGGCCTACACGCGCGAGTACGCGGCCGACGGGCGCACCATCGTGCGGCAGCAGGTGCGCGTGGATTCCGGAGAAGCGTCCACCGCCTCCTTTGGCGCCACGCGCAGCGGCGCCGACTTCGTGCGCCTGGGGTTCCGCACGCGAGAGCAGGGGGACCAGCTGCTGTTCGGCCCCGATGCGCGCGTGCTGCTGGATCCCGGCTTTGCGGCCGGCTACTGCTTTCACCGGGCGCCGGACGACGCGGCGCGCCCCACCGAGGTGGGGGTGGCCTTCGAGCCGGCGCGGCGCGAGCGCGATCGCGTGGACATCGAGGGCGCGTTGTGGATCGACACGCTGGCGCGCGCGGTCACCGGCATCACGTTCCGCTACGCTGGCGTGGAGGAGGCGGCCCAGCGCGCCGGGGCCGGCGGCGCCGTGCGCTTGCGCGCCATGCCCAGCGGGGTGGTGCTGATTGACCAGTGGTGGCTGCGCACGCTGGCGCCCCCCAGTCGTCGGAGCGCCGACGGCGGTGACGCGGGGGGCGCGACGCCGGTGATCACCGAGGTGGGGGGGGCGCTGGCGCACGCCGCATGGCAGGATGGGGCGCGGTGGGAGGCGCCGCTGGGGACGGTGCGGCTGACGGTGCGCACGGCCACGGGGCTGCGTGCCGCCGGCGTGACCGTGGGGCTGCGCGACACGGACTACCGCGCGGACACGGACGTGGACGGGCTGGTGGAGCTGCCGCACGTGCTGCCGGGACCGTACGCGGTGGTGGTGCGGGATTCGGTGCTGGCGCCGTTGGGGGTGGCGCTTCCCACGGCGCTGGCCCCGGTGGTGGACGCGGGCGACACCGTCCGGTTGACGCTGGATCTCCCCACGGCCGAGGGGTTCCTGCGCCCCGCGTGCCCCGGTGGTGCCCGGGGGACCGGCGCCATGGTGGTGGCGCGCGTGGTGGATCCCACCGGGATGGGACTGGCGGGGGTGGCGTGGCGGCTGCGGCGGTCACGCGGCGGGGACTGGGTGGTGGTGGCCGAGCGAGGGACCACCGACGCGGACGGACGGCTGCTGCTGTGCGACGGGGTGGCGGTGGGGGACGTGATGGAACTGCAGCTGGTGCGGGGGCGCACGGCGCCGGAGACCATGGTGTTCCCGGTGGGTGGCGCCATCACCGCGGTCCCTGTGATCCTGCACGACGGGGGGCCCGTGATGGCCGAGGGGGAGGCGGCGGGCACGCTGCTCACTGGCGTGGTGCGCGATCCGGACAGCGGTGCGCCGATTGCGGAGGCGCGGGTGTCGCTGGCAGGGACGCTGCTGGAAAGCGTGACCGACAGCAGCGGCGCGTTCCTGCTGGGGGGGATCCCGCGCGGCGACTATCAGGTGGAGGTGCGCACGCCGTGGCTGGACTCGATTGGCACGGTGCATCGCGCGGCGGTGCGGGTGAGCGGCGCGCAGCGGCGGCTGGAGGTGACGCTGCCGCCGGCCGGGGCGCTGCTGGCGGCGGCCTGTGGCGCGCGACGCGAGGGGGGGCTGCTGGTGGGGCGCGTGCGGGTGCCGCCACGTGGCGAGGGGGCGGCCGCGTGGTCCGTGCGGCTGACCGTCAGCTGGCATGACCGCGCGCTACAGCTGCTCCCGGACGGCACGGCCGTGCCGCGTCTGCGCTGGGTGGAGGCGCGCACCGACAGTGCGGGGACGTATCGGGTGTGTGGCGTGCCCGTGGAGCTGCCCGTGACGGTGACCGTGGCGGTGGAGGAGGACCGCGTGGCGGCCGTGCTGGCGCCCGGCGGCGCGCCCCAGCAAGTGCGGCTGCCGCTGGCCCGCCGAGCGGCCCGGGTGGACGTGACCTTGGACAGCGCGGTGGTGGGTGCGGCGAGCTTCACCGGTCGCTTGGTGGATGCGGAGGGCGCTCCGGTGGCGTACGCCGAGGTGCGGTTGCCGGGATTGTCCCGCGCCACGCTGACTTCGGAGGCGGGGCGGTTCCGGCTGGAGGGGGTGCCGCCGGGCACCCATCAGGTGACCGTCACGCGCGAGGGGTTTGCCCCCCTCACGGCGCAGGTGCCCTTTGCGGCCAATCGGGTGGTGGACCATCGCCTCGTTCTCACGCCCACCCCATAGATTTCCCCCGACGTCCGCTGCACGGGTGCCTGCCGCACCCCGGTCGTGCGGCGGCTCCGGCGTCCACCCTCCTGCCCCGCCCGAGCCCATGCGCTTCTTGGTCCTGGTGTTGTTGGCCCCCGTGGCGGCCCTCATGGGCTGTGCCTCAGGGGGTGCCGCGCCGTCGTCCGGTGCCGCCGCGCCCGCCGCGCCCGCCGCGGCGCCGGGTGCCCCCGTTCCCCAGCGGCGCCAGGTGCAGATCGCCGGGGCGCCGCTGGTGATGTCCACCGAGGCCAGCCGGGATGTGGCGCAGCTGGCCGCCCCCGTGGCGCGCAGCTGGGAAGCCTTGCGGGCGGCCTATGACAGCGTGGGCGTGGCCGTGGGGACGCTGGACCCGCGCACGTACACCATCGGCAACCTGGGCTACAAGGTGCGCCAGCGGCTGGGGCGCGCGCCGCTCAGCCGCTACCTCGACTGCGGCGGCTCCACGCAGGTGGGCCCCAACGCCGATTCGTACGACGTGATGCTGAGCGTGACCTCCACGCTCACCCCCGCGGGCGCGGAGGCCACCACGCTGACCACCACGGTGGAGGCGGACGCTCGCCCGGCGACCTTCAACCAGTCGTGGATGCGGTGCACCTCGAAGGGGGCGCTGGAGAAGCGCCTGGCCGACGTGGTGCGCGCGCAGCTGGCGCGATGAGGGCACGGACCATTCCGGCGGGGATGGCCCGCGTGCTGGCCGCGGCCCTGACGGTGGCGCTGGTCGCCGTCGCGGAGGTGGGTCAGGCGCAGGTGCGGGGAGGCGCCGCGCTGCCGCGCACCGCGCCCGCACCACGCGGGGTGACGGTCAACGGCACGGCCATCGACTCGCTGTCGGGGGAGCCGCTGGAGGGGGCGTACATCACGATCGCGGGGCAGGCGCGCGCCGCCCTCAGCGACCGCTTCGGCCGCTTCCGCTTCGAGAACCTGCCCCCCGCCACCTACACCTTTGCGTTGCAGCATGCGGTGCTCGACTCGCTGGGGCTGTCGGCCACCACGGCGCGCTGGACCATCGTGGACGGCACCGAGCCGGTGCAGCTGGCGGTGCCGTCGTTCCGCACGCTGTGGCGGTCGCTGTGCCGCAGCGAGCCCCCGGCGCGCGACACGGGGTTCGTGTTCGGCACCGTGCGCCTGTCCGATGGGGCCACGCCGGCGCCCGGCACCACGGTGGAGGCCGCGTGGCTGGACATCCGGCGTGACGTGGCCAGCGGAGCCGCGCCGGGGGCCGATGTGACGGTGAAGCGGTGGGCGCGCACCGCGGAGACCGGCGACGAAGGGAGCTACGGCATCTGCGGGATCCCCGTGGACGTGACGGTGCAGCTGGCGGGGATGCGCGAGGCGCTGGCCTCGGGAGTGATCGACCTGTCGGGGCGCGGGGTGCTGGTGCGCCGGCGCGACCTGGTGCTGGGCACGCGCGACACCGCCAAGGCCCCGCGCGGCACGGTGACCGGGCTGGTGGCCGACAGCACGGGGGTGCCGCTGGCGGGGGTGCGGGTGATCATCGACGGGGCGGAGCCGGCGCGCACCGACGGAGACGGGCGCTTTGCGGTGACGCGGGTCCCCGCCGGGACGCGGCGGGTGGACCTGTCCATGCTGGGGCGCCTCCCCTATTCCGGCAGCGTGGACGTGGTGGCCAACGAGGCGGTGGCGTTCAGCGCGCAGCTGCGTCGCGTGAACACGCTGGAGGTGGTGAAGGTGGTGGGATCGGCGGAGGCGGCGCAGCGCATCCGCGAGATCGAGGAGCGCAAGCGCGGCGGCATGGGATACATGCGCGACTCCAGCGAGCTGCCGGTGAACGCCACGCCGGCGGCGATGTACGCCATGCTCCCCAACGTGCAGGTGACCAGCACCGGCAGCGGCTTCCGCAACTTCATCATCACGCTGCCCTACAACCGCGGCGGGCGGTGCCTGGCCACCCTGTTCGTGGACGGGCAGCGGCAGGTGGACCAGTCGATGCTGGGGATGTTCAACAACGACGAGATCGCGGCGGTGGAGCTGTTCCCGCGCCCCGCCAACGCCCCCCCGCAGTTTCAGGGGGGGACGGGGGGGAACACCAACACCTGCGGGTCGCTGGTGATCTGGACGAAGGCGGCGCTGTACCGCTGACGGTTCGGGGCGAACGGTCGGCGCGGCGTTGCCGCCGCGGCGTCACCGGCGAGGCGGTCCGCCCATGCCGCGTCCGCCGAGCTTCTCGCGCAGCGCCTTCATCCCCTTCTCCTGCTGCTTGTCCAGCTGCTTGCGCGCCGCCTCCTGCTGCGCCGGCTCCAGCCCGGGGAGCGCCGCCTCCAGGGCGGCGCCATAGGCCTGCTGCACCTCGCGCACCGCGGTGCCGGCGGCGTCACGCGCGATCACCATGCGGGCCTCGTCCTCCGCGCCCTGCAGCGTGGTGGTGGGGCGCATGGCCTTCCCCAGCGAGTCGATGCGCGCGAGGGTGGGGGCCACGGTGGCGGTCAGCGTGCCATGCGCCGCGGTGAGCGCGGCCACCTGGGGGTCGGTCAGCTTGAGGTCCTTCCGCTTGTCCAGCAGCAGCGCGAGCGGGTCCAGCTCCTCCACATCCTTGGCCGCCAGGGTGGGGGGCGCCTTCTTGGCAGCCACCGCGTTCCAGTTGACGTCACGCTCCCCCATGCCGCGCCGCTGGGCGTGCGCCAGCGAGGGGGCCAGCAACGCGAGCAGCGCGACGGCGGGGAGGACGCGGCGCAGCAGGGCGGGGGCATTCAGGAGGACCGCGGAACAACCACGTGGCATGGACGGCATCGTCAACCTCCAGGGTGAGGGGGCGCTGCGTGAAGCACGGCGAACAGCACGGCGAACAGCACGGCGACGCTCGCGGCGCGGGTGGCGGTCAGGGCGAGGCGGGTCGGGGCACGTGCGCGAACAGCTGCCGCTGCACCTCGGGGTTGCGGAGCTTCCAGAGCACGCCGTCGGTGAAGTAGTGATGGATGTTGATGAAGGCGAGCAGCAGGATGGGGGCGGCGTTGCCGGGCGCCTCGCCAAAGGCGCGCCCCACCGCGCCCATGAGCGCCACCGGCACCAGCTGCGCCACCACCCAGCTGGCGGCCAGCAGCAGCGCCGCATACGCGGCCGCGTGCACGGCGACGGGGAGAACGGCACGCGCCGGCCTCCGCTGTCGGCGTTCCGCGGCGTGGTTGAGCTCCACCCGCAACGGGAAGGCCAGGTACTGCAGGGCGTGGGCGATCTGCACCCAGAACAGCGCGCGCGGATCGCGCGCCATGGCGGCATACCACACCAGCAGGGCCAGCCACGGCGTGACCACGAGCAGCGGCACCGCCTGCCCGGTGCGGCGGGCCAGCCGCCAGAAGGCCACCACACCCAGCGCCACCGCCACCAGGGTGGCGGCCGACACCGCCAGGTACAGCGGGCGCACGCGCGCGGGGTCGCGCAGCTGGGTGACCAGGAACCAGGCCAGGTGCCACGCCAGCAGGATGTGCAGGCTCCACGTGACCAGTCGGCGTTCGCCGGCGTCCCAGCGCACGCCGGCCAGCTGCGCATGCACCGCCATCATCCCCCACACCTGCCCGGTGTAGTGCCACGCCAGGTACACGCTGGAGATGGTGACCAACAGGGTGCCCATCACGACGGGCTCCCAGAGCGCCGCCACGCAGGCCGCCAGCAGGAGGGCGGGGATGCCGAAGGCGGCCCACGGATGGCGCCGCATGGTGGCCCCATCGCGGTACACCAGGCGATAGGAGGCCAGGAAGTGCGGCATGTTGACGGCGGTGGCCACATAGGCCTGCGCCCCCGCCCCCAACCACACCAGCTCGGTGCGCCCGCTGAGCAGCAGCGGGACCAGCACCAGCATCGACAGCCCGCCCACCGACAGGAAGTCCACCAGCGGGGAGATGACGGACGCACGACGGCCGCCGGCTGGGGAGCCGGCGGCCGTCGTCCCGCGCGCGGAACGCGTGGTCACGCGCGCCGCGAGGCGCTTACTGGTAGGTGCACTGCGCGCCCGTGGGGCAGTTGGGCGGGCGCCGGTCCCACGCGAAGGACGCGGCGGGCACCTGGAAGGCGGCCGTCTGCGGCACACGCGGGGCCCCCGCCACCGAGGGGGGGAAGATGATGATCGACACCGCGGATCCGGCCACATCCAGCCCGGGCACCGGCTGGATGTCCAGCTTGCCGGCGGGGCCGGCGGTGGAGAAGGCGGGCTGCCCCGGCAGTCCGGTGGGGTCGGTGGCGATCAGGTTGGTCGCGCCGCCAGCCGCGCGGATGTTGAAGCGGTAGCGGGCCGCCGCGGTGGAGGGGGGCATGGTGACGTAGCTGGAGACGCTGCGCCCCGGGACCGCCGCCCACGTGGGATTGGCCGGCGCCGTGCCCCCCGCCGCGTAGTGCCGCACATCGATGGGATCGGTGGTGGTGTTGATGACGCGCACCGCCACGTTGGCCCCCGGGTCGGCCACGTTCTCCTCGATGATGCGCAGCTGCATGGCGTTGGCGCCGCCGCGCGCGTTCCCCCACAGGATGGCGGTGTACAGCTTGCCGGCCGTGAGATTGAGGGTGGTGTCGCGCAGCTTGACCGAGGCCAGCGCCTGCAGCGAGTCGTTGAGGAAGATGGCCACGCGGCGCGAGCCGGCCTGCGCCGGCTTGAACTGGATCTCGGTGGAAGCCGGGACGCCGGAGGCGGTGACAATGTTGTTGCGGAACGGGACGCGGAACGCCGAGGAGTTCTCGACGAGGTCCACGAACCGGAAGTCGACGCCGAAGGCCCCGCTGCTGTCGGGGATGGCGTTGATGAACCGGATCCCTGCAGTGGGGATGTCGGGAGTGGCGATGACTTCCTCGGGCTTGCAGCCGGTGACCGCCAACGCGGCCCCCAGGCTCAGCACCGACAGGAGGTGACGACGACGCATGGTGAGACTCCGTGTGGGAAAGACGTGCGGCAGCCGCTCAGGGCCACGGGATTCGTACGGATTGCGCAGAGTCCGGCGGGGTGACGGTGGGGTCGATGCTCCCCCCGCCCAGGATCCCCTGCCGGATGACCACCGCCAGCGCCGCCGTGACGGCGCCGGCGACGATCGCCGACTTGGACTTCGAGAGGTGTCGCTCGCGGAGCTCGGAGACGTGCGCACGGGACACCGTGAGCCGCTCCCCGCTCCACACCTGCACGCCCCCTCGCAGCAGGTGGACCGCCAGCACCGACAGCACCACTTGCGCGCTGTCCTGCCCCACCAGCCGCCCCTCGAGCCGCGCCACCTCCGGTGCCACCGGGCCGCCCAACGCCACCCGGCCGGCATCGTTGATCTGGAGTTCCACGCGCGTCCCGAGAGGGGGACCATTGCCGAGCACGGGGACCATGGAATAGCACCCCGTGGCCAGCAGGCACCCCACCACCAGTGCCGCGGCGCGCGCGATCAGGCCACGCGCCGCGACCACCGGCTTACCATCCATAGACGCTCTTGGGAGCGGTGGAGTTGGGGGCGTTCCCTGCGCCCAACCCCGATCCGTAGAGCTCGCCCAGCTGCTTGCCGCGCGCCTGCAGATCCTGGTACGGCACCGCCCAGAAGGTGGGCGTCCCCTCGGGGAGCTCCCCCCACCCGCGTCCGGGGAGGAACCAGGCCCCGAAGTGCGTGTAGGCCGTCTCGATGCGCACCTCGTACTTGATGGCCTCCAGCAGGTTGCCGCAGGTGACCGTGGTGAAGGTGGGCGCCGACGGCACCTTGGGGACGCAGGCGTTCCCCCCCGGCACCGGCGCCGTGGCGCTGGCCAGCTCGATGGGGGGGAGCTTGCCGTTGCCCACGCGGCTCAGGTTCACCAGCGCCACCGCCTGCGCCAGGTTCCCCTTGCGGAACTGCCCCTCGGCGCGCAGCAGGTCCATCTCCGCCTTCACCATGTGCGGCGTGTTCCCGTTCTGCTGGGTGCCGTCGCCGTTGGTGCGCCAGGAGAAGAAGCGGACGTGGTTGTAGTTGGACCACCCCCACCCGAGCCCCTGGTTCTGGTCCTCGCCAACCTGACGGTTCTCGAAGTACCGCTTGCACACGGTGGCCGCCGCCTGGCACTGCTGGCGCTGGAAGTCCGTCTGCTGCGCCGCGCGGGTGGCGCCCTGCGGGAACCGCTGGTCGGGGGTGGCCATGAGGAAGCTCACGTTCCCCGCGCCGCGATCCCCCAGCGGCGTGGCCAGCCACGCCGCGTAGCTCCCCGACGTGTCGGCCATGCCGATGTAGAAGGGCGGCATCTGGTGCCACAGCGCGAACACGCCGTACTGCGAGCGCCACGAGTTGCCCGGCCCCGTCACCGTGTTGGTGGTGATCTGGTGGTCGGCGGTGATGCCGGCCTCCGCGTCGGCGATGACCGCGTCCCAGTTCACCGCCGCCCGCTCCGCCGGGGTGCGCGCCAGGTTGGCGCGGATGCGCGCCCGGTAGCTGCGGATGAGCCGGACGAACTCCGCCTTGCTGAACGAGGTGTTGGACGGAATCCACGTGGCCGGCAGCGGGAAGCCGTCGGCACCGGCGGCGTTCTCGTTGGTGTAGGTGATCGCCCGGTCGAACGCGGCGCTGGCCGAGTCAAAGGCCGCCTTGTACCCCACCAGGGAGCCCGGATCCTCGGCGGTCATGGCGTCGGTGACGATGCCGACCGAGTCATGCATGAGCGCCGTGTAACCGATGGCCACCCCGCGCAGGAACTCGGCGTACGCCTTGGCGCGCGCATTGCGCGCCGGCGACCCCAGGTTGAGGTCGGCGCCACCGTCGGCCGCCGGCTTCATCTGCCGGAGGAAGGAGGAGGCCACCCGGTTCACCTCCCCCATGAAGGTGTACAGGCGGTTCTGCTCCCCCTGGCAGACGTTGCCGGGGTTGTTGCCGTTGAAGGCGCCGGCGAAGGGCGCCCGGGCGTTCTGGCAGTTGTTGGCCAGCGACGAGTAGTTCATGAGGGACATGACGTTCATCATCCCCTCGAGGTTCGTCGTGGAGCCGTACACGCCGGTGTGCCACCGGCGGTAGTACGACCCCAGAAGGTTCTCGGCGTCGTTGGGGGTGCCCAGCACGCGACGGGTTTCCCCCGCGTTGGGGTTGATCACCTCCAACTCGGTGTCGCACCCTGCCAGCAGGGCGGCGGCGGCCAGGAGGGCGGCGCCGCGGAGCGCGGATCGGATCATGGGGCCTCGCTCCTAGAAGCGCGTGGAGATGGAGAACGAGTACTGCCGGAGCGTCGGGAAGTCGAAGGCGTCCACCTGGTTGATGAGCCCCGAGCCGGCCTGCCCGCCGCTGACCCCCACCTCGGGATCGTAGCCGGAGTAGCCCGTCCACACCCACAGGTTGCGCCCGATCGCCGCGATGTTCCAGTCGCCGCGCCCGGCGATCTTCCCAAGCCGGTAGGACAGGCTCAGCTCGCGGAGCTTGGCGTAGCTGCCGATCTCGGTGTTGTAGTTGTTGGGGCCGAGCAGGTCGTAGAAGCCGCCGGAGCCGGCGCCCTCGGCGCCGCCCACGCGCCAGCTGTACCCCACCGGCTTGGCGCTCTGCACCGAGCGGTTGGCCATGTCAAAGAACCCCGACGACAGGTCCAGCAGCCCCCACCCTTCGCCCTGGTTCTGGATGCGGTGCCCGAAGACGCCGTCCACCAGCCCGAAGAAGGTGAACTTCTTGTAGGTGAGGGTGTTGTTGAAGCCCACACGGAAGCTGGGGAGCGTGTTCCCGAGGATCTGGTTGTTGTCCACCCCCTCGCCCACCGCGCCCTTGAGGGGACGGTCCACGATGGGGTGCCCGAAGTACAGCGGGTAGTTCCACGGCGACTGCGCGGCGGGGAGCTTGGTCTGCCAGAGGTTCTTGGTGATCCCTTCCTGCCAGCTGTTCCCCTCGCCGGTCCACACCACATAGCCGTCGTCATTCACCTGGTAGGCGCGCCCCGGGCCGCACTGCCCCTGCACCGACTGCGGGAGCATGCCGCAGCTGGTGTAGAACTTGCGCCCCCAGATGTTGCCGTACCGGTTGACCGGGAAGCCGTTGTTCTGGTCGCGCCGGGCGGTGATGAGGAACAGCGAGCCGGTCCCCTGCCCGGTGGCGGCGCTGGTGAAGTACTCCGGCATGAACAGCTCGGTCACGTAGGTCCGCGTGCGGTCCCAGGTGCCGCGGATGTTCCACTGCAGGTCCTGCGTGGTGATCACCGGCAGGTTGAGCGCCAGCTCGAAGGTCCGGTTCTGCAGGGTGCCGGCGTTGCGCCACTGCGACGAGAAGCCCAGCGCCGACGGGGTCGGGACGTTGAGGATCTGGTTGCGGGTGTCCGACTTGATCCAGGTGAACTCGACGCCCAGGCGGTTGAACAGCGTGAAGTCGGAGCCCACCTCGATCTCGGTGGTGGTCTCCGGGCGGAGCCCCGAGTTGCCCGCCTGCCCCAGCGCGCAGCCGCTGGCGGAGCAGGAGTAGGTCTCGTACTGCGCCGAGAAGCTGGGGGTGTTGCCGGCGGTGCCCAGCGAGCTGCGCAGCCGCAGGTCGCTGACCTGCGGGAGGGAGAACCAGCTCTCCTCGGAGAGGCGCCACACCGCGGAGGCGCGGTAGAAGGGGGCCCACCGGTTGCCGGCGCCGAACAGCGAGCTGCCGTCGTAGCGGTACGCGCCGTCCAGGATGTACTTGCCCTTGTAGTCCAGGTTGGCCGACCCGATGTAGGCCATGTTCTTGATCGTCGTCTCGCTCGACCCCGCCGAGAAGTTCACGGAGGTGTTGCTGAGCGTGTAGACGTCGTTCACCACGAACTCCTGCCCGCCTCCGCTGTTGCTGTTGGAGAAGGAGTTGTCGAACCAGGCCCGGAAGTTGACCTTGGCCGAGAGGTCGGGGGTGAGCTGCTTGCGGAAGGTGGCGGCCAGGTTGCCGTTGGACGACACGGAGTACAGGTCGCCGATGGACATGTTGCCGCGGTTCGTCGCGTTGCTCTGCGAGAAGGTGCGGTACCCCTTCCGGGTGTAGCTGGTGTTGTAGCGGCTGCGGTTGTCGTACGAGTAGAGCGCCTCGAAGGAGGCCCACTCGGTGGGGTTCCAGTTGGCCCCCACGCTGGCCAGGTAGCGGTTGGAGTTCTGCGTGGACGTGAACATGTCCCCTTCCATGTCGTACAGGAAGGTGCCGCCGCCGTTGCCGGTGGGGGAGAAGCCGGCGCCGCCGCCGCGCACCAGCGGGCGCCCCAGCGTGTCCACCGCCAGGTAGTCGGTGCCGCCGGGGGCGCCGCGCAGCAGCTGCCCGAAGATGCCGCCGTTGGAGGAGCCGCCGCCGCGCAGGTCGTTCACGCTCTTGTTGAAGAGCGTCGAGACGGAGATGGTGAGCCCCGGACGCACGTCATAGTCGAGGTTGACGCGCGCGCGGGTGTCCTGCACGCCGTCCAGCCCGCGCACCGCCCCCTGGTCGCCGGTGAGCTGCCCGCTCACGAAGTAGCGCACGCTCCCGGCGCGCCCGGTGACGTCCACCGAGTTGAGCATCAGCGCGTTGGGGGTGGACACCTGGGCGAAGGCGTTGTAGCGCTGCCCGGGCCACTGGTTGGCCTGGTACACGTTGAGCACCGAGCCGTTCCCGAGCGCCGGCGAGTTCCACTGCATCGCCTGCGGCGTGCGGGTGGTGTCGGCCGCCACGTTGTTGATGCGGGTGATCTCGTCCATCCAGCGCGTGGCGCGCGAGCAGCTGGCGACGTTGGAGGAGCCCTGCACGCAGAACTTCTTCCCGGTCTCGTCCAGCTGGAGGACGGTGTTCTCCGGGGCGCCGTAGCGCAGCGACTGCAGGTCGCTGAGCCCGTACTCGGTGCGGGCGTTGAAGCGCACCTCGTCACGCGAGGCGCCGCGCTTGGTCTTGATGATGATCACGCCGTTGGCGGCGGTGGAGCCGTACAGCGTGGCGCCCGCGGCGCCCTTCACCACCTCCACCGACTCGATGTCCAGCCCGCCGATCTCGTTGAGCGCGCCGGTGCGCAGGATGGTGCCGTCCACGATGATCATGGGGCCGGTGCTGCGGCCGCTGGCGTTGATCGACGTGGGGCCGCGCATCAGGATCTCCGGCTGGCTGCCGGGGCGGCCGCCGGTCTGCGCCACGCGCATCCCCGCCACCTTTCCCTGCAGCGCACGCAGCGGGTCCAGCTGCGGCACCGGGATGTCCTCCGCCGTCAGGCGCCCCACCGCGAACGGGACCTTGGCGCGCTCCGTCCCCTCGATGGAGCCGGTCACCACCACCTCGGAGAGGCGGTTGATGTCCCGCTTCAGCGAGAAGTTGTGCGTCTGGTTCCCCGCCGTGACCTTGATGGGGACGAACGCCGGCGTGAAGCCGACCGCGCGCACCCGCAGGTTGACCGCCTGCCCCTGCACGCGCGCCGCCGGCACGGTGACCGTGTACACCCCCTGCGCGTTGGTCGCCACCGAAATGACCAACTCGGAGATGTACACATTGGCGAACTCGAGCGGCTGCCCCGCGTCGCCGACCACCTTGCCGGTGATCACCGCGTTCTGGGCCTGCGCCGCCGCGACCGGGGCCAGCAGGGCGGCCGCCAGCAGCCCCCCTGCCATCCGCCGGATCCGGGTCGTGAGGAATCGTGTCAACATCGCTGTCCCTGGGTGAGAAGACGGAAATCCGAGGCGCCCGACCACCCCCGGTCGGGCCCCCCCGCGCACCACGGCACACTTCCTGCACCTCCACCTGCACCTGCTCCCACAGCCCATCAGCGGTCCGGTCGCTCGCACCCGCTGGAACACCGGAGTCGCCCTGGGGTACTTCTGGAGGCAACCCTTCCCGCACACGCGGTGTCCGTCACGGGTAGCCACAGCCAACAACCGCGCGACCACCCGGCGCGTCACTCCGGGAGGGGGGACGGATCGTGCCCCATGGGGACGGATCGCAGCGGGATGCAACAATGACCTGAAGCCCCCGATCATCTGATCCGGGACGCAACGCAGCCAGACTGGGCCCAACCGATCGTTTGCCGTCACATGCGCCAACCAAAATGCCAAGGGTGACGCCACACGTGACGCTACGAAAGGCGGCTGGCGAGCGCAAGGGTCGCGCGCTGATTCGACCGCCGCATCCCGCTCGCTAGCGCTTGAGCCCCGGCGGCGTCCAACTCATCCCCAGCGCCAGCCGATCGCCCGCCGCCGACACGCCCCCCCCACTGAACTGCACCGCCGCCCGCACCCCCAGCTGCGGCGTCAGCTGCGCGTCCGCCCCCACGTCGAAGGCCAGCGACACCGCCCCTCGGCTGGCCCCGCACCGCCGCGCCCCGCACGAGCGCGACTCCACCTGCAGACGCGGATGGGCAAAGGGCGTGACGCGCGCCCCACCCTCCACCTCGAACGTGTGCCCTACGCTCACCCCCACCGGCACGCGCACCACCACCCCGCCATCCAGCCACGCCACCCCGCCGCCGGCGGTCCACACGGCATCCAGCGGCTGCCCCGCCGAGGCGCGCACCAGCGTGCGCGCCACCCCCGCCCCCACGAACGGGCGGGGTGACGTGGCCCCCGGCGCGTCCGCCAGCCCCCCCTCCAGCTGCCAGTGGGTGCGCGCCCCCCCCGCCCCGTCCCCCGCCATGGGCCACGCCTCGCGCCACTGCAGCAGGAACGCCGCCCCCCCGCCCCCCACCAGCGCCGCCGTGTAGTCGCGGTCGCTCACGGTAGGGCGCTGCAGCGCGGGCACCGCGGCGCCTTGGGCCAACGCCGGCGAGGCCACCCCGATCCCCAGGAGGGCGACGAGCGCAGGGAGCAGGCGCGCGTGGCGCCGGGAGCAGGGGAGGAACAACCAGGTGCGCATCACGGACGCCTCGCGCGGCAGAACCAGCAACGGGATGGGGGCGCGTGGGCCCCCGCGAACCTGCTATTGTATCGTCATGCGGCGATTCGGTTCCATCTGGCAGCCGGTCCTGCTGGCGCGCACGGGATTCCTCCTGCTCGTGGCGCCAGCGCTGGCTGCCTCGCAGGCCGCGACTCAGGCCGCGTCGCAGGCGCCGGGGGAGGGCGCGCCGCCGCCCGCCTCCCCGGTGGCCGCGCTGCTGCGCGAGGCCCAGGCGCGCCTGGTGGCGGGGGACACGTCCGCCGCCCTCGAGCTGCTGGAGCGCGCCACCGACCGCGCCCCCAACGACCCCGACGCGCTGTACGCCCGCAGCACGCTGCTGCTGGCCACCACCGAACTGGGGGTGAACGATGCCCTGCGCCAGTTCATCGCCAGCCGCCTGCTCACCCGCGCCGCCTCGCTGGAGCCGCGCAACCCGCGCCACCTGCTGGCGCTGGGGCGCCTGCGCCTGCGCACCCCGCTGCTGCGCGTGGAGGCGGAGCGGATGTTCCGCCGCGCGCTCGACGTGGCGCGCAGCCAGGGGGATCCCGCCATGGAGGCGGCCGTGGCCTGGGAGCTGGCCCAGGTCAAGGAACGGCGGCACCGCACCGGCGCCAACCGCTGGATGTACACCGGGTCGGTGATCTTCGACCCGATCACGGCCCAGCGACGTCTGCACTACACCCGCGAGTTCCTGCAGAACCTGGCGCGCCCCGTCCCCGAGGCGGGGGCCACCGATCGCGCCGAAGCCGAGGGCTACTATCGCCGCGCCCTCGCGGCGGTCCCCGGCCACGCGCCGTCGGTGCTGGGGCTGGCCGGCCTGCTCTACGACCACCGCCGCGTGGAGGAAATGGCGGCGCTGCTGCGCACCGCGTTGGGTGGCGAGGAAGGCGCCACCGCGGGGGTGGCGCCCGCGGCCGCCCTCGCCGATTCCGTGGCGGTGCGCCTGCGGCTGGCGGCGGGGTTGGCCGCATGGCGCCTGGGGCGCGCCCCGGAGGCGGAGCGCCACTTTGCCAACGCCCTGGCGCGCGCCCCCGCCGCCACCCGCGACGAGTGGCTCGACCTGGGGCGCATCCTGCGCGTGGGGGACAGCGTGCGCGTGGCCGGGCTGCCGGTCGCGGAGCGCGCCGCCACCATGGACGCGTTCTGGGAGGCCGCCGACCCGGTGCTGGACACCCCGGAGAACGAGGCGCGGCTGGAATACCTCGCCCGCATCGCCTGGGCTGACCTCCGCTTCACCGATCCCGACACGCGGCAGGTGGGGTGGCGCACCGACCGCGGGCTGGTGGCCATCCGCTATGGCGAGCCGCCGGTGGTGGCCAGCTTTGCCCCGCAGCTGGAGACGGAGACGCGCGACGCGCTCACGCGGGTGCTCACGGTGTGGTTCTATCCGCGCACCGAGACGGAGTTCGTCTTCAGCAGCCCCCCGGCCTTCAACCTGGCGCTGTTCGCGGGGAACTACCGCGACCACGCCGCCGAGCGGCGCGACGCCGGTCCCTTCCTGCTGGACAACCTGCCGGTGGCGATGGCCGTGGACTCGCTCCCCGTGCAGGTGGGGCGGCTGCGCGGCAGCGCGCCGGGGCGCTGGCAGCTGGTGGTGGGCGCATCGCTGGATGGCTCGGCGCTGCTGGGGGGCGCCGAGGTGGATGCCGGGAGCGCGGTGCTGACCGTCCGCGCCGGCGCGCCGTCGCAGCTGCGCGTGCGCGCCCGTGACACCGTGCCCGTGCGCGCCGCCGCCCCACCCGTGCGCCGGCAGTGGAGCGACACGGTTTCCGGCGACGCGCTGCGC
Organism: Gemmatimonadaceae bacterium; assembly: GCA_040380205.1. GTDB lineage: Bacteria > Gemmatimonadota > Gemmatimonadetes > Gemmatimonadales > Gemmatimonadaceae > Gemmatimonas. Next base: position 27,750 of record JBEIJM010000008.1, read on the forward strand.
CTGCGGGTGGAGGCGCGCGATCCCGCCGTGAACGCCCGGGTGGCACGCGCGCAGGTGGAGCTCGCCGCGCTCCCGGCGTTCCGGGCGTTCGATCCGACCGGGGCGGATACCACCTCGGCGCTGGCCATCAGTGACCTGCTGCTGGTGGATCGCCCCGCCACCCCGTCCCGGGGAACGGCTGCGTGGCGGGGATGGGCCGACGCCGGGGTGCGCCTCCGCGGCGACCTCGCGCTGCTGCCACGCGACACGGTGGCCGTGTACTGGGAAGGCTACGGCCTGCGCCCTGACCGCACGGGCCGGGTGCGCTACGACGTGCATCTGGCCATGCGCCTGGTGGAGATCGACCGGGGCGGCGGGGTGCTCGGGCGCACGCTGGGATCGCTGGCCGATGCGCTGGGGATGACCGCGGAGGGGGAGGATCAGGTGGGGGTGCGCTTCACGCGGGACGAGCCGCTGGACGGGCGCGATCGCCTCCCCGACCTGGTCACCCTGGGGCTGGGGGAGGCGCCCGCCGGGCGCTACCGGCTCACCGTGACGCTCACCGACCGGCTCCATGGCGGCACGGTGCGCACGGAACGCATGTTTGCCATTCGGCGCGCCCGACCGTGACGCGCACGCCCTCCGGAGGCCGACCCCCGGCCACGGCACCGCAGTGTCACCATGGCGTGGACCGGGTCCACGCGGATGTCCACGAGAGACGCATGACCACGTCGCACATCCCCCCTCGGCGCCCGCTGGCGCTCCCCGTGGCTCTGCTGGCGGGGGCCATGTCGCTGCCGTCGGTGTGGGCCACGCCGCTCCCCGCGCAGGGCGTTGCCCCGTCGCCGCTCCCGCCGTCTCGCACCGCCCCCATTGGTTCGCTGCGCCCCTCTGCCCGCCCCGCCACGTATGGGGTGATGGGGATGGCGCTGGGGGCCGCGCTGGGGGTGGGGAACTACTTCCTTTCCGATGGCGGCAAGCGCGCCACGGGGTGCATGCCCCTCAACTGCGCCATGCCCTTCCTGGTGGTCAGCGGCGGCGTGTCCGGGCTGTTCCTGGGGCGCGAACTGGACGCGCGCCGGCGGGCGCTGGCGCCGCGCGCCGGCGGGGTGCTGACCTTCCGCTCGGCCAGCGAGGCGGTGCCTGGGGAGCCACTTGCACTCGATGTGCGCGACACCCTGCTGGTGGTGGCCAGCGACAGCGGCGCGCAGCTGTACGCAGCCGGCCGCGCGCCGGTGGCGCTGCGCCGTCGCGGCGTGGGGCTGGCCGGGATGCGACAGGTGGCGCTGCGCCCGGGGGAAGGGACGCTGGTGTTCGGCACCGGCTCGGCGCTGTGGGAGACGCCGCTGCTGGCGGGGGTGGCGTCACGTCTGGCGGGCGGCGCGGTGACGGCGCTGGCGGTGGGCGACGGATGGATTGCCAGCGGGAGCGGGTCGGTGGTGCGGTTCCAGCGCGGACGGAGGGGCGACCCCGCGGAGGGTTCGCCGGCCACCACGGCCGATTCCGTCATCCTCCCCGCGCCGGTGGAGGCCCTGCTGTTTGACGAGGCGACCCGTGGGTGGGTGGCCGCGGCAGGGGGAGTCCTGTTTGCCGTGGCGCCGGATGCGCGCGCGCCGCGGCAGCTGGGCACCCTCCCCGCTCCGGTGCGCGCGCTGAGCGCCAACGCACGGTGGATGGTGGCCGCGTTGGGAGAGGGGGGCGTGGCGGTGTGGGCGCGTGCGGACGCCACCGGTGCGTGGAGCGGTGCGCCGCAGCTGGTGAGCGGCGAGCCGCGCTTTGCCTACGACGTGGCGCTGCTGGACGACGCGCTGTACGTGGCCGGCGGCGTGGACGGCGTGTGGCGGATTTCGCTGGGGGGTGGCACGCCGGTGGTGGACGGGGCCAGCCGGCAGGTGCGCTTTGCCTCGCAGTTGCGAGCGGCGGGTGGCGCGCTGTGGGTGACCGATCGCGACGAGCAGCGGGTGGTGCGGTTGGTGCCGTAACGACGCGAGAGCGCCGTGGCGGGGGGGAACGGTTCGCGCCTGCGCGTGGTACTCCCCCGAGCAAACACGACGCCCCGGCGCTCTCTGCGAGCGCCGGGGCGTCGTGCCACCAGACGGGGCGAACCGTTTACCGGCCGCGCACCGACTTGGGAAGGAACGCCTGCATGACCGTGTTGGGCCCCATGCGCCCTTCGGCCGACAGCTTGGACTGCAGGTTGACGCGGACCTCGCCGAAGTTGAGCCACGCCGGGGTGGTGTTGGCCTTGGCGATGGTGTCGGTGGAGACCCGGGTGGCCATGGCGAAGATCACGCGGGGCGAATCAAACACCGCCGTGGGCGCCGGGTTGGTCTTGTCGGCCTCGTAGAGCGAGGTGCGCTCGGGGTACGGCGAGGTGCGGCGCCCGAGATACACCGTGTCCACGAACTTGCCGGTGGTGTCGTACTTGACCGCGTAGGCGTTGTAGTAGTAGCCGACGGGCGGACGGAAGTAGTTGGAGTCGTTGAGGACCATGATCTTGCCGCGCACTTCGACGCGCCCGCGCGGCACGATGGTCATGGCGCCGTTGGTGGCGACCACGAACTCCTGGTTGGCCGCCGGGTTGCCGGCATTGGCCGCCGCCGGGATGCCGCGCCCGTGGGTGCCGAACCGCACCGCCGCCACACGCGAGGCATTCGCCTGGCTGCGACGGGCCCAGAGGAAGCGGACCTCGCCCGGCGTGGTGACGCCGGTGTTGGCCTCCTGCGAGACGAGCACCGTGGTGAGCGAGTCGCCGGCCGCCAGCGACGCGAAGGCGCTGCGCGGCGCGGCGATGCGGAACGCCAGGTTGGAGCCGCCCGCGCGGAGCGCGGTCTGCCCGGTGCGCACCGTGACGGTGGGGGTGAAGACCGGGTCGCCCAGCGCGTTGACGGTGGAGTCGAGCCGGGTGACCGCCACCGTGAACGCCTCGAGCTTGGCGAACTTGGTGGCGGAGTCGTTGGCCGCCCACACCACGTAGCTGCCGGTGGTGAGCGAATCGAGCCCGGCAAGGACCATCACCACCGAGTCGGTGGCGGGCGCGGCCCCGGTGGCGGTGACGGTGGCCGGGAAGGTCACCGTGCCGCGGGGGAGGTTGGTGGCGGTGCGGGCGAAGTTGATGCCGAAGCCCAGCGCCCCCACCGGCTCGGAGGTGACGGAGCGTTCGTCACCGCACGCGGCAGCGGCCAGGGCGGCCAGCGCAACAACGCCGACGGAGAGATTTCGCATGGAAGGCATGGGTCAGTTCCCTCCGCCGGGGAGGTAGCGGAAGCCCAGGGTGAGCACGGTGTTCATCGCCGAGCTCTTCTTGGCGGGGGCCGCCGGGAAGTCCTCGGGGAACGGCGTGGCCAGCTCGGGGCGCCCCAGCGCCGGATTGAGGATGTCGCGGTTGTAGTTGGTGTAGGTGACCGAGCGGGCGTCGAGCTGCACCCCCACCTTGTCCCCCAGCTTGACCCACACGCCGGCGCCGCCGGTGTAGGAGAGCGCGTTGGCGCGGGTGGAGCGCCCCATGACCTGGGCGTCCAGCACCATGGTGTAGTTGCCCACGCCGCCCATGACGTACGGGCTGAGCCGCTTCCCCGGGTAGCGGGCCAGCGCCCACCCGCTGACGTTGACCACCGACACCGGCTGCCCCACGTACTGGTAGTAGATGGAGTCACCGGAGGCGGTGCCGGCGTTGCCGTAGCGCAGGCGGGTGAGGAAGTCTTCCTTGGTGGAATAGCCGCGGGAGACGTCGATGGTGGTGCCGATGCCGAAGTACTTGGAGAGGCTGTACTCGGTGTCGAGGCCGATGAGCGCGGCCGACTCCAGCGAGGCCGAGCGCTCCGGGGTGATGGTGCCGAGGCGCGTGGTCACCGAGAACTGGCGGTTGGCGACCTGCGCGCCCAGGGCGCCGGCCGAGACGGCCAGGAGCGCGAGGGAGCGGAGCACGCGGTTCATCGACCCACCTCGAAGGAGAAGATCTGGATGTTCTGGAGGGCGCCCGCCGCCTCGTACGAGTAGTCGAAGCGGATGCTGCGCCCCTTCACCGGGAGGCGGAGGCCGAAGCCGCCGGCCAGCCCCACCGTGCCCACGTCGCCGCGGTCGCGGTCATCGTTGTAGAAGCGCTTGCCGCCGCGGACGAAGAGGAGGTTCCGGTAGCCGTACTCCGCGCCGATGGCGTACTGCGTGGAGTAGTCGGTGGCGTCGGTGACCGAGAGCTCGGCGTTGAGCGTGCTGTTCCCCTTGGCGCCGCCGAAGAGCGAGTTGGCGCTCCCCAGCAGGTCGGAGCCCACGGAGAGCCGGAACTCCACGGGGAGCTCGGTCTCGCGGGTGAACAGCGAGACGCGGCGCGTCTCGTTGAACACCGACCCGTCGCTGGTGGTGACGGTGCGCTGGATGAGGGCGCCGGAGGCGCGCGCCTGGCCGCCCACGTTCTGGATGGCGCCGCCCAGCGTCAGGCCGAAGAGCCCGGTGTTGAACTGGGTGCCGATGTCCCCCGCCACCCAGCTGGTGGAGGCGTCGGTGATCCCCTCGGAGACGTACTTGAGCTGCGCGCCGATCTGGAGGCGGTCGGTGAGGCGCCGCGCGTAGCCGAGGCCGGCCACGGTGGAATTCCACTCGAAGGTGTTGCCGCCCAGGCGCTCGCCGAAGGGGTTGGCCTCGGTGGTGCGCTTGATGGGACCGGAGCCCAGGGTGTTGAGGTGGACGCCCACCACGCCGCCCAGGAGCGGGATGGCGGCGGCCGCGTAGGTCTGCCCCAGCCCGAGGTCGCCGTAGAGGTTCTGGCGCCCCGCCACCATGGCGAAGGATTCCACGGTGGAGGCGCCGGCCGGGTTCCAGTACCAGGCGGTGGGGCCGCTCACCGAGCTGCCGATGGCGCCGGCCATCGCGCCGCCGCGGGCGCCGATGCCGATGTGGAGGAAGTTGGCGCCGCGGGTCCCCTGCCGATTGGGGGAGTCCTGCGGCGTGGGGAGGATCCCCCCGGGCCCCTGGGCGCGCAGCGAGGCGCCCAGGAGCAGGGTGGCGGCGCCCACGGCGCCGAGGGAGTGAAGGATGCGCATCGCCGCTCCGTTATCGGATGATCACGAACTTGCCGCGCTGGACCTGGTCCTTCCCGGCGTCGCCGGTGGCGGTCAGCACGAAGAGGTAGAGCCCCGATCCCATCTCCAGCCCTTCGCGCGTGCGGAGGTTGAAGGGGAGGTCGCCGCTCGCGGTGTTGTTGCCGGAGTACACCAGGTCGCTCTTCTTCCAGGTCAGCTCCTGCAGGAACTGGCCGGAGACCGAGTAGATGCGGATCACGCCCTGCTCGGGGACGCCGGTGAAGAAGATCCGCGAGGTGGGGACCCGACCCTGGAGCTGGTCGAAGTCGGCGCGGACGATGTACGGGTTGGGCACCACCGACACGCGCCCGAGGTCGGCCGCGGTGAGCGCCGCCTTGGTGGTGAAGGGGGTGGCGCGCAGCTGGATCTCGGAGCGGGCGTCGAAGGCGCGTCCAAGCTCGAACACCTGCTTCCACCCGGTCTCCACCGGGAGGTAGCCGCCGCCGGTGGTGGCGCCGCGCGAGAGGATCTTGAGCGGGTTGCAGGTGAGGGCGTCACCCGTGGGGCGCACACCGGAGGCTGCGGTGCCGCTGTTGCACGCCACCAGGAACCGGTTGAGGCCGATGGAGTCGACGCGCACCGGGACCGGCCGCCAGGCGTTGCCGCCGTCGGCGGTGACCACGGTGAAGCGGGCCGCCCCCGTCCCCACGGTGGAGTCGCGCTCCACCCTGTGCAGGGCGATCAACGTGTCGCCCGGCAGCCAGAGGCTGTCCGGCACCGTCACGCGCACCGTGTCGTTCCCCGACCCGATCAGGCGGGTGTTCCCCAGCTGGCGGGCCAGCATCGCGAAGCGGACGTTCTCCGTGCGCCCCTCGGTGTCGGTGTACGTCATGGTGAAGGGGACGCGCACGCGCTGCAGCGGGCGGGCCGTGGTGGCCCCCACCAGCGCGCCCACCGCCGCCGAGGTCTCGGTGAGGGTGGTGGCCTTGGCCGCCACCTCCTGCAGCGAGCTGGCTACCGTCCCCTGCAGGCTGGCCACGGGGTCCAGCGTGAAGGGCGCCTTGCTCCCCCACGGATCGGAGAGCCAGGAGAGCTCGTACCGGCCGCCCTTGGTGCGCTTGGAGCCGGCGATGTTGACCGCCTGCACCTGCGGCGCGAACTGGCGGGCGTTGGTGGAGAGCGTGTCGCCCGGCTTGCGGATCACGAAGTTGCGGTCGCGCACCGCCCCGGAGGCCTCGACCAGCTCCTGGAGGAAGCCGTTGGCGGCGTTGGCCGTGTCGCGCGGGATGACCGTGTACCCGGGGTACAGGGGCGACGTCTGCTGGTCGCGCTCCCGGTTGGCCTGGTACATGTCGTTGATGGCGAAGATCGGCCGGTTGTCCCCGGTGACCCAGACGAAGCCGGGGTGCGTGGCCGGGCTGGCGATCGTGTCGATGAAGACGCGCGCCGAGCCGCTGGTGCCCCGCGCGGTGCCGGTCACGAACCCGGTGCCGTTGCGCACCGGGATGTTGGCGTTGGCGGTGAACGCCTGGTCGCGCGCCACGAAGTTGGGCGCCCCCGGGCCGGCCGCCGACGGGCTGGCGCTGGGGAGCACCCACCGCGCGTTGATCGTGGTGGTGGCCGCCGAGGTCACCGTGTCCACCGTCTTGCGCACGATGATCTGGTTGGCGAACACCAGACGCGAGGTGCCGGCGATGTCGTTCGAGACCGACCCGTACACCAGCGACTGCGTGGCCGCCCCGGCCAGGGTGGCCGTGTCGATGCGGGCGAACTGCCGCCCGGCGACGTTGGTGATGGGGGCGTACACGTTCATCGCCGAGGGGCCGGAGGTGGCCAGCGCGGAGTTGATCGTGTCGCTGGGGAAGCCCAGCGCGTTCTGCGCGTCGGTCACCACGAAGCCCGTGCTCGTCGAGTCGACGATGCGGAAGTCGCTGTAACCGCGCGACCGGGTGACGAAGGCGTAGATGTAGCTGCGCCCGGCCTGCACGAACTCCGACACCGACCCGGTGGCCGGGACGCCGCCGGTGTAGTTCACCGTGCTCCACGGCCGCCAGGCGAACGCCTGCGTGCCGGCGTCGATGGTGCGGGTGGGGGCGCCCACGCAGGTGGCCGAGTTGCCGCTGGTGGTGGTGAAGGTCACGCCGCCGTCGCACGACTTGAAGACGTACACCGCCGCCAGGTTGTCGTTGGCGCGCGCGGAAAGGCGCCCCAGCAGCCCGGGGTTGAGCCGGAGGATGCGGCGCACCGCGGGGTCACCCGCGATGGAGTCGTTGCGCACCTTGTTCACCAGCCGGACCATGTACGGGTCCACCGGGTTGATCTGCGGGTACCGGATGGTCACCTGCGTCCCCACGCTCGCGTCGGCAATGCCGAAGCGCGTGGAGTCGACCAGCTCGGCGGAGCTGATGGAGTAGCTCTTCCCCGCCGCGATGGTCGGGTACGCGAAGGGCTGCGGCCCCTCGTAGTTGGTCAGGTAGCTGGTGATCGCCCCGTCCACCGCCTGCCGGATCTGGATGGAGTCCGGCGCCCACGAGAAGGCGAACAGGAACTGCGTGGTGTCGTTGCTGCGCAGCCGGAAGGGACCGGCCGACACCGTGTTCAGGATGTTGCCGAAGTTGTTGCGGAACCCGCCCGCGATGGTGTCGGAGTAGGTGGCCGCGCACCCCTGCCGGCCGCAGGTGGGAACGTAGATCGTGTCCTGCACCCCGTCGTTGTTGTAGTCCCACTTCCCGTACGCCTGCCCGGTGAGCGGGTTCACCTGCGTCCCGGGGATGAACTTGTTGAACTTGGCGTTCTCGATCGACGGGAACGTGCCGCTCCACTCCTCGGGCTGGATCAGCTGGACGTAGTTGGCCAGCGTGAAGTCCGACGGGTTGCGCCCGTCGAAGTAGTTGGCCTCGGTGGAGGAGATCATCCCGAACCCGGACCGCATGGAGCGGTTGATGTTCTGGGAGGTCTGCCCGAACGAGTTGGCCTTGGCGTGGTTGAACGTGATGGTGTCGTCGGCCAGCGGGCTGCCGGGGTTGAAGTACGGCGAGGCCGCGCTGCTGAACAGCTTGTTGCGCATGTCGCCCAGGGGCGACTTGAGCAGCGTGATGGTGTACACGCCCACGCTGAACGCCGAGCTGTTGGCGCACGCCTGCGTGCCGGCGCCGGTGTACGGCCGCGGGTAGGTGCTGGAGCAGTTCCCCGAGGTGTTGGCCTTGGTGGCGAACATGGTGTTCCGCGACCAGTCGAAGTACACCGAGGCGTTCTGCCCGCCCACGCCGCCCAGCAGGAAGCCCGGGCCCAGGCCGAAGTACAGCGAGTCGTAGTCGATGCCGGTGCCGTACACGTCGGCCGACTTGTTGACCATCTGCACCTGGTAGAACTGCGTGTTGCGGGTGGCCGGCGCGGCGAACTGCCACGAGTCGATCCGCATCTCCAGCCCGAGCGGGTACCCCGGATCCACCGGCGCGCCGGAGCCGCCGGGGACCACCGAGCCGTAGCGCAGCTTCTGCTCGCGGTAGTAGTCGCTCATGAAGCCGTACAGCGACTGCGTGCCGATGTAGGCCGTCTGGTCGATGCGGCTGCGGCTGACCTTCCAGTCATCCCACCGGAAGCCGGCCCGGTTGGCATTGAAGCTGTTGAGCCACACCGAGTCGGCGATGGCGCGCTTGCCGTCGAACCCCTGCGAGCCCCACGTCTCGGGGCAGTCCTTCATGGCCAGCAGCGAGAACCCCTCGCGCAGGAAGCGCGCGTCGTCGCGGCAGGAGCTGTTGAACGCCGAGGTCACGCCGGAGAAGGCCTTGCCGAACTGCCCGTCGGCGGAGCCGATGCGGCGGATCTGGGGCGGCACCAGCACCTGCCAGTAGTGCGTGGTGTACCCCAGCGACCCGGCCATGTTGTTCACCCCGGGGTGCACGGCGCGGATCTTCCGGAACTCCGACGGCGGGGCCCCCGCCACGAAGCCCATCTCGAAGAACACGTAGCCGGCGCCGCTGCCGTAGAGGTGGGCGTTGATGAAGGTCGTGCCCTGGTTCTCGGAGGCCGGCCCGCCCTGGTTGGTCACGCCGGTGCGGAAGCCGCCGGTCATGCGCAGGGTGCCGCCCGCCAGATCCTCGGCGGCGTACAGGTCGAAGGCGCGCGACGACCGGATGGGGATGGCCTTCATCCGGCCGTCCGCCATCACGCTGTCCATGGTGGTGACCGGCGTGGGGGCGACCCGCTGCGTGACGGCCTGGGCCGGCGACGTCGCGAGCAGCCCGCCGCCGGCGGCCGCGCCCAGCGCGGCCAACGCGGCCCGGCGCAGGCGGGGCGTGCGAGAGAGAAGACGCATGGTGGGGAGGTTCATCATCATCAGAAGTTGACCGTGATGCCCGTGGCGATGCTGCGGCGCGCGCCGATGAACTCGGGCTGGTCGAAGGCCGTGGAGGTCGTCGCGTCACCCGTGTTGCCGACGCGCCGGTTGTTGAAGTCGCGCAGCCCGGCGTCGCAGGTGCCGGTGTTCACGAACACCTGCACGCAGTTCTTCCGGTCGAGCAGGTTGGACACCCGCAGGAACCCCGAGTAGCGTACCGCGCCGATCCGGAACCCCTTGTCCAGCAGCAGGTCCACCTGCGAGGTGGACGGCTGCCGCCCCGAGTTGATGTCCGCCGCGTTCGCGATGTTCCCCACCGTCCCGAACGACGCCGCCCGGATCGGGGTGTACGGGATGCCCGCCACCTGGCTGAACGTCAGCGTGGCCCGCGAGTTCTTCAGCAGGCGCCCCGCGTTGAACGGCAGCGTGGGGACGTTCTCCCGCGCCTGCAGGAACACCGACGTGTTCACCCGGTAGGTCTGGTCGATATCCGCCACCGTCTCCAGCAGCTGCTGGCGGTTGGACTCGTCGGTGCGCTCGATCTCGTTGGCGCGGTCGGGCGGGCGCGAATTGGTGGTGGCGCGCGACATCCCGAAGTTCACGTCGTACCCCCACCCGTCGGCCACGCGCCGGCGGAACTGCACCTCCACCCCGCGCGACGTCAGGAAGTCGCCGTTCACCAGCACGGTGTACTGCGGCAGCGACCCGTCGTACGTGGACCCGATGTCCTGCGTGGCCCGGCTCGGGCGCAGCCCGGACAGCCCCGTCTCGGCCCGGTTGAACACCGCCACCTGCACCGAGTAGTTCCGCCCCAGCTCCGACATGTACCCCACCTCGTACTGCTTCGCCTCCTCCAGCAGGAGGTTGGGGTTCCCCACGAACGCCGGGTTGTTGGTGCTGATGTTGGGCACGCACTCGGTGGTCCCCGGCTTCACCGCGCCCGCGGCGCAGTAGTTGTCGCCGGGGCCCGCCACCGTCCCGATGCCGGTGTTCCGGTAGCCGTTGCCGTACAGCGGGATCATGGTGTAGCGCCCCGCGTTGAAGAACACCGACGACCGCTCGGTCAGCGGGAAGCCCACGTTGATGCGCGGCGAGAACGCCGTGCGCGCCCGCGACGCCGAGAAGTCATCCAGCTGCGCGATCGCCGCCGCGCTGTCCAGCAGGATGGAGCGCTGCGTCTTGGGGTTGACCGCCCCGGCCGCGCACCCGGCCACGCCGTAGGGCTGCCCCTGCGCGTTGACCAGCCGCTTCCCCCCCACCGTGGCGCCGTCGCACACTTCGCGCGCCGAGGTCCCGTTGGACGGGTTGAACGGGTCGGTGAACCCCTGCCCCTTCGCGTTCCCCCAGTCGAAGCGGCCGCCCAGCTTGATCGTGATGAAGTCGTACTCGATGGTGCTCTGCAGGTACCCCGCGGCCTCCACCGGCTTGGCGCGGTACACCTGCGCAATCAGCGGCTGGATGCCCGAGTTGGACCCGAACGCCCCCACATCCTGGTACGTGAAGTCGTGCCGGATGTACTGCACGCCCAGCTGGATGTTGTTGTGGTCGGTGACCTGCGACTGGAAGTCCGCCTTGACCGTGCGCGTGGTGAACTCCTCGCCGCCGTACACGCCGTCCACGATGCCCGCGTCGGGGATGCGGTCGCCGCCGGCCACGCCGGGGGACGGGCTCAGGAAGTTCTGGTCGAAGTTGGGGCGGAAGAACGGCCCCGGGATGCAGGTGCCCAGGAAGTACGGGCAGGTCACGCGCTCGAAGGTGGTCTGCGCCACCCGCACCTGCAGGTTGCTGCGGCCGAAGCGCTGCTCCAGCGACCCCACGAACACCTGCCCCGCGTCCCGCACCGACGGCTGCATCATGTCCGCCGACAGCCGGTTGCCCCCGTCGGTCAGCACGAACAGCGAGTCGGCCCGGTTCCCCACCAGCCCCAGCGGGTCGCCGCGGTAGTTGTAGAACAGCCGGCGGTCGTAGCGCCGCGTCTGCCGCTCGCTCCCGATCGCCGTCAGCTTGATCGTCGTGTTGTCGAACGGCAGGAAGGTCAGCTTCCCCACCACCTGCGCGTTCTGGTTGCCGCCAAACGCCTGCCACCCCTTGGTCAGGTCGCGCGCCGACGGCGGCAGCACGTCCGACCGCTCGGTGGGGCCGTTCACCGAGAACACGTCCTCGTCGAAGCGCAGCACCGTGGCCGCCTGGCTCTGCACCTGCCCCGACACCGCGTAGCGCACCTTGGCGTTGGTCCCCGGCACCGGCCCCGACAGGTAGCCGCGCAGCAGGTTGAGCCCCAGCAGCCGGTCGTTGTCGGTCCCGAACAGCGTCCCCGGCAGCGCCGAGTTCTGGAAGTCGATGGAGCCCGACACCTCCGAGCCCCCCTCGCGCACCGCCTGATTGATCACGCCGGAGAGCGCGTTGCCGTACGCCGCGTCCATGCCGCCGCGCTGGAAGTTCACCTGCTGCACCGCCAGGCCGTTGAGCGTGACGGCGTCACTCCCGAACAGCGGGTTGTTGATGGGCACGCCGTCGATCATCGACAGCGTCGACCCGCCGCGCCCGCCGCGCACCCGGATGGGCTGCGTGGTGCTCCGCTGCTCTTCGGCCAGCGAGATGACCGAGGTGTTGTTGGGCACCTCGGTGAACCCCTGCTGCAGCGCCAGCACGCCGGCGATGCTCGTGACCGGCAGCGACTGGATCTGCTCCGCGGTCACCACCGACGACGACCCCAGCTGGTTCCGCTCGATGAGCGGGGCCGCCTCGGCCTGCACCGTGATCGCCTGCAGCGTCTGGTTGGAGGCGCGCAGCTTGAAGTTCTGCTCGCGCGTGGCGTCGATGGTGATCTGCACGCTGGCAGCCGTCACCGCCTGGTATCCCAGCCGCCGCGCCTGGACGTTGTACGTCCCGGGGGGAATCTGGATGATGAAATAGCGGCCGCTGGCATTGGTGCTGGCACCAAGCGTCGTCCCCTGGATCACCACGGACACGCCCTCGACGGGCTTGCCCGATTCCGCGTCGGTCACCACCCCGGTCAGCTTGCCGGTCTGGGCCTGGGCGGCGGTGATCGGCGCGGCGATGGCCGCGACCAGGAGCGTCGCGAGCAACCACCAACGACGTCCGAGATCCTGCATCTGCTCCTCCGGGAGGGTGGGGCCACGGACGACGCCGCCTCCCGGCCGGAAGGAGGGCGCCGCCCGCGCTGTGGGGCGGGAAGTGCCGGTGAACCCACACGGCACCACGCGCAACGTGACGCACGTCACCGTGCGGTCAGCGTTGCGCATCCTCCGAAGCTAGCAGGGGGGGGGGCGCTGTCAATCGGCGCCTCCCCCCACCCGTCCCGCTGGTCCCGCGCCCCGGCGACGCGCCGCCGACGCCCGTCCCGTCCCTACCGCACCCGCGCTCGGAACGTTCGCGACAGGCGCAGCGTCGTCCCGTCCCCCAGCGTCAACAGCCCATCCCCCCCGGGGAGGGGAACCAGCTCCCGCACCCGGTCCATGTTCACCACCCGGCGCCGGTGGATCCGGACGAACTGCCGCGGGTCCAGCGCCTGCTCCACCGCCACGATCGTCCCCCGGGTCCGGAGCGCCTCCCCCCCGGCATGGATGACGATGTAGTTCCCATCGGCCTCGAACCAGTCCACCTCGGCCAGCGGCACGAAGCGGGTGCGCCGCCCGTCCCGGACCAGCACGCGCAGCGGGTGCCCCACCGCGGCCCCGTCCCCGTCCGCCGCCAGGTCCAGTACCCCCTCATCAGGGTGGGCCCCCGTCACCCGCCGCGGCTGGGTGGCCACCAGCGTCCCCGCCCCCCCCCCGCCGCGCCGCCGGCGCGTCCCCCCATCGTCGCCGCGCCAGGCCGGGGGCGCCCCGCCCTCTCCCAACAGGCGCTGCAGCTCGTCGGCGGCGCGCAGCAGCTCGCTCTGCAGCAGCTGCTGCCGCGCCCGCGCCAGCGCCTCAGCCACCCGCGGCGCGGAGGTCGGGAGCAGCAGGAAGTCGGTGGCGTGCACCTCGAAGGCCCGCACGGCGTCCGCCTCGCGCGGGGAGCAGACGATGAGGGCGCCGGGTCGCGCCTCGGCCGGCAGCGCCCGCAGCAGCGGCAGCGCGGGGCCGTCGGCCAGCGCGGCCATGACAATCGCCACCGCCGGGCGCTCGGCCAGCGCGCGGCGCGCCGCCTCGCGGTCCACGGCCGGCGGGTCGAACAGCACATCCAACGGGGGGGCGCAGCGGCCGAGCAGTTCCACCAGCTC
>JBEIJM010000009.1:0-40808 GCA_040380205.1 Gemmatimonadaceae bacterium
CCCGGTGGCGTCCACCACGCGCGCGCCGCGCGGCACCGGGGTGGACGCGCTGGGCCCCACCGCCTCGATGCGCGCGCCGCGCACCACGATGGTCTGGTCGCGGCGGGGCTGCGCCGCATCGGGGTCCACCACGGTGGCGTGGGTGATGGCCACCAGCTGCAGCGTCAGGGCAACGACCGGCATGGGCGGGAACGGGTAGAGGGAGGAGACGCGGCGGCTTACTGCGGGCGGCGGAACAGCCCCACGTAGACGGCCTTCCCCAGCACATGCCCCTGCATGGCCTGCATCACCGCGGCGCGCGTCTCCAGCGCGGCGGGGACCAGCTGCGGGTTGGTGGAGGCGGTCACGTCGATGGTGGTGTCCAACGCGTACAGCTCGAAGGTGTAGTGGTGCATGGGGCCCGTGGCCGCGGCGCCGGGGCCGCGATACTGCAGCCCCGACGCGCTGATCTGCCGCGCGCCATTCGCCAGCTGCGCGCCCGCGGGGATCCCCTCGGGGAGCCCGGTGGCGGTCCCGGGGATGTTCCACACGATCCAGTGCGGCTGCGTCTGCGTACCGCGCTGGATGGCCACGTCGGGGTCGATCATGTTGAGCACGAAGCTCACCGTCCCCGCAGGGACGTTGCTCCAGCTGAGCGCGGGGGAGAGCTGCTCGCCGGCCTGCGAGAACTTGACGGGGATCACCCCCCCGTCGGGCCACGCGGTGGTGGTGAGGGTGAGCGGCGCGGGGCGCGGCGGCTGGGCGGCGGGGGGCTGCGCGCGCAGCGGCGCGGCCAGGACCAGCGTGGCGCCCAGCAGGGCGGCGGCAGCAGCGGGAACGCGCAGGCGCGGCATCGACGGCATGGCAGGTCGGGTTGGAGAGACGGATGCGTCCCCTATCCTACAGCCCGCGCGTGCCGCGACAAGCGCGGCCGGAGGCCGGTCAGTCCCCCGGCAGCATCGCCCACAGCACGGGGCGCCCCACATTGCAGTGCACCAGCCGCGACAGGGGCGACAGCGTCCCCCACCCCAGCCACAGCGCATGCCGCGCGAGGTGATGCGCCATGAGGTGCGCCAGGAGGTGCGCCGGCCGCTCCGCGGGCGCGCCGCCGCCCGCGCCGAGACGCGCGAGACGCACCCCCACCGCCGGAACGGGGTGGAACACCGCCTCCACCCCGGGCGACCGGTGCGGCTCGTCATCCTGCCACCGATCCAGCGGCGAGAGCGCCTCCGCCAACGGCGCCGCGGCGCCGTCGCGCGCGGCCAGCGCATCCACGGCGAAGACCGCGGCGCGAGACGGGGTGGGGAGCAGCAGGACGCCGGCAAACGCCCACAGCGTCATCCCGGCCGCCACGGTCAGCACCCCCGCCGCCGACTCCACCCGGGCGCCGGTGAGCGCGATCACCACCGCCGCCCCCAGCGTGTTCCACGCCACCGCCCCCAGCACGCCGCGCAGGTGCGCCCCGGAGGCGGCGATCAGCTGCCGCCGCCGGAGGATCGCCAGCAACGCGGTGTCGGGCAGCGACAGCCACTGGGCGGGGACCACCAGCGTGCGCGGACGAATCCCGGACCATCCGCCCACGAACCCCTCGTCATCCGCTTCCACGAGCCGCAGGCGCTCCGGCGCGATCCCCGCCTGCTGGGCCAGCTGGCGGACACGCGGGGGCACCGGCACCCACGGGAGCCGGGCGATCAGCCGCGCCATGGGCACACGCCCCTGGGCCAGCGCCAGCTGCAGCAGCAGCACCGCCCCAAGGGCCGCCATGACGCCGCCGGCGCGCGCGGCCACCAGCAGCAGGGCGGCCGCCAGCAGCCACACCGCCAGCTGCACCGCCACGCCGCGCACCCAGCGCACCAGCACGCCGCCCAGCGGCGCGCGATGGCGCACGATCACGGCGCCCCCCAGCAGGTCGAACGGCAGCCCCAGCCCCACCACCGCCAGCAGCGGCAGCGCCAGGGCGCCCAGCGCCTCCGCAAGCGGCTGCGACGCGGCGTCGGACAGCAGGCGGGCCGGGAGGCCGACCCCCAGCGTCGCGGTGGCCGCGACCACGGCGGTCCCCACCCCGGTGATCCCCAGCCAGAGGCGCTTGCGGGCGTAGGTCGCCCCCGACGAGGTTGCGGGAGAACGTTCCGAGGACGACGGTGCCGTGGAGGTCATGCGGGGCCAACGCCGGATGCCACCACGGGGTGCCCACGCCGCCGCCCCCCACCGCCGTCATGACTTTCGACGCCTCCGCATGAGCGCCCCCCTCCCCCTCCCCCTCACCCTCCCCAACCGCTACCCGGGGGAGCACCTCGTGCGCTCGCGGGCCAACCTGCTGCGCTCCATCGAGCTGCTGGGCGACTCGGCGCCCGACCTGGCCGCCATGCGCACCATCGCCGGACGCACCGTGGTGCTGGCCAAGCACCCCGCGCTGGCGCGCGAGGTGCTCACCGGCCACCCGCGCAGCCTCCGCAAGGGGCTGGGGCTGCAGCGCACGCGGCGCATCCTGGGGAACGGGCTGCTCACCAGCGAGGGGGAGTTCCACCTGCGGCAGCGGCGCCTGGCGCAGCCGGCGTTCCATCGCGAGCGGATCGCCCGCCACGCCGACATCATGGTGGCGTGCACGCAGGCGCTGGCGGCGCGCTGGCGCGAGGGGGAGCGCCTCGACATGGCGCGCGCCATGCACCACCTCACGCTGGACATCGTGGGGCGCACGCTCTTCGGCGTGGAGCTGCAGGGGCAGGCCGCCGCCATGGGACGCGCCCTCACCGCCGTGCTGGACTCGTTCTCGGTGTGGCTCCTCCTCATCGGCGACCGCCTGTACGACTGGCCGCTGCCGGCCATGCGGCGCGCCCGCCGCGCCATCCCCGTGCTGGACGCGGCCATCTTCGACGTCATCGCGCAGCACCGGCGCGGCGCGGGCGACGAGGGGGACCTGCTGTCCATGCTCATGGGCGCGCGCGACACCGAGGGGGACGGCTCGGGGATGACCGACCGGCAGCTGCGCGACGAGGTGATGACGCTCATCCTGGCCGGCCACGAGACCACCGCCAACGCGCTGGCGTGGGGCTGGTGGTTCCTGGCGCAGCACCCGGAGGCCGACGCGCGCATGGCGGAGGAGGTGCGCGCGGTGTGCGGCACCCGCGCGCCGGCCTTTGCCGACCTGCCGGCGCTGGCGTACACGCGGGCGGTGTTCAGCGAGGCCATGCGGCTGCGGCCGCCGGCCTACGCCACCTCGCGCGAGGTGGTCACCCCCATCGAGCTGGGCGGGCACACCATCCCCGTGGGCACGCAGGTGGTGGTGAGCCCGTGGGTCACGCACCGCGACCCCCGGTGGTGGACCGATCCACTGCGCTTCGATCCCGACCGGTGGCTGGCGCCGCGCAGCGAACCGCAGCTCAAGGCGGCGTACTTCCCCTTCGGCGCCGGCACCCGCGTGTGCATCGGCGAGCAGTTCGCCTGGACCGAGGGGATCCTGCTGCTGGCCACGCTGGCGCAGCGGTGGCGCTTCCGGCTGACCGTCCCCGCCGCGGCGGTGCGGGCGCAGCCGGCGGTGACGCTGCGCCCGTCGCCCGGCGTGCCGGTGGTGTGCGAGCCGCGCGGGTGACGCGGGGCGGCGGCCGGCGCGCACCCGCGCCCCGGCCCCGCCGTCGCCGTCAGAAGAAGAAGAACGCGAACCGGCCGCCGCTGGCCCCGAGGCTGCTGAAGCGCTGGTTCACGATGGTGTTGTAGATCGACCCGAAGGTGTAGCGGATCCCGATGTTGGTGGTGATCCGGAACCCCGTCTGCAGCGCCTGGCGCTGCAGCAGGATCTCCTCCTCGGTGTTCCCCGCGCGCGGCAGGTAGATCTGGTCGTTCACCCGCGCCGCCGAGCCGCCCACGTTCAGCGAGAAGCCGCGCCCGAGGCGCAGGTCCACGTTGCCGCTCAGCGTGAGCGCGTGCCGGTTGAAGTCGTGCAGGTAGTTGATCCAGTCCAGTGACACGTTGCTGGACCCCCACGACTGCCGCGCCACGTACGACGCCGTGGCCTGCTGGCTCCAGCGCGTCTCGCGGTCCTTGTTGAACACCGTGGTGCGCTGGTAGTCGTAGTGGTTGGGGCCCACGTTGTACAGGAACGTCAGCTGCCGGCGCGTCTGCTCGCTCCACGGGAACACGTTGTACTCGATCGCCGGCTGCGCCCGCAGCGCCGCGTCCTGGTTGAGGAAGTCCGAGTACCCCGCCCCCAGCTTGAGCCCCGCCGACCAGTGCGGCGACAGCGACCGCACGACGAGCGCGTTGGCGTTGTAGGTGCGCTGGTCGTTGGTGACCGTGAACGCCGGGCGCGTGGGGGTGGCGTTGATCTCGAAGCGCTGCGTGTTGATGTTGCCGCTCAGCGAGACGTTGATCTTCCACTGCTCGGTGGCGCGGTTGGCCGACAGCGACAGCGAGCCGTTCACCGACTGCTGCCGCTCCTCGGCCCGGATGAAGGCGTTGGTGTTGGTGGAGTACGTCCAGAGGTTCCACTTGTCCTTCAGGCTGGCCGCCGACGGCTGCTGCCGCTGCTGCCCGAAGGGGGCCACGTACGCCACCTGCACCCGCGAGGCGATGGGGGAGCGCGCCACGTAGCGCGTGAGCCCCAGCTTGAACACCCGCGCGAACTCGCGGCGGATGCGGTCCTCGGGATCGTTGGGGAGGGTGTTGAGCACCAGCGTGTCGGCCATCCCCTCGAAGGCGCGGCGCCCGATGAAGGTGATGGTGTTCTCCGTCCCGCCGCCGCCGTTGGTGAGCCCCGACACCAGCACCTGCACGTCCGCGTCGAAGCGGTCGCGCATCCAGTTGACGAAGTTCACCTCGGTCACGATGAAGTCGCGGTCGCAGCCGCGGATGCGCCCCTGGCAGTCCAGGAAGACGCGGATGGCCTGCGCCTGCAGCGTGGCCGAGTCGGGGCGGAGCTGCGCGGCCGGGGGGCCACCCATGGGGGGACCCCCCATCGGCGGGCGCCCCGTCGGGGGGCCGCCCGCCTGCGCCAGGAGGGGGGCCGCAGCCAGCAGGGACAGCGCGAACAGGCGGGAAACGGAAGACAGCACGGGTCGGACGCTCGGAATTCGGGAAAGGGGGTCCCGGAATAGGGACGCAAGGGAACGGCGGAAGCCCGCCGAAAGTGCCCGCCGGCGGCGGGTGACGGCGATCCTCGGGGACAACCGGTAGCTTTTCGGCCATGACCCGCCTCGCCCGCCCCCTCGCGTGCCTCCTCGCCCTCGGTGCCGCCGCCTGCACCCCCCGGACCCCCGGCGGCGCCCCCGCCGCCCCGGCCGTCACCGCCGCCGCCACCTACCCGGACACCGCCTGGGCGCGCATCGCCGAGCCGGCCACAGTGGGGTGGTCGCGCGAGGGGCTGGCGGCCGTGGAGCGGAAGCTCTCCACCATGGCCAGCACCGGCTTCATGGCCGTGGTGGGGGGGCGCGTGCTGTACCAGTACGGCAACGTGGACACCGTCAGCTACCTGGCGTCGGTGCGCAAGAGTCTCCTGTCCATGCTCTACGGCATCTATGCGGCCGAGGGGAAGGTGGACCTCTCGCGGACGCTGGCGCAGATGGGGATGGACGACCACCTGGGGCTCACCGACGCCGAGAAGCAGGCCACCACGCGCGACCTGATCATGGCGCGCAGCGGCGTGTATCACCCGGCGGCCAACGACGGCGACGACCTGGCCAGCGCGCCGCCGCGCGGCTCCCAGCCGCACGGCACGTACTACCTGTACAGCAACTGGGACTTCAACGCGGCGGGGGCCGCCTTCGAGCGGCAGACGGGGGTGGACCTCTATGACGCCTTCGCCGAGCGGCTGGCCGCCCCGCTGGGGATGCGCGACTTCGTCCGCAGCGCCCACCGCAAGTCGGGGGACCTGAAGAAGTCCCGCTACCCCGCCTACCACTTCAACCTGTCCACCCGCGACATGGCGCGCATCGGCTATCTCATGCTGCGCGAGGGGCGGTGGAACGGCCGGCAGCTGGTCCCCGCCGACTGGGTGCGCGAGAGCACGCGGGCGCTCACGCCGGTGGGGGAGATGAACCCCGCGCGTCGGCGCGACGGGCCGTGGGGATACGGCTACCTGTGGTGGGTGTGGGACGGAAAGGACAACACGGGCGCCTTCGCGGGCGCGTACTCCGGGCTGGGGGCGGTGGGACAGCACATTACCGTGCTGCCGGCGCTGGACCTCGTGGTGGCGCACAAGACCGCGCCGCGCCCGGGGAAGAGCGTCTCCCACCAGGAGTACGTGGAGGTCCTCAGGCTGCTGGTGGCGGCGGCCCCCGCCCGGTAGCCCGCTACGGCGTCGCCGGTCGCGTCAGCACCTTCCCCGGCAGCGCCCAGGTGGGCTGCCCGCGCTCGGCCACCGGCACCCCGTTCACCAGCACCAGCTCCACCCCCTCCGCGTACTGGTGCGGCGCAAAGAAGGTGGCCTTGTCGCGGATCGTCCCCAGGTCGAACACCACCACGTCGGCCACCATCCCCTCGCGCAGCTGCCCGCGGTCCTTGAGCCCCAGGATCTGCGCCGGCAGCGAGGTCATGCTGCGGATGGCACTCTCCACGCTCAGCGCGCCGCGCTCCATGGCATACAGCCGGAGCTTGCGCGGAAAGGTGCCGTAGAAGCGCGCGTGCGTGGCGGGCCCGTCCTGCGGCAGCGCAATGCCCGCGTCGCTGGCGGTGGCCACCCACGGCTGCGCCGCGAAGCGGTCCATGTCCTGCTCGTCCATGGAGAACCCGCGCACCCGCCCGCCGCCGCGCCGGGCCGGGTTCCCCTCCAGCTGCAGCAGGATCGCCATCTCGACCGGCGGCACGCCGCGCCGCGCGGCCAGCTCCTCGAGGGTGCGCCCCACGAAGGTGGTGTCGGGGTGGTCGAACACCATCACGCTCCCGGGGCCGCCGCGCCGCCGGATCTCGTGCGCGATGTCGCGGCGCAGCATCCCCCCGCGCGCGCTGTCGGCCAGCGTGGCCCGCAGCATGGCCGTGTGGTTCGCCGGCGTGCCGCGCGGCGCGCGCGCATCGGTGGGGGAGGCCGTGGCCCACTCCGGGATCAGCACCGTGCTGCCGTCGGTGCCGCTGGTGTTGTAGGTGTACTGGTCGGCCCAGACGTCCACGCCGCGGGCGCGCGCGCGCTCGATGAGCTGCACGATCGCCTGGCTGGTGCCGCGCCAGTGCTCCCCCTTGGCCTTGATGTGCGAGGCCACCACGCGCGCGCCGGTGCGCTCGCCGATGTCGATGGTCTCCTGCACCGCATCCATCAGCGTGGGCGCGCCGGGCGCGTCCTGGCTGGGCCAGAACCACATGGGGTCGCCCCCCTCGGCGCGCTGGTGCGCGATGTACACGCCGTCAACGGGGACGAGCTCCCGCGCCAGCGCGGCCACCTCGTCGGTGGTGCTCCACCGCCCCGGGACGTACTCCAGCCCCGCCGACAGCCCGATGGCCCCCTCGCGCAGCCCCTGGCGCACCAGCTCCTGCATGCGCGCCACCTCGTCGGGGCGCGCGGCGCGGCGGAAGTCGTTCCCCATCACCCGCTGCCGCACGGTGCCGTGCCCCACCATGAGCAGCGCGTTGGGGCCGATCCCCCGCTGCTCCAGCAGGCCGCGCTGCTCGGCGATCGGCCAGGGGGAGCGGCCGTCGTGGTTCACCACCACGGTGGTGACCCCTTGCGTCACCAGGTTGGGGGCGGCCCGATAGCGCGGGTCCTGGTCGCGGAACCCGCCCTGGATGCTGGCGCCGTCGTCGGCGTGCGAGTGGATGTCGATGAAGCCGGGGGCCACGTGCTTGCCGGCGGCCTCCACCACCCGCGTGGCGGTGGCGCCGGGCAGCCGCCCCACCACCACGATGCGCCCGTCGCGAATCCCCACGTCGGCGGGGAACGCGGGGTTCCCCGTGCCGTCGAAGACGCGGCCGCCGCGGATGAGCAGGTCGAAGCGGGGCGCGGACGGCTGGGCAGGCAGGACGGGCGCCACCAGCAGCGCCGCCGTGAGCAGGACGAGAGGAACGGGCCGGGGCATGGGAGGCACGGGTGCGAGGGTGGCCATGGCGCGCGAACGGGACAGGGCAGGGAGACGAGCGCCGGTCAGGGCCACGCCGTAAGCCCCGACCCGCCGCGCGCACGGTCGCCGGTGCGGCCGTCCAGCAGCGGCTGTGCGGTGAGGATCGACACCCCGCCGATGGTGAACGTCAGCCGCCCCCCCGACTCGCGCACCGCGGGGGCCACGCGGCCCGCGCGCACGGTGCGCACCGCGTCCAGCGCCGCCGCCAGGCGGTCGGGCGCCACGCGCGCCGAGTTGTGCGCGGGGAGCAGCTGGCGCAGCGCGGGGGCCAGCGCGGCCAGGCGGTCCAGGGAGCGGTCGTACGCGTCCAGGTCGGTCTCCGGCACGAACAGCCAAATGGCGCCGTCGTAGTACGAGTCGCCGGTGAACAGGAGGCCGTTGGCGCGGTCCAGCAGCGCGGTGGCGTCGGGGGTGTGCCCGGGGACGTGCAGCACCTCAAGGGTGCGCCCCCCCAGGTCGATGCGGTCGCCGTCGCGCACGGTCGCCGTGGCGCTCCATGGGCGCGTGCGGAACGCCGCCGTGTCCAGCCCCGCGGGGGCGCCGCGGCAGAAGGCGTCCGCCGCCACCTCGGTGGCCAGCTCGCCATGCGGGAACCCCGCCATGTTGGCCCGCGTGTACGGCGTCTCCACCGCCAGGATGCGGTCGAACTCCCAGTTGCCCCCCACGTGGTCGTAGTGGGTGTGCGAGTTGAGCACCGTGACGGGAAGGCGCGTGAGCCGCTCCACCAGCGGGCGCAGCGGCACCATCCCCAGCCCGGTGTCGAAGAGCAGCGCCTGCCGCGTGCCCACAATGAGATACGAGACCGCCTCCTGGAACTGCTGCGGCTCGAGGAAGGCGTACACCCCCGGCGCGGCCTCGACGATGTCAAACCAGTCGCTGGCAATCGGCGCCCGCGGCATCGCGCGGTTCGCGGCGCGCGGGATCTTGCCGCACCACCCCTGGAGCGTGGCGGTCGCCGGCGGCGGTCCCTTGGCCGGCGCGGGCGACTCGGCGCGGGGGGCGCACCCCGCGCCCGCGATCAGGGCACCGCACAGCCACGGCGAGACGAGGAGGCGCATGCGTCCAACCTCCCGCCGACGCCGGGGGAAGTCAATCGTGACGACGACGCGCTACCGCGGGCGCCGGTCCACCACCCGCCGCGCCTTCCCCTGCGAGCGCTCCAGCGCCCCGGGGTGCAGCACCTCCACCCGCGCGGTCACGCCGCACAGCGTCTTGATCCGCCCCTGCAGCGCGGCGCCCACCGCGTCGCGATCGGCCCCGCCCGCCTCCGGCCGCAGCTCGCACCGCACCAGCAGCCGGTCCAGCAGCCCCTCGCGCGACACCTCCAGCTGGTACTGCCCCGACAGCGCCGGCACCTGCAGCACCAGCTCCTCCACCTGCGACGGAAACAGGTTCACGCCGCGGATGATCAGCATGTCGTCGCTGCGCCCGCCGATGCGCCCCAGCCGCCGCATGCTCCGCGCCGTGGGCGGGAGCAGCCGCGTGAGGTCGCGCGTGCGGTAGCGCACCAGCGGCATCGCCTCGCGCGTGAGCGTGGTGAACACCAGCTCCCCGTCGCTCCCGTCGGGGAGCACCGCCCCGGTCTCGGGATCGATGATCTCCGGGTAGAAGTGGTCCTCCCACACCACGGGCCCGTCCTTGGTCTCCACGCACTCGCACGCCA
The DNA here is from genome assembly GCA_040380205.1 of Gemmatimonadaceae bacterium. GTDB lineage: Bacteria > Gemmatimonadota > Gemmatimonadetes > Gemmatimonadales > Gemmatimonadaceae > Gemmatimonas. Next base: position 9,682 of record JBEIJM010000009.1, read on the forward strand.
CCCCGGGGCCCATCACCTCCGACAACCCGTAGATGTCCACCGCATCAATCCCCGCGGCCCGCTCGATGTCGCGGCGCATCGCCTCGGTCCACGGCTCGGCGCCAAACACCCCCGTGCGCAGCGACAGCGCCGCCGGGTCCTTCCCCTGCCGGCGCACCTCCTCGATGAGCACCTGCATGTAGCTGGGGGTCACCATGATGAGGTCGGGACGGAAGTCCTCGAGGAGCTGCACCTGCTTCTCCGTCTGCCCGCCCCCCATGGGCACCACGGTGCACCCCAGCCGCTCGGCGCCATAGTGCGCCCCCAGCCCCCCGGTGAACAGCCCGTAGCCGTATGCCACGTGCACCAGGTCCCCCGCCCGCGCCCCCGCCGCGCGGAGGCTGCGCGCCACCAGGTCGGCCCACCGGTCGATGTCCCCCGCGGTGTACCCCACCACGGTGGGACGCCCCGTGGTCCCCGACGACGCATGCACCCGCGCCAGCTGCGGGCGCGGCACCGCCAGGAACCCGAACGGATACCCCTCGCGCAGGTCGGCCTTGGTGGTGAAGGGGACGCGCGCGAGGTCCGCCAGCGTGCGGCACTCGGACGGGTGCACGCCGGCGGCGTCGAAGGCGCGCCGGTAGTGCGGCACGCGGTCGTACGCGCGCTGCAGCGACTCGCGCAGGCGCGTGAGCTGCAGCGCGGCCAGCTCGTCGCGGCTGGCCCGCTCAATGGGCTCCAGCGCCATCGGCGATCCCCCCGTCATGCTCCCGCCGCCCCCTGCACCCCCATCGGCACCCCAGGCACCAGCGGCGTCCCCTTCATGGTGCGCGACCGCCCGCGAAACGCCGCCACCCGCTCGCCGCACTGGTTGGTCACGGTCACGTCGTACACGCCGCTGCGCCCCCCCTTGTGCACCTCCACCGCCTGCGCGGTGAGCACGTCGCCCAACCGCGCCGCGGCCAGCAGGTGCACGTCAAACCCCGAGGCCACGGTCACCTCGTTGTAGGCGTTGCAGGCAAAGGCGAAGGCGCTGTCGGCCAGCGTGGCCACCAGCCCCCCGTGGGCCATGCCGTGCCCGTTCAGCATCTCCGCGCGCACGGGCATGGTCACGGTGGCGGTGCCGGGGCCCACCGCCACCACCGCCATCCCCAGCCCCTGCGAGGCCAGGTCACCCTGCCACATGGCGTCGCGGCACGCCTCGGCCACCTCCTGCGGCGTCATGGTCGGCGCCCCGCGGCGGCTACGCCCCCGCCTTGGCCATCGCCGCCTGCTGGCGCGCACGGAACCGCGCGGCCACCACCTTCCCGCGCTCGCAGTGCGTGGCCACCCACTCGGCGTTGGCAAAGGCGAACGGCCCCGCCTTCTCGCGCAGCTGGGGAAGCCACGGCTCTGCGCGCGAGTAGATGAGCAGCCCCTCGCCGTTGCTCTCCATCATGTAGTCGCCGTGCACGATGCCGTGCTTGATCATCCCGTACGCCATCTCCCAGTAGGTGGAGCACTGGCGGAACGCCGCGTTCAGCGGGTGGTCCGGCGCGGTGACGGCCAGACACTCCTCCAGCGTGACCGGGTTCCACCCGGCAATGAGCGCCTTGCGCGCCTCGCGCATGACCGCCTCGCGGCGCAGGTCGTACAGGCGGAGGACGAGGTCGGCGTCGTGGTAGTCGGGGGTGTCCTTGAGGCGCATGGGGGAGGGGAAGGGAAGGAGGGGATCAGGGGCACAGCCACCCGGCGAAAGCTATCCTCACCGCCCCGCGGCGTCGGGCTCCCGCCCCAGCACCATCCCCCGCACCCGCCCGGCCGCCAGCAGCAGCCCCGTGACCCGCCCCGCCCCGTCACGCACCGGGGTCAGCTCCAGGCCGCGGGCGCCCACCCGGTCCTCCCCCAGCAGGGCCAGCGCAAACGGGGGCGTCTCCCCCACCGTCAGCGTGAGCGTGTCCCCCGCCAGCGCCAGCCGGTAGCGCGCATCCAGCTCGTCGCTGTGGTACGTGCCGGCCACGGCGCGCGCCCACGCGGCAGGAACCGGGGGCACCGGGGCAGCCACCGCCAGCGTGGCCGCCGCGGGCGGCGCCTGGGGCGCCAGCGCCTGCGTGGTCAGCCGCTCCATCACCTGCGTCGCCAGGCGCGACGGGTTGGCGGTGGCCGTGTTGCACAGCACCGCCACCGCCAACCCCTCCCCCGGGAGGTGCAGGAAGTGCGTGCGATACCCCGCCAGCGCCCCGCCATGGGCCACCACCGTCACCCCGCGGTGGGTGCTGCGCGACAGCCCCATGCCGTAGCCGTTGGCGATGGGGCGCCCGTCGGCGAGCGAATCGGGCGTCCCCATGCGGCGCAACAGCGGCGCGTAGGCGGGGTGGTCGAACGCGGCGCCCCACCGCAGCAGGTCCTCCACCGAGGTGTACAACCCGCCGTCCCCCACCACGTCCAGCAGGCTGTTGGCCAGGTGCCACGCGCCCCCCTCGCGCACATGCCCGTTGGCGCGGCCTGGGACCAGCGCGGTGTGGTCGTGCTGGAAGCGCGTCTGCCCCATCCCCAGCGGCGTGAAGATCCGCGCCCGCGCAAAGTCGTCCAGCCGCTGCCCCGACACCCGCTGCACCACCAGCGACAGCAGCACATACCCCGAGTTGGAGTACAGGTGCTCGCTGCCGGGGGCGAAGTTGAGCTGCCGCTGCCGCGCCAGCGCCTCCAGCACGGCGCGCTCGGTGATCACGTAATCCCCGGGGCGCCCCGCCAGGCTGGCCAACATGAGGTAGTCGCGCAGCCCGCCGGTGTGGTTGAGCAGCTGCCGCAGCGTGATCGCCGCGGCGTGCGCGGGGAGCTCGGGCACGTACCGGCGCACCGGGTCGTCCAGCCGCAGCCGTCCGTCCTGCTCCAGCAACAGCACCGCCAGCGCCTGGAACTGCTTGGACACCGACGCGGCGTAGAACACCGAGCGCGGGGAGAGCGGCGTCACCCGCTCCAGGTCGGCGTGCCCGTACGCCCGCGTCAGCAGCGTGGCCCCGCCCCGCGACGCCCCCACGGCGCACCCCGGGGACGTGCCGTCGGCAAACGGGGCAAAGAGCGAGTCAAGCGACGCGGCGGGGACGGCGGCGGCGGGCTGCGCCGACAGCGCCCCGCCGGTGACCAGCAGCGCCGCCAGCGTGATGGCCGGGGGCATCCCCCGGTGGGTCAGGACGGTGCGGCGCATCACCACCTCCAAAAGGGGGGCCAACGCGGTGACCGAAGGGCCACCGCCGCGACCAACCTGTGCCGCCGCCCAAGCGAGAGCAAGCCGCGCCCGCCGCCGCACGCTGGTGCGCCAGCCCCCCGCGCCGTAACGTCTCAGGATCCGCGCGCCCGTCGTGCCCCCGGCCGCCCCGCATCCGACCCCCTCGCCATGAGCCCCCGCCTCCCCCGCCTCGCCCTCGCACTCCTGGCCCTGCTGGCCGGCGCCGCCGTCCCCGCGGCCGCCCAGCACGGTGACCACGCGCACCACGCCATGGGCCCCGAGATCGTCATCCCCCCGGGCGCCCGCTACACCAAGGCCGACGTGCAGTTCATGCAGGGGATGATCGCGCACCACGCGCAGGCCATCGTCATGTCGCGCCTGGCCGAGTCCAACGGCGCCAACCCGCAGGTGCTCAAGCTGTCGCGCAAGATCGACCAGTCGCAGATCCCCGAGATCCTCATCATGCAGGACTGGCTGCGCCGCCACGACCAGTTCGCCCCCGACACCAGCTCGTGGCGCGGCATGCGCATGGACGGCATGCTGGACGACGCGGAGATGGCCGCGCTGACCGCCGCGCGCGGCACCGCCTTCGACCGCCTCTTCCTCGTGGGGATGATCAAGCACCACGCCGGCGCCATCAAGATGGTGGACGAGCTGTTCAAGACCCCGGGCGCCGGGCAGGAAGTGGACGCCAATGTCTTCGCCAACGACGTCGCCACCACGCAGACCGCCGAGATCGGCATCATGCGGCGCCTGCTCGCGCAGCTCCCTCCGGGGTGAGCCCCGCGCTCCCCCGTCCCGCGTTCCCCCTTCCCCTCACCGGAGCCTGACCCCATGCGTGCCCTGCGCGCCCTGACCCTCCTGGCCGCCGCGGCGCTCGCGCCCCTGGCGGCGCACGCCCAGACGTACCCCACCAACAAGGACCCCCGCACCACCCTCAAGCCCGGGCGCTTCGACGCGGGCGTGGCCATCAGCAACATGCGGATGGTGTCCACCACCCCCAAGCCGCCGGCGTTCGACACGGCGCGCGGGCTCACCTTCGTCAACTCCGACCTGGCCTTCGGCACGCACTACATCTACCAGGCCAACTTCGCCGGCTTCACCATCTGGGACATCACCGACCCCGCCAAGCCGGTGCTGGCGTCGGCCACCCGCTGCATCACCTCGCAGGGGGACCCCACCATCTGGGGCACCCTGCTGTTCCTGTCGGCCGAGGGCGCGGGGAACCGCAACGACTGCGGCGACGGCGGCGTGCAGGACCCCAAGGACCACATGGCCGGCGTGCGCATCTTCGACGTGAGCAACTCCAAGGCGCCGCGGCTGGTGAAGAACGTGCAGACCTGCAAGGGCTCGCACACGCACACCGTGGTCCCCAGCCCCACCGACCCCAACGTCATCTACCTGTACGTGTCGGGGCAGCAGGCCGCGCGCCCGGAGACGGAGCTGGCCGGCTGCAGGAACGGCACCGACCCCGCCGATCCCACCAACTCGCTCTTCCAGCTGGACATCATCAAGGTCGAGCTCAACCGCCCCGAGAATGCGCGCGTGATCCCCGGCGCCCGCATCTTCACCGGCCTCGATGGCGGGGGCGAGTGCAAGCAGTTCTGCGCGCCGGTGGACCCGCGCCGCGCCGGCGCCGCCCGCGCCCGCCCGGCCCGCGACCCCGAGATGCCCGAGGGGCCGCGCAACTGCCATGACGTGACGGCCTACCCCGCCAAGGGGCTCCTCGCCGCCTCCTGCTCCACCCACTCCATCCTGGTGGACATCTCCAACCCCGAGAAGCCGTTCCGCATCGACGCGCTGGCCGACAGCAACAACTTCCAGGGGCGGCACACCGCGGCGTTCAGCAACGACGGGATGAAGCTGATCCAGACCGACGAGTGGGGCGGCGGCACGGGCCCGATGTGCCAGGCCTCCAGCATGATCGAGCTGGGCGGCAACACGGTCATCACGCTGGACGCGAAGAAGCGGCAGAAGCAGCGCGCCTACTTCAAGCTCCCCGCCGCGCAGGCCGCGGAGGAGAACTGCGTGTCGCACAACGGCGGCCTCATCCCGGTGCCGGGGCGCGACCTGTACGTGCAGGGGTGGTACCAGGGGGGCGTGAACATCATGGACTTCACCGACCCGGACAACGCCTTCGAGATCGGCTACTTCGACCGCGGCGCCATCAACCCGCCGCGCCCGGTGGACGTGCCGGCGCCGATGGAGGGGAGCACGCTGGCCACGCGCGGCGGCGGGCTCACCATCGGCGGCTCGTGGGGCGCGTACTACTGGAACGGCCTCATCGTCTCCTCCGAGATGGACCGCGGGCTGGACATCCTGGAGCTCGTCCCCAGCGCGCAGCTCTCGGCCAACGAGATCGCCGCCGCCAAGCTGGTGCAGTTCTCCGAGTACAACCCGCAGAGCCAGCCCCGCATGACCTGGCCCCCCGCCTTCGTGGTGGTGCGCAGCTACCTGGACCAGCTGGTGCGCGGCAGCGGCCTGGCCGCCGAGCGCACCACGGCCATCGCCGCGGCGCTGGACCTGGCGGAGATGAAGAAGGGCGTGGCGCGCGCAGCGGCCCTCACCACCCTCGCGGCGCAGGTGGATGGTGACGCCCGCACCGCCAAGGACGCGGCGCGGGTGCGCACCATGGCCGGCGAGATCCGGCGGCTGGCGGCGGCCAGCAAGTAAGGCGTCACCCCCCGGCCCTTCGCGCCGGGGCCTCACGGGGCGCCCCCTTCCGGGGGGGCGCCCCGTGTCGTTTCCGGCCTTCACCCCCCCGGCGTGCCCTGCCGCCGCCGCAGTCGTCTACTACTGCGGCATATCCCCTCCCCACCTGCGCCCGCCTTCCTCCCCCCCGCACGCCCCATGCGCCCCCGCCTGCTCACCCTCTGGAGCCTGCTGCTGGCCACCGCCGGATGCCGCCCCGCCGAGGTGCGCCTGGCGTGCCGCACCAACGCCACTCGGGAGGAGCTGGCCGGCCGCCCCAGCCCGCTGGACTCGGTCTCCTTCGCCGTGGGCGAAGGGGAGGCGCGCGTCTGCTACGGGCGCCCCGCCGCGCGCGGCCGCACGGTGTTCGGCGGCATCGTGCCCTACGACACGCTCTGGCGCACCGGCGCCAACGAGCCCACGATGCTCCACCTCACCGTCCCCTCGGAGATCGCCGGCCTCGCCGTCCCCCCGGGGAGCTACGCGCTCTACTCGGTCCCCAGCCCCTCGGCGTTCCGCCTCATCGTCAACCGCTCCATCACGCAGTGGGGGATCACCGCCGACGAAACGGGCCCCGACGGCAAGCGCTACACCAGCGCCTACAGCGACAAGGTGCGGCGCCAGGAGGTGGGACGCGCCCCCGTGGCCGCCGACACCATCCCCTTCGTCGAGCAGCTGACCATGTCGGCGCAGCGACGCGACGAGGCCACCACCGAGCTGCTCATCGACTGGGAGACCACGCGCATCCGCGTCCCCATCCGCGCCACCGGCCGGCCGGGCGCGCCCCGATGAAGTTTCTCGAAGCCCGCCAGCTGGTGGATCGCGCGGCGCACCTCCCCGCGTTCCCGCTGCGCGTGGCCCTCTCCGGCACCCTCGCGCCGCTGGACCTCTACCTCCGCGCCCACCTGGCGCGGCACGGCTGGCGCGCGGAGCTGGAGACGCTCCCCTTCGGCACCCTGCAGCAGTGGCTCCGCGCGGGGCAGGCCGACCCCGCCCGCGACCTGCTGCTGCTGCTCCCCTGGGACCTGCTGCCGGCGCTGGACTGGCGCACGGGGCTCCCCGCCGACCACCTGGACGAGGCCTCCGTCACCGCCGCGCTGGACGACGCCGAGCGGCTGCTGGCCCCGCTCGCGGCGCAGGGGGTGCCCCTCTGCTACCTCCCCGCCGCGCTCCCCCCGGTGGCCGCCACCCGGCAGGCGCAGGAGCGACTGGACGCGCAGCTCCACGCCGTGGTGCTGCGCGTGGGGGCGGCGCTGCTGCCGCCCGAGGCGTTCTCGCTCACCAGCTACCTCGCGCATGGCACCCCGGTGGCCGCCGCCGCCTGCAGCGATGTGGCCGCGCAGCTGGTGGCCGCATGCCTCCGCCGCGCGCAGCCGCCTGCCGACGCGCCGCCGCGCAAGCTGCTGGTGACCGACCTGGATGGCGTCATGTGGCGCGGCGTGGTGGGCGAGGACGGCCCCGAAGGCGTGCGCCGCGACGCCGACGGCGCGGGGTATCCCCACTTCGTGTACCAGACGCTGCTGCGGCGCCTGCGCACGCAGGGCGTGCTGCTGGCCGTGGCCAGCCGCAACGACGAGGATCTGGCGCGTGCGCCCTTCCGGCTGCCGGGCAGCGTGCTGCGCGAGGAGGATTTCGTGGCCGTGTGCGCGGGGTACGGCGCCAAGTCGGCGCGCATCCGCGCGCTGGCGCAGCAGCTGGCGCTGGGGCTGGACGCCGTCGTGTTCGTCGACGACAACCCCGTGGAGCTGGCCGAGGTGGCGGGCGCGCTCCCCGAGGTGCGCACGCTGCCGTTCCCCGACACGGTGGATGCGCTGCCGGCGTTCCTGCAGGCGCTGCGCGACCTGTTCCCGGCCACGGTGACCACGCACGAGGACCGCCACCGCACCGCGCTCTATCGCCAGCGGCTGGCGTCGGCGGCGCCCGCGGGGGGCGACCCCGACGCGCTCCCCCGGTTCCTGCACGCGCTGGAGATGCGGCTGGTGGTGGCGGAACGGCGGCTGGGGGAGGGGGGCGGCCGCGAACGCGCGGTGCAGCTCATCAACAAGACCAACCAGTTCACCCTCAACGGCGTGCGGCGCACCGCCCACGAGGTGGACCGCGTGTTGGCGCAGGGGGGGCGCCTCTTCGTGGGCACGCTGGAGGATCGCCACGGCTCGCACGGCGAGGTGCTGGCGTGCGTGGTGGAGGCCGACGGCCGCGTGACGTCGCTGGTCATGTCCTGCCGCGTGCTGCAGCGCGGGGTGGAGTGCGCCTTTGCCGGCTGGCTGGGGGGGCAGCTGGCCCCGTGGCTGCCGTCGGGCGCGCCGCTGCGGCTCGTGTACCGCGCCACCGGGCGCAACGCCCCGGTGGAGACGTTCCTGCGGCAGCTTGGGGTGACGGCGGAGCCGCAGGAGGCCGAGGCGCCTGGCGGGGTGGAGGTGGCGATCGTCCCGGCGCAGCTGGCCGTCGCCGGCCGCACGCAGGCGCCGTGGGTGCGCCTCGAGGAGGCGCCCGTGGATCCCGCGCAGGATCTCGCGCACGAACCCGCGCACGAACCCGCGCACGAACCCGCGCGCGAGCCCGCGCACGAACCCGCGGCGCGCCGCGTGGCGGTGGGTGCATGAACGCCATCCCGCAGTGGTGGCCCACCCAGGGCGGCGCGATCTTCGGGTGGACGCACCCGCCGCTAGCCGCACCCCGCACCACGGCGGTGGTGCTCGTGCCGCCCTTGGGCCCCGAGTACCTGCACAGCCACCGCGCCGTGCGCCACCTGGCGCGCCGCCTGGCGCGGGCGGGGTATCCGGTGGTGCGCTACGACCACCCCGGCTACGGCGACGCCACCGACGTGCCGCGCGACGCCGACGCCGTGCCGCGGTGGCAGGACGCGGTGACCACCGCACTCGGCGTGGCCCGCGCCATGGCAGACGTGGAGCGCGTGGTGCTGGTCACCCTCCGCTCCTCCACGCTGCTGCTGGCGCACCCCGCGCTGCCGCCGGTGGAGGGGCTGGTGTGCTGGTATCCCGTGCTGCGCGGCAGCGCCTTCGTGCGCGACCTGCAGCGGCTGGACGCGGCGCTGGCGCTCCCCCCCACCGACGGCACGCACCTGGAGGCGGGTGGCTACAGCATGAGCGCGGCCACGCAGGAGGGGCTGGGCGCGCTGGACGTCGTGGGGGGGCTGGGCGTGCAGCCGCGCGCGGCGTTCCTCATCCATGAGCAGGGGCTCCCCCCCAATCCCCGGCTCGCCGAGCGGCTGCTGTCGGCGGGGGCGGAGGTGCGGGAGGTGGCGCTGGGTGGGCGTCCCGAGATGATGCGGCAGGCCGAGCTGATGCAGGTCCCCGAAGGCGACGTGGCGGCCATCGTGACGTGGCTGATGACGGCCTTTCCCGAGCGGGTGGGCGGTCACGGCGATCCCGCCGCGGCCGACGGCGACGAGGCGGAGGAGCTCCCCGCGGAGCCCACCGCGCCCCCCGTGCTCACCGCGCAGCTGGACGGCGGGGCGTGGCGCGAGCGCCCCGTGTGGCTTGGGACCGGTGAGCGGCGGGCCTTCGGCATCCTCACCGAGCCGGTTACCGACGCGCCCGCCCCGCGCCCGCTGTTCGTGCTGCTCAACGCCGGCTCGGCGCACCATGTGGGGCCCAACGGCATGCACCCGCAGCTGTGCCGCCGGGCGGCGCAGGAGGGGTGGACCGCCCTGCGACTGGACATCCCCGGGCTGGGGGAGTCGTCGCGCGCGGTGGCGCGGGAGACCCATCACCCCTACCCCGCCGACGTGGGCCCCATGCTGTGGCGCGTGCTGGCACCGCTGGCGCGGGGGGCGGGGGGGCGCCTGGTGCTGGCCGGCCTCTGCTCGGGGGCGCGCAACGCGTACAAGACCGCGCTGGCCGCGGGGGCGGGGAGCGTGCGGGGACTCATCCTCCTCAATCCGCTCACCCTGTACTTCCGGCCGGGCGATGACATCCTCCTGCCCGCCGCCGCGCGCCCGGGCGCTGATGCGCAGTGGCTGCAGTCGGGGCACCGCGACCGGCGCCAGTGGCTGGCGCTGCTGGCCAATCCGCGGCGCGTGTGGCGGGTAGGGGCCCGCGCCATGCGCGCCACCGCGCGGTGGGGGTCGCGGCGCGCGGTGGACGTCGGGCGCCGGCTGGGGGTGGTGCCGCCCCCGCAGCTGGTGCGCGACCTGCGCTGGCTGCTGGACGCGCGCACCCGGATCGCCCTCATCACCCATCCGCACGAGCCCGGGGTGCAGGCCATCCGGCTGGAGGCGGGGGCACTGCTGTCGGAGGGGCCCGCGCCGCGCACGGTGCGCGTGCATACCATGGCCGCCGCCGACCACACCTTCACGCGGCGCGACAGCCGCGACGAACTGGCGGAGCACATGATGCGCGCGTTGCGGGACGCCACCGCATGACCGGGGCGCAGCGGGAGGAGCTGGAGGCGCTGTTCCGCTACTGCGTGCGCGTCCCCGACGACGTGAGCGTGGCGGGGGTGGCGCGCCCGGGGTGGAGCGCCTGGGATTCCATGGCGCAGGTCACGCTGGTGGGCGCCATCGAGGACCAGTTCGACCTCGTCCTGGACATCGACGAGGCGCAGGGCGTGGTGGACTGGGACAGCTGCGTGCGGGTGGTGGCGGGGAAGCTGGACAGGTAGCGCCGGGTCGCGCCGGCGCCGGGTGCGGCCCTCAGGTTCCTCGTCAGGTCGCCCGTGAGGTCGCTGGTGGGATCGCTGGTGGGATCGCTCGTGATGTCGCCCGCGCCGTCCGCGCGGTATACTGGCCCGGATCCCCGCTGCCACCTCGGACGTCTCGCGCCCGCACCCCGCCGCCATGCGCCCCGTCGACATCGTCGCCCTCCTCGTCGTCGCCGTCGCGGCGCTCGCGGTGTTCCTCCCGCGGCACCCGCTCCCCGGCGGGTGGCGCCACCTGCCCACCCTGGCCCTCGTGGTGGCCGGTGCGCATCTGGCCGTCGCCTTCCGCCCGTTCTTCATCCCGCTGTACGGGCTGGCCCTGCTGACCGCGCTGGGCGCCAACCCGCGAAGCCGAGACCGGGTGTGGATGCGCCGCCTGGCGGGCCTCGGGGGAATCGTCCCCCTGGCCGCCGGGGGCGCGCTGGCCTGGGCCTTTCCCCTGGTCTCGCTCCCGCGCCCCGACGGGCCCTTTGCCATCGGCACGCGCGACCTGGCGCTCACCGACACCACCCGCGCGGAAGACCTCACCGCGGAACCCGGGGACCGGCGCACGCTGCTGGTGCGCGTCTGGTACCCCGCCGATTCCGCCGCGGGGGCGGCGCTACCGCTCTTCACCCGCGAGCGCGCGCGCGCCCTGGCCGGCGCGCTGGGCGTCCCCCGCTTCGTGCTGGACCACCTGGCCAGCACCCCCACCCACAGCCACCCCGACGCCCCGCTCAGCACCCGCGAGGCGCGCTGGCCCGTGGTGCTCTTCTCCCACGGCTACGGCATCGGCTACGAGGCGCAGAACACCGGGCAGATGGAGGCGCTCGCCTCGCACGGCTACGTCGTGGCCAGCATCCTGCACCCCTGGGAATCGCTGGCCACCCGCCTCCCTGACGGCCGCGTGGCCGCCGCCGTCCCCGAGCCGCCGCTGCCCGCGGGCGCCGACAGCGCGCGCATCATGGCCACCTTCGCCCGCCTGGGGACCGAGCGCGACACCGCCGCCCTCGTCCAGGTCATCCGCGACGCACACGCGGTCCGCGACCTGGGCCCGTCCATGGACCGCTGGACCGCCGACACCCGCTTCGTGCTGGACGAGCTGACGCGCCGCGGGGCCCCGGGGGCCGCCGACTCGCTCTTCACCGGCCGCCTGGCCACCGACCAGGTCGGGATCTTCGGCATGTCCTTCGGCGGCGCCACCGCCGCCACCTTCTGCACCATCGATGCGCGGTGCGCGGGGGGGATGAACCTCGACGGCCTCACCTTTGGCGAGGCGGCAACCACCGTCCCCATGCCGCGCCCCTTCTTCTTCGTGACCGGCGCCCCCAACCGCGAGATGCACACGCTGTTCTTCCAGCGGGCCACCGCCCCGGCGTGGTCCATGACGGTGGCCCGCACGCAGCACCTGGACTTCACCGACTTCGGCTGGTTCTCCCCGCTCCCCGCCAGGGTGGGGATGCTCGGCGGCATCGAACCCGCGCGCATGCACGCCATCATGAACGACGCCGTGCTGGGCTTCTTCGGGAACGTCCTGCGGGGACAGTCCATGGATCCGCAACGGCTCACGCGGCACGCGGACGTCACCCTCACCCGGCGGGCCCCCTGACATGACGGCCCCCTCCACATCCCCGGCGGGCCGCTGGCCCACGTACCAGACGGTGGTGCTCCTCTGCTTCGCCGCGGTCTTCATCTCCTACCTCGACCGCAGCAACCTGTCGGTGGCCGCCATCCCCATGCAGCAGGAGCTGGGGTGGACCGAGTCCGTGAAGGGGCTGGTGCTGTCGTCGTTCTTCGTGGGGTACCTGCTGCTGCAAGTCGGCGCCGGATGGCTGACCAACCGCTACGGCGGGCGTCGCGTGCTGGGGGCGGCGGTCATCTGGTGGTCGCTGTTCACCCTGCTCACCCCCATCGCGGCGCGCATCTCCCTCCCCGTCCTCATCGCGGCGCGCATCGCGCTGGGCATCGGCGAGGCCGCGGTGTTCCCGGGCTCCTTCAACATGCTGGGGCGGTGGGTCCCCCCCGAGCGTCGCTCCCGCGCCGTGGCCCTCTTCAGCAGCGGGCTGGCCATGGGCACCGTCTTCGCGCTCCCGGTCACCGGGTGGATCATCCGCGACCATGGCTGGCCCATGGCCTTCTACCTGTTCGGGGCCCTGGGGTTCGTGTGGGCGGTGGCGTGGTACGGGCTGGTGCGCGAGGGGCGTGACCCGGCGGTGGCCGATGCGGTGGGCGACGCCGACGACGGGGCGCCCCGCAGCGTCCCCTGGGGGCGCCTGCTCCGTGCCCCAGCCGTGTGGGCCATCATCATCAACCACTTCTGCCACAACTGGTCGCTGTACGTGCTGCTGGCCTGGCTGCCCTCGTACTTCAAGACCACCTTCAACGTCTCGCTGGCCAGCGCCGGGCTCCTGTCGGCGGCCCCCTGGCTGGCGTCGTTCGTCATGGCCAACGTGGGCGGCGCGTGGGCCGATCGCCTGCTCACGGCCGGCGTCTCCGCCACCGTGGTGCGCCGGCGCCTGCAGTGCACCGGGCTGCTGGGGGGCGCCGCCTTCCTGGCGGTGATGCCGCTGGCCCCCTCGGCCACGGTCGCCGCGCTGCTCATGTGCGGCGCGGCCGGCACCCTGGCCTGCTGCCTCGCCGGCTTCGGCGCCAACAGCCTCGACATCGCCCCGCGCTACGCCGACGTCATCTGGGGGATCAGCAACACCGCGGGGACCATCCCCGGCATCGTCGGCGTGTACGTCACCGGTTGGCTGGTGGAGCGCACCGGCGGCTACGCCGCCCCCTTCCTCGTCACGGCGGCCATCTCGGTGGTGGGCGCGGTGGTCTACCTCCTCATGGGGTCGGGGGAGCGGCAGATCGACTGACCGCCCCCGCCCCACCCGTCCCGCTCCCCCCATGGAAACGCCCCTCTCCCCCCTGGAGTTCGCCCGCCGCGCGCGCGCCCTCCATGCGCACCGCGAGGCGGTGGTCGACGGCGACCGCCGCTTCACCTACGCGCAGTTCTTCGAGCGCGTCGACCGCTGGTCGCACGCGCTGCAGCGCCTGGGGGTGGGACCCGGCGACCGGGTGGCGTACATCGCCCCCAACACGCACGCGCACCTGGAGGGGTACTACGCGGTGCCCCAGATCGGTGCGGTCATCGTGCCCCTCAACTACCGCCTGCTCCCCTCCGACTGGGCGTACATGATCACCCACAGCGGCAGCCGCGTGGTGTGCGTGCACGAGGACTACCTGCCGCAGGTGACAGCCATCCGCCACGAACTCCCGCACGTGGAGCACGTGGTGGCGCTGGAGGGAACGGCCCAAGGGTGCCTGGAATACGAGGCGCTGCTGGCGGCGGCCGAACCCCACGTGGCGCGCCCCGCCGTCGCCGAGCGCGACCTCATCGCCATCAACTACACCAGCGGGACCACCTCGCGCCCCAAGGGGGTCATGGTCACGCACCGCAACGTGTGGGTGAACGCCGTGGGCACGCTGGTCCACCACCCCATGACCAGCGCCGACCGGTACCTGTGGACGCTCCCCATGTTCCACGCCAACGGGTGGACCTTCACGTGGATCGTGACCGCCGTGGGGGGAACGCACGTGTGCCTGCGCAAGGTGGACGCCGCCGGGGTGTTCGGCACCGGGGCGCGCGAGCGCGTGACGGTGCTGTGCGCGGCCCCCACGGTGCTCATCACCGTGGCCAACGCCCCCGCCGAGCTGCGCGCGGAGGCCCCGCGCGGCGTGCGGGTGCTGACCGCCGGCGCGCCCCCCGCCGCCGCCACCATCGAGCGGGTGGAGGAGGAGCTGGGATGGACCATCACGCACGTGTACGGCCTCACCGAGACCGCCCCGCTGATCACGGTGTGCGAGCCGCGCCTCGAGGACCAGGGGCTCGCGCCCGCCGAGCGCGCGCGGCGCAAGGCACGGCAGGGGGTGGAGCTGGTCACCTCCGGCGAGGTGCAGGTGGTGGATGACGCCGGCGTCCCCGTGCCGCGCGATGGCGCCACCGTGGGGGAGATCGTGGTGCGCGGCAACGTGGTGATGGCGGGGTACTACAACGATCCCGAGGCCACCGCGCGCGCGCTCGCGGGCGGGTGGTTCCACTCGGGGGACGCCGCGGTGGTGCACCCCGACGGCTACATCGAGATCCGCGACCGCCTCAAGGACGTCATCATCAGCGGCGGCGAGAACATCTCCTCCATCGAGGTGGAGGGGGTGCTCCTCCGCCATCCGGCGGTGCTGGAGGTGGCCGTGGTGGGGGTGCCGCACGACCAGTGGGGCGAGGTGCCGCACGCCTTCGTGGTGCTGCGCCCCGGCGCCGCTGCCACCGACGAGGCGCTGCGCGCCTTCGCCCGCGAGCAGCTGGCCGGATTCAAGGTCCCCAAGGGGTTCTCCCTGGTGGCCGAGCTCCCCAAGACGGCCACCGGCAAGATCCAGAAGTACGTGCTGCGCGGCGGGCGCGCGGGCATCGCGGCGCAATAGCGGCATCGGCAGGGCGACCGCCGCGGCGCTCCCGCCGGGGCTCGCATTCACCCCCTCACGCACCACCCCCCATGCGTCTCGCATCGCTGGTCCCCTTCGCAGCCCTCACGGCGCTGGTCGCGGGCGCCTGCGCCCCGTCGCTTCGGCTGCCGGCCGCCATTCCTCCCGCGGCCGGCACGCCGCGCGTGCTGTACACACTGCGCGCCCTCGAGGTGGCCGAAGGGCGCGGCGCGGCGGTGGAGCCCGCCAAGTGCCTGTACCTGCACTACACCGGCTGGCTCACCGACGGCAGCCAGTTCGACTCGTCGCACGACACGCTCCCCGACGGCCAGCCGCGCGAGCCCATCAGCTTTGCCTACGGCGCGCGGCAGGTGCGGCCGGGGTGGGACGCGGGCGGGCTGGACGGCATGAAGGTGGGAGGGAAGCGCCGCCTGTTCATCCCCTCGCAGCTGGGCTACGGCGCCCCCGGGCGCCCGCCGTACATCCCGCCCTTCGCCGACCTGATCTTCGACCTGGAGCTCATGGCCGTCGCCGACACGCTCCCCCGCACCGACACGCTCCCCCCGCGCAGCCGCGCCGACCTGGGGCCGCACTGCCCGTCGTGGCGCAGCGTGTCGGGGGGACGGTGACGCTGCAGGCCCCTGCGGACAGGGAACGCCACCGGCGCCACCTCCCCGGGCGTCGCAGGGGCGCGGCCGTCGTCGCCGGGCTCCTGCCCGCGCTTGCCGCCCTCCTGGCCGGCTGCACGTCGCCCTCCCCCGCCGGCGTCGCGGCCACGGAGATCCTCTGGGACCGCTACGGGGTCCCCCACATCTACGCCGCCTCCGATGCCGACGCCTTCCTCGGCTACGGCTACGCGCAGATGGCCTCCCATGGCAACCTCATCCTCAAGCTCTACGGCGAGGCGCGCGGACGGGCCGCGGAGTACTGGGGGCCGTCGCACCTCGACAGCGACCGCTTCGTGCGCACCATGGGCATCCCGGCGCGGGCGGCGACGTGGTATCGCCAGCTCTCCCCGGCCATGCGCGCCAACCTCGCCGCCTTCGCGGCGGGCGCCAATCGCTACGTGAAGGAGCACCCCGAGGCGATCCCCGATTCCCTCAAGGTGGTCCTCCCCATCACCGCCGAGGACGCGCTCGCCCACGAGCAGAAGGTCATCAACTTCCTGTTCATGCTCGGTCGTCAGGTCGAGCTCCCGGGCACGATGCGCAATGACCCGCGCAATGACCCGCCCAATGCGCCGCGGCCGGCGTCCAACATGTGGGCGGTCTCCGCCCGCCGGTCGGCATCGGGGCGGCCGATGCTGCTGGGCAATCCGCACCTCCCGTGGCGGGACCTGTTCCTCTTCCACGAGGCCCACATCGTCACGCCGGGGCGCAACTTCACCGGCGTCACGCTGGTGGGGATGCCGTCGCCGCTCATCGGCTTCAACGACCACGTGGGGTGGTCGCACACGGTGAACACGCAGGACGCGGCCGACGTCTACCGGCTCGTGCCGTCGGGCACCGGCTACCTGCTGGACGGCGCCGTGCGCCCCTATGCCACGCGCACCGAGCTGCTCACGGTCCGGCTCGCGGGCACGGTGCGCACCGACACCCTTGTGGTCAGGGAGTCGGTGCATGGCCCCGTGTTCCGCGAGGACAGCACCGGCACCTTCGCGCTGCGCGTCGCCGGCCTCGACGATCCCCGCGCCGTGGAGCAGTGGTGGGCGATGGGGGGCGCCACGTCGATGGCCGCGTTCGAGGAGATCGTGCGGGGGCTGCACGTGCCGTTCTTCAACATCATGGCGGCCAGCGGCGACGGCCACACCTACTACCTCTTCGGCGGCAAGACGCCGCGCCGCGCCCGCGGCGACATCGCAACCTGGTCCGTCCCGGTGCGTGGCGACAGCACCGCCCTCGTCTGGACCGACTACCTCTCGTACCGCGAGCTGCCGCACGTGCTGGATCCCTCCACCGGGTGGCTCCAGAACGCGAACGATCCGCCCTGGACGGTCACCTGGCCGCTGGTCTTCGCCCCCGACAGCTTCCCGCCCTACCTGGCACCCCGGATGATGAGCTTCCGCCCCCAGCAGTCGGCGCTCCTGCAGCTGGCGGACTCCAGCATCACCTTCGACGAGCTGGTGCGGTACAAGCATGCGTCGCGCATGGCGCTTGCCGACCGCGTCCTTCCCGCGCTGCTCACCGCGGCGCGGACCAGCGGCGACGCCGACGCGCGGGCGGCAGCCACGGTGCTGGCGGCGTGGGATCGGTCGGCCAACGCCGAGTCGCGCGGGGCCATCCTCTTCGAGGCCTGGGTGACCCGGTGGATCCCCGGGCCGGGGCAGCAGCCGTTCGCCAGCCCGTGGCGGCTCGACTCGGCACTCACCACCCCCCACGGACTCGCCGACCCCGCGGCCGCGGTCACGGCACTGAGCGCCGCGGCGCGGGCCACGGTGCAGGCGCACGGCGCGCTCGATGTCCCGTATGGCCAGGTGAAGCGGCTGCGCCACGCCGGCCACGACCTGCCGGGGAACGGCGGCCCCGGCGACCCCTTCGGCATCTTCCGCGTGGCCCAGTACACCCCGGAGGCCGACGGGAAGGCGGCCATCACCTTCGGGGACACGTACTACCAGGTCGTCGAGTTTTCATCGCCGGTGCGGGCCAAGGTGCTCACGGCCTACGGCAATGCATCGCAGCCGGGATCGCCGCATCGGGGCGACCAGCTGGAGCTGTTCGCCCGCCAGGAAATGCGCGACGCCTGGCGCACCCGCGCCGAGGTGGAGCGGCACCTCGAGTCGCGCGTGGTGTTGCGCTGAATGCGTCGGGGGGCCGGACAGTCGCCGGCCCCCCGTCACACCACCGCCAACCGGGTACCCCCGCCGCTCACCCCGCGCGCGTGGACCACCCCGCCAGCTGCTTCCCCACCGGCAGCGACCGCACCCGCACCCCCGTGGCCGCGGCAATCGCGTTGGCAATCGCCCCGCAGCTGGGGGGCACCCCGGGTTCGCCAATCCCCCCGGGCTTCCCCTCGCTGGGCACCAGCACCACGTCCAGCTGCCTGGGCGCCGCACGCAGCCGCGTGAGCTCGTAGTCGCGGAAGTTGGACTGGGTGACGCGACCGCCGGCAAAGGTCACCTGGCTGTGCAGCACATTGCTCATCGCCATGATGAACGCCCCCTCCATCTGCGCGCGCGCCCGGTCGGGGTTGGCAATGAAGCCCGCGTCCACCGCCATCGTGGCCCGCGGGCACCGCACCGTCCCGTCAGGCAGCACCTCCACCTCGGCCACCACCGCCACGTAGGTGAGGAAGCTGCGGTGCATCGCGATCCCCCGCCCGCGCCCGCGCGGGAGCGCGCCATCGCGCCACCCGCTCCGCTCCACCGCCAGCTCCACCACGCGCCGCGCACGCGCGGTGTCCAATGGATGGTCCGCCCAGCTGGCGCCGTAGTTGCTGGCCGGCTTCACCAGCCCGGCGGTGGACAGGTCCACCGTGCGCGGCGCGCCGATGAGATCCAACAGGAACGCCGCGCTGTCGCGCTTGGCCGCGCGCGCCAGCTGGTCCACGAACGACCCGATCGCAAAGCCATGATGGATGGCGTTCACGCTGCGGAACCAGCCAATCCGCGTGTGCGCCGGCGCCTCCCCCACCTCCACCCGCAGGTTGGGCACCTCCCACGGCACGTCGCTGGCGCCGTTGGTCAGCTCATCGGGCTCGGCCCCCTTCACCCCGGGGGCAAAGGTGGCGCCAATGGCCGGGTACGCGCTGCGGTGCAGCCACGCGGTCACCTTCCCCGCGCCATCCAGCGCCGCCTCCAGCCGGTGCGCGGCGCACGAATGGAGGTAGCCGTTCCGCAGGTCGTCCTCGCGCGTCCACTGCACCCGCACCGGCGCCCCCACCGCGCGCGCCAGCCACGCGGCCTCGCACAGGAAATCGGGCTTGGACTTCCGCCCAAAGGCGCCCCCCAGCAGCGTCACGTGCACCTGCACCGTGTCCACGTCCATCTTCAGGTGCTCGGCCACCGCCTTGCGCGCATCCATGGGGCTCTGCGTGGGCGCCCACAGCTCCACCATGCCGTCCTGCACACGAGCGATGGCCGCCACCGGCTCCATCGGCGCGTGCGCCAGGTGCGGCATCCAGTACTCGGCGCTCACGGCGTTCGCGGCGGCCGCCAACGCCCGCGGGGCATCCCCCACGTTCCGCCCCGCCTGCCCGGGCTTGCGTACCTCGGCCATCAGCTGCGCCTTGTACGCGGCGCTGTCGTAGGCGGCGTTGGGGCCGGCGTTCCAGGTGATGCGCAACGCGTCGCGCCCGCGGATGGCCGCCCACGTGTTGGCCGCCACCACCGCCACCCCGCCCAACGGCATGAAGCCGCCAGGCACGGCGCCATCCGGCAGGCGGATGATGCGCTCCACCCCCGGGATCGCCTTGGCCGCGCTGTCATCGAGCGTGGCGACCGTCCCCCCCCACACCGGCGGACGCGCAATCACCGCCACCTTCATCCCCGGCAGCCGCACGTCACCGCCGTACACCGCCGCGCCCGTGGTCATCGGCACCAGGTCGATGCCGGGCATCGCCTTCCCTTCCCACCGCCGCTCGGCGGGAGCCTTCACCCGCACCCGTCCAGCCGCCGGCATGGGGAGCGCGCGCGCGGTGGCCACCAGCGCGCCAAAGCGCGCGCGGCGCCCGCTGCGCGCGTGCACCACCTCGCCGTTGCGCGCCTGCACCTCCGCCACCGGGACACCCCACTGCTGCGCCGCCGCGTCCTCCAGCAGCGCGCGCGCCGTGGCACCGGCCTCTCGGTACTTGTCCAGGAAGTCCCGGATGCTGGTGGAGCCGTCGGTGTTCTGGCTGCCGTACTTCTTCTCGTCGCCCAGCGCCTGCTCCACGCGGCAGCGGCTCCAGTCGGCCTCCATCTCGTCGGCGATGATCATCGGCATGGTGGTGCGGATCCCCTGCCCCATCTCCGACCGGTGGCAGATGATCGTCACCAGGTCGTCTTCGCCAACGCGGAGGTACGCGTGCGCGTCCCACGGCTCGGCGGGGGCCACCCCGGCCAGCGCCTGCGCGTCCAGCCGGCGCACCCCCATGGCGCCGGCCGACAGCACCAGCCCCCCCAGCCCCAACAGCTTGAGGAAGTCGCGGCGCGCCTCGTCGGCAACCGGGGCGGCGGAGGCGGGGGCTGCACCGGCGCTCGCGGTGCCCAGCCACGGAAGCCGCGTGCGCGGGCTCACGGCGCCTCCTCCCGGGGCTGCGCCGCGCGCATCTGCTCGGCGGCCTGCCTGATGGCCGCGCGGATGCGCGGGTAGGTGCCGCAACGGCAGAGGTGGCCGTTCATCGCCGCCTCGATGTCGGAGTCGGTGGGCTGCGTGGTGCGGGCCAGGAGGGTGGCCGCCTGCATGATCTGCCCGCTCTGGCAGAAGCCGCACTGCGGCACCTCCACCTGGCGCCAGGCCACCTGCAGCGGGTGCTCGCCGGTGGCGTGCAGCCCCTCGATGGTGGTGACCGTGGCGCCCGCCAGCGTGGCCATGCGGCGCTGGCAGGCGCGCACCGGCGCCCCGTTCACGTGCACCGTGCAGGCGCCGCACTGGGCGATGCCGCAGCCGTAGTGGGTGCCGGTAAGCCCCAGCTCGTCGCGGAGGAACCAGAGCAGCGGCATCGTGGGGTCGCCGTCGAAGGAGCGAGGCGAGCCGTTGACGGTCAGTTGGAGCATGCGGAGTCCTGGCGGGTGGAAGTCGCCGGGGAATGTGCGCGCAGGGGGGGGCGGTTGGTTAGGGGGGAATGGAGGGCAGGGCGGGGGAGAGCTCCCCTCAGCGCCCTCGGCGCGCTCGCCCCCCGGTCCTGCCATGTTCCCGTGCATGAAGCCCCTTGAGCGCCTCGCGTCGGCGCAGACCCCCACCGGCTCCCTCCTGGAGCTGTTCCGCCATGACGGCGCCTACCTCATGCTCCTGCCCGAGTCGAGGTGCGGAGCGGGTGGAGCGTCACGCTTCAGCATCACGGCACAGGGTTCGCTCTCCGTTCGACCCAGTACAGGTCATCATCATCCTTCCGGATCGTGTAGACGAACTGCGGTGAAACGGCGCGTAGCTCCGTGCCAACCGGCAGCACGTAGCGAGCGTGTCGCACACCCAGCGTATCGATGACGTCCCAGTACTCCCGCATGGGCGAATCGGGGCCGGACACCGGAATCCAGAGCCGATACGCGCTCGCGCGGGTCCGCCGCACCGCATCAACCAGAACCGGCGGCAGGAACTCAGGTGGAGCTGATCGTTCGAAACTCAGAGCCGGGGATTCTCCACTCGCACTGCCCTTTCCTGCGTCGATCAACGCGAACGCGGAAAGCATGCTCTGCCTGGCGAACGCTTCCAAGGAGTCCAGATGTATGTGATAGGCCTTGGGATCGACGGCAATGCGAGTCGAGGTCAGCACCTGTGCTCGTCGTTCCACCCGCGCGGCCCGGCAAAACGCCAGCTCGTACGTCGCAGCATTGATCAGCACCACGGTGCCATCGGGCAATACCGCCCAGTCATTGCGCGCCGCGAACCCACCTCGGCCCAGCCTCCACCGAAGGCGATCGTCCGGATCGTTCTCCGGCTCGGCCTGCTCTCCACGGAGCATCCGGCACGTCGTGTCCGGCGTGCTTCCTGGTGAGTCGAATCGCACCACCGGTAGCATGGGTTCGTTCGCGCCATCGCCGCGACGAGAACGACCACGAGAGGGGACTCCGTAGAGTCGGCCAGATGAATCGGCACGCGTGATCATCGGCAGCTCGAAGATCGACTGTCCCTGCGCGCCCATGCCGAACTCGTCACCCAGCCGAGCCGTTCGCGCCGGTACGCCATCCGGCGAGACGACAGAGATCAGGTACGGCGCCCCGAACGCCACCACGCCTACGGAATCCTTCCTGAGCGGAAGGACTTCGTGCACGCTGCGATACTCACCAGGTCCATCCCCGGACACACCGAACGCAGTCCGTGCTCCACTGCCGAAATCCGCCAGCCACAGCTCTCGATGCCGGCGATCAGAGATCAGGACACGACCATCCGAACGCTCGAGCACCGAGTGGGGCATCGTGTACCCGTCAGCCAGTTGTTCCGTCGCCCCAGGCAGCTCGACACTGGCGATGGCGGCTTCCTGCGACTCTTGCTTGCACGCCGCGACCAAGATGAGACACAGAGCCATACGTTGCGCCGAACACGCGCCCACTGTCTGAGCGCGCGTCCGCGAGCGTCCTACGGAACAAGTGGTCATGACGTCGGTGTCGTAAGGGGCGCACGCCGGCATCAGGTCACCAGCGCAATGGAGGCCCGCGTCCCTGGCGCGCGCGCCAGCCGGGCATCACAGGTGACCAGCACCGCCCCCAGCGCCTCGGCGAGCGCCACGTAGGTCGCGTCGTAGGCGGTGAGAGTATCGCGGAGCGCCCAGAGGCGCGTGAGCAGGGGCGCGTGCGGATGCCGCGTGAGGGGGAACCCCTGCAGGAGGGCCACGGCCATGGCGCCGCGCGCCGCCCCCAGCGCTCCGCGCGCCTCGTAGCGGCGCAGGACCTGCGCCACCTCAACGTCCAGCAGGGCGGGGGCGTGGAGCGACGCGGGGGTCGTGAAGAGGCGTGCCTCGACGCGCTGGCCGAGGGGGGTGCGGAGGAGCAGCTCGACGATCGCCGACGCGTCCACCACGATCACCGGGCGTCGCGCTCCGCGCGCACCGCGTCGGCGGCGCTCTCCGGAAGGGTCACCGGGTCGAGCCGGGCCAGGGCGTCGCGGAGTTCTTCCGGGGTGAGCTGATCGGCGATGCGTTCCAGTTCGCGGCGCAGATAGTCCGACAGCGGCAGCCCGTGTGCCGCCGCCCGTGTCTTGAGGCGCCGGTGGAGCAGGTCGGGGACATGCCGGATCTGGATCATCTTGGACATGCGGAAAACATGTTTGCATGTGCATCACATGTCAACGCGGATCTCGTGGGTGGCCCATTGGCGGAGGCATCATGGGCGCGCCGCGCGCCGCTGTCACACCCGCGCACCGCCGACGGGGTCTTGGGAACGCCGCCATCCCCCCCATATTCCCCCCATGAAGCCCCTTGAGCGCCTCGCGTCGGCGCAGACCCCCACCGGCTCCCTCCTGGAGCTGTTCCGCCATGACGGCGCCTACCTCATCCGGGCCGACGGGGTGGAGCTCATGTCCACCCGCCGGCATCACTCGGAGGATGCGCTGGCCGAGCTGGCGTGCGCGCCGTACACGGGCACGCCGGGCGTGCGCGTGCTCATCGGCGGGCTGGGGCTGGGGTTCACGCTGCGGGCCGCGCTGCGGGTGCTGCCGCAGGACGCCGAGGTGTGGGTGGCGGAGCTGCTGCCGGAGGTGATCGCGTGGAACGCCGACCCGGCGTTCGGGATCTCGGTGGAGGCGCTGCAGGACCCGCGCGTGCGCATGCACCAGGGGGACGTGACCGCGCTGCTGCGCGCGCACCCCGGGCACTTCCACGCCATCATGCTGGACACCGACAACGGTCCCGACGGGATGCTGCTGCGCGACAACGCGCCGCTGTACACCCGGCGCGGCATCCATGCCACCAAGGCGGCGCTGTGCGACGGCGGGACCATCGCCTACTGGTCGGTAGCCGACGACGCGCGCTTTGCCGGGACGGTGGAGGGGGCCGGCCTGCGGGTGGCGGCCCACCGCGTGCGCGCGCACCCCACGTCAGGCCCCTGGCACACCATCTACGTGGCGACGCCGCGGCTGAAGCGGGGGACAGCGGGGTCAGCGTCCGGGCCGGTCAGTCAAAGGGGTTGAACAACGGCACACCGAACACCGCAAAGTCGGCGACGTTGCGCGTCACCACCGTGAGGCCGTGGACCTGGGCGGTCGCGGCAATCATGGCGTCTTCGTAGAGCGTGTCCGAGCGCCGATGCATGAGCGTCGCCCAACGACGAAAGACGGGGCCGTCCATGGGCACCAGGTTGTAGACATCGGCGACCAGGTCGAGCCACGCCTCCAGTTCGGCCGCCTTGGCCGCGTCCTGCTCACGCGTGAGCTCGATGCCGGCCTGGATCTCCCCTAGCGTGACGGTGGAGAGGTGCAGGCTGGAGTCCTCCACGGAGTGCAGCCACGCCACGACCGCGCCGTGCGGTCTGGCCCTGCGGAGCTCGGAAACCACATTGGTGTCCAGGAGGTACACGTCGCCTACCCCAACGGGTCGGTCGGGCGACGTCTGGCGAGGCCGCGTGCGGGGACGAGGAGGTCGGTGCGGGCCGATTCCGCCAGCAGGAGCTGCTTGAGCGACGGACGCGCGGCGGCCTGCAGCCGGCGCCAATCGGCGATGGGCACCAGCACGGCCGTTTCAGCGCCGCGGCGAGTGACCAGTTGGGGACCTTCCGCCACACAGGCATCCAGCATTTCGCTGAAACGGGCTTTGGCGTCCTGAACAGGCCAGTGATGCATCGATTCCTCCGTAAAAGACTAGTTATATGACTAGTCTATTGTGGCCGCCCGCTGCAGTCAATCACCCCGCTTACCGGATGAACGCCACCCCCTCCATCCCCGCCGCCACCACCGGCGGCGCCGCAATCCGCAGGTGCCGCAGCACCGACGGCGCGATATCCACGATCGCCGCCTCCCCCGCCAGGAACCGCGGCGTCAGCGGCCGCTGGTTGGTCACCATCCACGTCGTCCGCTCGCGCGCGGACTGCCCGCCGTGCCCCTTCCCGGTGGCCGCGTCGCGCCCGTGATCGGTGGTCACCACCACCATCCACCGCTCCCCCAGCGCCTCGCGCTGCCGCACCGCGCGCCAGATGCGCCCCACCATCGCATCGGCCCGCCGCACCGCCTCGTCAAACGGCTCGCGGTCCCCGTGCGCGTGCCCGGCGTCATCGGTGTGCTGCAGGTACACCCAGCTCAGCACCGGTCCCCGCTCGGCGATATGCCGCGCCGCCGCGTCGGTCACCCGCTCGTCAATCGCCAGGATGTACCGCGACGCCGCATCGTGCGGAAACGCCACCGTGTCGAGTTCAAGGCCGTCCACCGCGTGATCGATGCGGAACGCCCCGGCCCCCGGGCGCCCCTCGCCGATGAGCACGGTGCGGTTGTCCAGCCACGTGGAGAACAGCGCCGTGGTGTGCGAGGCATCGGCGGTCTCGACGATGCGGAACAGGTTCCAGTGGTCGTAGTTGGGGGTCAGGTTGCTGTTCCCCCGCACACGGTGCTTGTCGGCCCAGGTGCCGGTGAGGAAGCTCATGTACCCAGGCGCCGACACCGTGGGCGTCTCCGTGCGCCCGCCGATCTCCCCCCCCACGTGCGCGCGGGCGTACCCCCCCGCCGCCGCGATCGCGTCCAGCGCGGGGGTGTCCACCCGCTCGATCACGTCAGCGGGGATGCCGTCCAGCAGGATCACCACCGCCTTGCGCGGGGGGTCGGCGGGGCGGACCTGGGGCGCGCGGCACGCCGAGGCCAGGGCAACAGCGGCAAGCAGCAGGAGGGAGGCGCGCATGCGGGGTAATGAACACCCCCGGCGGGAGCCATGGAACCACGCCGGGGGACCGCGTCACCCAGCCGTTACCCTGCGGAGCTGTTGCCGTAGATTGAGAGGATGACTCCGCCCCGCCTCTATCGCCTCATCGCCGCCGACGGCAGCACCGTGTCCAGCGCCACCCCCGGCACCCTGGGCGGCCACCGAAAGAACCGCATCTACGGCCGGCTCAACTGCAAGGCCGCGCGACGGGCGCTCGGCACCGGGCGCAGCTACGAGCAGCAGCGCGTGTTCTTCGCCGACGAGGCCACGGCCGTGGCGGCAGGCTACCGCCCCTGCGCCACCTGCCTCCCCGACGCCTACGACGCATGGAAAGCCAGGGGCGGCCGGTAGCGCCGGTCGATGACCCCGACCATCCGCCACGCCACCCCCGCGGAGGCGCCCGCTCTGGCGGAGCTGGCGGCGCGCACCTTCCGCGACACGTTCGGCGCGGACAACCGCCCCGAGGATCTCGCCCAGCACCTCGCCACCGCCTACGGGCCGGAACAGCAGGCGCGCGAGATCGCGGACCCGGGGATCACCACCCTGGTGGCCGAGCAAGACGGGACGCTGGTGGCCTTCACCCAGCTGCGACGCGGTGCGCCCCCCGCCGCCGTCCGCGGCCCCGCGCCCGTTGAGATCTGGAGGTTCTACCTGGCCGCCGCGTGGCACGGCCGCGGTTTGGCCCAGCAGCTCATGGCAGCCGCCATCGAGACGGCAACCGCCGCGGGTGCCCGCACGCTGTGGCTCGGGGTCTGGGAGCGGAATCCCCGCGCCATCGCCTTCTATCGCAAGGCCGGCTTTGTCGACGGGGGGAGCCAGCTGTTCGTCGTGGGCACCGATCCGCAAACCGACCGCCTCATGGAGCGGTCGCTCGCGAGCGACGCCGCGCCCTGACGGCGGGCGTCCGCCGAGGGGGCAACGGTGTGCCCCCCCGGAATCACCTGGGGTGCGTCCTCAGCGGACCACCCACTCCGTCGTCAGCAGCACCGTGTCCCACCCGATGCGCAGCTCGCCCCGCTGCGCGCCGGGCGCCGTGGACGGCACCAGCCACATGCTGAGGCTCTCCAGCGGCGTGGGCAGCGTGCGGCTCTGCATCGGGATGCGCGCCGCGTCCTTCGCCGCGTTGTAGGCGGTCACGTTCACCTGCGCCGCGCCGGTGGTCTCCGCCTGCAGGATGAGCGTCCAGCCGCTCGTGGCCGGCAGCATCTGCGCCACGTAGCGCCCCGCCGGCACCGCCACGCCCCCCATGGTCAGCGGCACGTCGGTGGTGAACAGCGTGGCCGCGTTGGCGCCCAGGCGCCACACCGTGCCCATGGGCACCAGGCTGTCGGTGTTGATGCGCCGGCCGCGCAGGTGCGGCTGGCCGTAGTCCAGGCGGATGAGCGCCGGCTTCCCCGCCGCACGCTGCGCCGCGGTGTCGGCAAAGGTCAGCGCCACCTCCGCCGTGGCGCGCGTGCTGGGGGCGGCACGGCGCGCGCCCGGCTGGGCCGACAGGAGCGCCGGCGCACCGGCCAGCAGCAGGAAGGAAACGGTCAGGAGACGCATGACAAGAGGAAGCTGAAGGGTTGGTGCCAGGCCGGCCTCGGCCCGACGCCGCAATCTATCCCCCCCGCGCGCGCTTCTCGATCTCGTCCAGCAGCCGCTGCTCGATCTTGCCGCTGCTCCCGCACGGCAGCAGGTCCGTGCTGGTGCCGCTGGTGAGATCCTTCGCCGTCGCCGACAACTGCACGCTCACGTCGCTCGCGCCCCCGGGGGCGTCCTTCACCCGCGTCACCAGCGCCATGTAGATGCGGAACGACGCCGCGTTGGGCCCCGTCATCCCGCTGCCGCAGTCCACCAGCTCCACCATCGGCCGCCCCAGGAACTGCCGCACGCGGTAGAAGTCGGGGTTCCCCACGCGCCGGTTCACCCGGTCGTCCAGCGTCACCGGGATCATGAACCCCGCGTACGCCTGCCGCACCGCGGCCAGCACCGTGGCCGGCGCCATCGCCATCCGCCGCGACTGTTCCGGGGGCGCGGAAGAGTAGGTGACCCCCGTCCCGTCGGTGAGGATCGCCCGCCGTGCGGCGGGGGCGTCGGTCATCGCGCGGGGGGTCGCCGACTGGGGGGCGCCCCCCGGCGCGCCCCCGCTGCTGGCGCACGCCGCGGCGCCCAAGACCATGAGGACGATGCCCGCAGCG
Source organism: Gemmatimonadaceae bacterium (assembly GCA_040380205.1). Classification (GTDB taxonomy): domain Bacteria; phylum Gemmatimonadota; class Gemmatimonadetes; order Gemmatimonadales; family Gemmatimonadaceae; genus Gemmatimonas. Next base: position 37,321 of record JBEIJM010000009.1, read on the forward strand.
CGCCGCGCGCCCTGCTGGGGGAAAAACGGCCCCGTGGGCCCGGACCCGAACAGTGGAAGCGGCATCGCCCGCCCTGCCATGCAAGAGGTGGCCAACGCGAGCACATCGCGTCGGGGTGCGCCGTGCGACCAAAATGTGTCAGGACCCGTCGAGTATACGGCGGGGCGGCCGTCTGGGCGAGCGGCGGCGAAGCCGCAGGCACGGCCGAACGCCATGCTTGCGGGGGTGGCGGGCGCGCCGTAGGCTCACCGCACCCCGTCGTCTCCTCGGTCCCCTTCGCATGCGCCTGCGCCCTGCACAGCTCGCGCCGCTGCCGCTGCCGCTGCTCCTCCTCGCGCTGGACGCGTCGCCCCGCGCGCACGCACGCATGGCCCCCGCATGCACCCTGGTGGGTGCCGATTCCCTCACCAGCGTCCCCGGGCGCCCCTTCCAGGCGCTCCCCAGCGCCGACGGGCGCACCGTGGTGCTCACCAACTTCGCTTCGCAAACCGTGCAGCTGGTGGATCTCACCCGCCTCCCGTGACGACGACGGACCTCTCGGCGTGACCATCCTTCCGGCAAAGCCTTCATGACCACCCTCCGCCTCGCCCTCGCCGCCCTCCGGTACCCCGACTCCCCGCAGGCCGCCGTCGCGTTGGCGGTGGACGCGGTGCACCAGGCCGCCCGCCAAGGTGCCCAGCTGGTGGTGTTCCCCGAGTGCTACATCCCCGGCTACCGCTGGCCCACGCGGCACGTCCCGCCGGCCGATGCCGCGTACCTCGAGGCGGCATGGACCGCCGTGGCCGCGGCGGCCGCGGCGGCGCGCATCACGGTGGTGCTGGGCACCGAGCGGTTCACTCCCGAAGGGCTTGTGCTCACCACGCTGGTGATCGACCAGGAGGGGCGGCGCGTGGGGTGGCAGGACAAGGTCCAGCTCGATCCGTCGGAGGAGAACGGCTACGTCGCGGCCACCGAACGGCGGCTCTTCGAGGTGGCGGGGGTCCCCTTCGGGATCGTCATCTGCCACGAGGGGTGGCGCTATCCGGAAACCGTGCGCTGGGCCGCGCGGCGCGGGGCGAAGCTGGTGGTGCACCCGCACTACGGGGAGGCCGAGCCGGGCAGCTTCCGCCCGGAGCACTACGCCGATCCGCGCAACACCTTTCACGAGGCCGCGGTGCGGTGTCGCGCCGCCGAGAACACCGTCTGGTTTGCCACCGTGAACTGCGCGGGCCCCGGGGCGCCCACCACCTGCGCCGTGGCCGCCCCCGATGGGACTATCGTGGCGTGGCAGCCATACGACCAGGCGGGGGTGCTCGTGGTGGACTGCGACCTGTCCCTCGCCACCGGCCTGCTGGCGGCGCGCTGTCGCACCGTGCCGTGAGCGGGCGTCGCGACCGCGACGCCCGCCGCTCCTCCTGAACGCTCCTCCTGAACGTGTCGCGCCACCGATGCTCCAGGGCCCTCTGCCGTGACTGACGAATCCTACCCCACCGAGCAGGCCATCCGCGCCAACCGCGCCGCGCTGGGCGACCTCGTGGTCACCACCTCCGTGCGGCGGCTGGTGGACCACGCCGTGGCCGAGCGGCTGGGGGAGACCGCGGTGTGGCTCAAGGAGGAGCTGTTCCAGCGCACCGGCTCCTTCAAGCCGCGCGGCGCGCTCACCGTCATGCGCCAGCTGGACGCCGACGCGCTCGCGCGCGGCGTCACCGGTGTGTCAGCGGGGAACCACGCCATTTCGCTGGCGTACTCCGCGCGCACGCTGGGGACCACCGCCTCCGTGGTGATGCCCCGCACCGCCAACGCCTATCGCATCGCCGTCTGCCGCGAGCTGGGGGCGTCCGTGGAGCTGGTGGACACCGTGCACCAGGCGTTCGACCGGGTGCGCGAGATCGTGGCCGAGCAGGGGCGCACCTTCGTGCACCCGTATGAGGGGCCGCTCACCGCGCTGGGGACCGCCACCGTGGGGCTCGAGTTCATCGACCAGGTGCGGGCGCAGGGAAGCGAGCTGGATGCCGTGGTGGTGGCGGCCGGCGGCGGCGGGCTGGCCGCCGGGGTGGCGTGCGCCGTCAAGCGGCTGTCACCGGACACCCGGGTGTTCGTGGTGGAGCCCGAGGGGGCCGACACCATGGCGCGCAGCTTCGCCGCCGGAGAGCCGCAGGCGCTGGACGCCGTGCGCACCATCGCCGACTCGCTGGGCGCGCCGCGCTGCGAGCCCTATGCGTTCGCCATGACGCGGGCCTTTGCCGACGAGGTCGTGCTGGTGAGCGACGACCAGCTCCGTGATGCCATGCGCCTCACCTTCCGCGCCGCCAAGCTGGTGGTGGAGCCCGCGGGGGCGGCGGCGCTGGCCGCCCTGCTCCACCCGCTGCGCGAGCGGCTGTGGGGGCGGCGCGTGGGGCTCGTGGTGTGCGGCGGCAACATCGACGCGGCCACCTTTGCGGCGCAGCTGGCGGGGTAAGGCGCCGGTCCCGGCCGCAGGCGCACGCCGCCCGGTTGCGGCGCCCGCGTCACACCCGCCGCGTGCGCCACCCGCCGCGGCGGAACATCGTGAAGCTCACCAGGCTCAGCGCCGTGTACGCCACCGCCACCGCCCAGAAGGTCCCCTCCACCCCCAGCGGCGTGTGGCGCGACAGCCACCAGGCCGCGGGCAGCTGGATCGCCCAGAAGCACGCCACGTTCATGAGCGTGGGCGTGCGCGTGTCGCCGGCGCCGTTGAACCCCTGCTCCAGCGTCATCCCCAGCGCGTAGGCGGGGAACCCCAGCGCCATGATGCGCAGCGCCCGCTCCGCCACCCGCACCACCGCCGGGTCGGTGGTGAACGCCGCCACCAGCGGCGTGGCGAACAGCCAGAACACCACCCCCGTGAGCGTCAGCAGCGACACCGTCACGCGCGCCGCCACCCACACGCTGCGCGCGGCCCGGTCGGGGTTGTCGGCACCCAGCGCCTGCCCCACCATCGTGGCCGCCGCAGCGCCCACGCCGTACGCCGGCATCAGCGCGAACAGCAGGATGCGGATGGCAATCGTGTACCCCGCCATCGCCGTGGCGCCAAACCCCGCGGTGAGGCGCGCCAGCCCCATCCAGCTCATGGTGGCCAGCGCCGTCTGCACCGTCCCCCAGCCGCTCAGGCGGGCGATGTTCCACAGCGTCTCCGGCTCCACCGCCAGGTGGCGGCGCCGCACCGCCAGGTGCCCCGTGCCGCGTCCCAGCGACCAGAGCGCCCAGGCCAGCCCCGTGCCGCGCCCGATGGCGGTGGCCCACGCCGCCCCCACCAGCCCCAGCTCAGGGAAGGGACCCCACCCGAACAGCAGCGCCGGGGCGAGGGCGATGTTGAGCGAGTTCCCCAGGATCAGCGTGCGCATCGCCACCGCCGGGTCGCCGGCACCGCGAAACACCGCGTTCACCAGGAACAGCAGGATCACCGTGGCGCTCATCCCCAGCGACACCCGCGTGAACGGCGTCCCCACCGCGAGCGTGGCGGCGTCGGCCCCCATGAGCGCCAGCAGGTC
>JBEIJM010000010.1:0-38388 GCA_040380205.1 Gemmatimonadaceae bacterium
GGCAGGAAGGAAGTCATCGGCATGAGGCCATCCGTGCGGGAGCGTCCCGCGCCATCGGGGAATCGGGGCGCACCACCCCGCCGTTCGCCTTGCTGCACCGATCCGGCCACGTTACGTTCGCGACGTGCCCATTGACACTTTAGTCGGAACCACGCTGGCCGGCTATGCGCTGCGCGGCAAGGTTGGCGAAGGCGGGACGGCCACGGTCTTCCGTGCGGAGCATCCGCAGCACGGCACCGTGGCGCTCAAGGTGCTGAAGGACAAGCTGCAGGAGGACCCCACCGCGGTGGCGCGGTTCCTGCGCGAGGCCCAGTACGGCTCCCGGGTGATACACCCCAACATTGTCCGCACCCTAGACTACGGGCAGGCGCCCGAGGGGGGGCGGCACTACCTGGCCATCGAGTGGGCCAGCGGGGAGCTGCTGGAGAAGTACGCCGACCGGCGCGGGACGCTGGACCCCGACGAGGTGGTGCTGGTGGTGTCGCAGATCGGCGAGGCGGTGGCGGCCGCGCACCGGGCCGGCATCGTGCACCGCGACCTCAAGCCCGAGAACGTGATGTACGACCCGGAGCAGCGGCACGTGAAGCTGCTGGACTTCGGGATCGCCGTGGACACGGAGGCGCCGGCGGAGCAGCGGCTCACGCGCGCGGGGTTCTTCGTGGGGTCGCTGATGTACGTGGCCCCCGAGGCGCTCTCGGGGGAGCTGGTGGGGCCGGCCGCCGACCAGTACTCGCTGGCGACCATTGCGTACTTCCTGCTGACGGGGGTGTTGCCCTATCCGGGGAAGACGCCGCGGGAGCTGTTCACGCAGCTGCTCACGCAGCCCCCCACGCCGCTCAACAGCGCCAAGCCGGGGAAGCGCTTTGCCCCCGCCGTGGAGGCGGTGCTCATGCGCGCGCTGTCGCGGCAGCCGGGCGACCGGTATCCGTCGGTGTCGGCGTTCACCGAGGCGTTTGCGGGGGCCATGGCCGGCGGCGGCGCGGCCCCATCCGCCCCGGAGGACACCGCGTCATCCGGGGGATTCCTGAACCTGATGAAGGGATTGTTTGGCCGATGACTGCCCACGACCAGCTGGTGCACCTGCTCGCCACCCGATCCGCCAAGCGCGGGGACTTCCTGCTGGCGTCGGGGCGCCGGTCGTCGCTGTACATCGATTGCCGCCTGACCACGATGAGCCCGGAGGGGCAGCTGCTCATCGGGCGGGAGGGGCTGGCGGCGGTGCGGGCGACGGGGTGGGGGGTGGACGCCGTGGGGGGGCTCACCTTGGGGGCCGACCCGATTGCCTATGCCATTGCCCATGCCAGTGCGCTGGCACAGGAGGTCGGCCACGACGGGAGCGGCACGCCGGCTGGGCTATTGGTTCGGGGGTTTACCGTGCGCAAGGAGCCCAAGCAGCATGGCACCGGGAAGCGGGTGGAGGGCCCCTTTGTTGCCGGCGACCGGGTGATCGTGGTGGAGGACGTCATCACCACCGGAGGCTCCGCGCTGAAGGCGGTGGAGGCGGTGCGGGAGGCGGGCGGTCAGGTGCTGGGGGTGCTGGCGCTGGTGGACCGTGAGGAGGGGGGGCGGGAGGTGCTGGAGGCGGCCGGGCTGCCGGTGATGGCCATGGTGCGGGCGCACGAGCTGCTGGCGGTGATGCCCGCGGAGTCGGCCTCGGCGTAGCGGGACAACGGGGGGAGTTCCCCCCGGGGGCGTTGGGTCGTCTTGTGGGGACATGGCTCCCCAGGCGCGTTCGTCCACCCCCCCGTATTCCCCGGCGTTGACGCCCGGGGCCGGCACCACGCTGCCGCGTGGCGTGCCGGTGGCCCCCTCGTTGTTCGATGAGGAGAAGGCCAAGGACCTGGCGCTGATCAAGCACACCGGACGCAACCGGGTGCGCATCACGCTGCTGCTGGGATCGGTGTTTGCCGTAGCCAACCTGTTGGGGGTGGTGGACGGCACGCTCTTCATGACCGGGGTGGTCACCGGCACGGCGCTGCTGTTGAATGTGCTCTTTGCCGCCCTCTCGCAGCGGGTGTACCTGCGCTTCTGGCGGTATGCCACGGCGATCCTGGATTCCACCATGATCAGCTGTGCGGTGTTCCTGGGGGGAAAGCCGATCCTGGTGGTGATCTACTTCCTGTCGATCGTGCCGTATGCGCTGGACCGCGGGGCGGCGGTGGGGCAGGTGGCCACGCTGGCGGGGGTGTCGGGGTTCCTGATGGCGTTGTGGGGGCATGCCCAGGTGAGCCAGGAGGCGATGCCCTGGAGCGACGCGATGCTGGCGGCGCTGTTGCTGGTGCTGGCGGCGCAGCAGGCCATTGCGATCCCGGCGCGGCTGGAGCGGCGGATGCGGCGGGCGCGGGAGCAGATGGCGCTGGTGGAGCGTGGCGACCTGTCGGTGCGGATGGCGGCGCGGCATGACGACGAGCTGGGGTTCCTGGAGCGGAGCCTCAACCGCATGCTGGACGAGCTGACGTCGGTGATCGAGACGGTGCAGCGGGAAGCCGAAGCGCTGGTGCGGGTGGCTGGGGAGCTGGAAGGGACCATGGCGGCGCTGCGCGGGCGCAGCGGCGACGTGTCCGCCGGCGCCAATTCCTTGCGCGCCGAGGTGGCGCGCCAGCGGTCGGCGGTGCGCGAGGGGATGCAGGCCAGCCAGGAGGCGGCGCGGAGCGCGTCGGATGCGCGGGCGATGGCGCTGGCCAACCGGGCGGCGGCGCAGCAGATGGACCAGGTGATGGTGGCGAGCCGCGAGTCGATTGACGAGGCGGCGCAGATGCTGCTGGCGGCTGGCGGCAGCGTGGAGGCGGCCGCCGAGCGGGTGCGGCGGCTGGGGCCGGCGTCGGAGCAGGTGGGGGAATTCGTGGCGCGGGTGTCGCGCATTGCGCGGCAGACGAACCTGCTGGCGCTGAACGCCGCCATCGAGGCGGCGCGCGCGGGCGAGGAGGGGGCGGGCTTTGCGGTGGTGGCCGACGAGATCCGGGCGTTGGCCACGGAGAGTGCGCAGGCGTCCAAGTTGATTGCGGCCACGGTGCAGCGGGTGCGCGAGGAGATGGCGGAGGCGGTGCGGGCGATGGACGCCACCACGGGCGAGCTGTCGGGGGCGCGCAGCACGGCGCAGGAGGCGCGGCAGGCGCTGACGACGCTGGTGGGGGGAATGGCGCAGGTGGCGGAGCGGGCGGAGCGGGTGACGGCGTTGTCGGAGGAGCAGGAGGCGCGCAGCCGGATGGTGGCGGCCACCTTTGACGCGTTGGAGGGGGTGTCGCAGCGGGCCAACGTGGAGGCGCGCCGGGCTGCCGAGGGGACGGCGGGGCAGCAGGCCAACATTGAGGCGCTGGCGGCCAGTGCCATGCAGCTGTCGGAGTCGGCGCAGCGGTTGCGGATGGTGGCGCGCACGGATTGGTACCGGCTGATGCGCACGGGGGTGCATGCGGCGGTGGAGGTTTCTCCCGGTGGGGGCGCGGTGCGCCCTGTCACGGGGGTGCAGGCGGCCGTGGAGATGGCGACCCGTGGTGTGGGACGTGTGGCGTCACCCACGCCGGTCAGGCCGTCCGTGCCAGTGGTGTCGGCCTAGCGGGTGCGGCCGCTGGGGTGTGGAGCAGGCGTGGCATCCACGGCGGGGTGGCGGCCAGGGGATGGAAGGTGCGGAGCTGTTCGCGGTAGGGCATGACGAGATCGCGCACGAAGCGGTCCAGCATGGCCGAGGCGGTGTACTCGCGCCGGAAGGTGCCGGTGCTGATCCCCAGCACGAATCGCAGGTGGCGCGAGAAGCTTTGGGGGGAGGAGTATTCCAGCCGGTGGGCTGCCTGGCTGATGGAGCACCCCGGGTTTTCGAGGAGGTGGGCCACACGCACCAGTCGGGCGTAGGCCAGGTAGTCGCGCGGGGGCGGGAGCTGGGCGCGGGCGAAACGGCTGGTGAAGGTGGTGGCTCCCACGCCCAGGCCGTTGGCCACTTCACGCACCGTGGTGACGTGGGTGGGGAGCCGAAAGAGCGATCCCAGCACTGTGCGTGCCTCGTCCGGGGTGTCGGCGGGGAGTGCCGCGTTGAGGCGATCCGTGGCGAGGGCTTCGATGCCCTGCGTGTCGGTGCGGGTGATGAGGTGTCGCAGGTTGCGCCATCCCGTGGTGGTGCGGACGTCCACCATGACGCGAGCGCCCAGGTGGCCCATGGTGAGCAGCGCCGAATGGAGGTGCTGTGGGGGTTCGAGGAGGACGGCCACCTTGGGGACGCGGGGGAAGGCGCGCAGCAGGCGGGTCAGCTGGGGGAGCTGGGTGGTGTCGATGTGGGCCACCGAGAGGAGCAGGGCCGCCACCGTTTCATCGCGCAGGAGCGTGCCGAGTTCGTGCAGTGTGGCGGCGTGGCGCGCCAGGAAGGCGCCATGGGCGGCCATGGTGACGCGTGGACGTTCGCCGAGGGCCAGCAGGGTGGCGACCGTGCGCGGTGGCATGGTGCTGGCGAGGAGGGGTCGGGGGGGGTGGGGGTGGAGGTGGGTCATGTGCCCGAGGGTGGTGGCGGGGTGTCAGCGAAGCGTCATCCCGTTGGTCCCTGCGCGTCATTCCGGGTCGTGGGGGTTATGTTGTGCGGGAGGTGGTGCGTCTCACGTTGGCAGGGGATCGACTGGACGGTCGCGCAACCGGAGTGATCCGGTTCCGAGGAAAGTCCGGGCTCCATAGGGCAGACCGCCAGGTAACGCCTGGGCGTCCGGGGCGTGAGCGCCGGATGACGGACAGTGCAACAGAAAGCAAACCGCCGTGGTCATCCGGCCCTGCGAGGGGTGCGGGTGGGTGCGGTAAGGGTGAAAGGGTGGGGTAAGAGCCCACCGCGCGGCCGGCAACGGTCGTGGCACGGCAAACCCCGGTCGGAGCAAGGCCAAATAGGCGGCGAGAGACGGCCCGTCTCGATCACGGTGTTTCGGCACCGAGCCGCGGGTAGGCTGCTGGAGCGTGCGGGTGACTGCACGCCGAGAGGAATGACCGTCCGGTGCCGGACCCATGGGGGCGACCTTGTGGGGAGGGTGCCGACAGAACCCGGCTTACAGGTCGATCCCCTGTCGTGAGACTCTCTGGGTGTGGCGGGCGGTGGGCACTGGTGGTGGCGGTGTCTGCCGTGGCGATGGCCGGCTGTGGCGGGTCGTCGCTGGTGCCGTTGCCGGCGCCTGTGCCTGCACCGCCGGTGGCGGTGGAGGGGGCGCGTCGTGTTCCCGAGCCTGTGCCGGCGTCGGTGCCTGGCGTGGTGCCGACGGCGCCTGTGCGCGTGGTGGCCTTTCCCGCGCGGGTGCTCTCCACCGGATGGCGGGTGGAACGGGAGGGGACGATGGAATGGGAAGGGACGCGCGAGGTGCGGCGGACCCGTGAGGAAGCGCAGCTGACGCTGCAATGGGAGCGCGATGCCGGCGGGTGGCTGCGAGGGCGTGGCAGCGTGGCGGGCTATCGGCTGACCGCGGGTGACGGGGGGGTGCTCACCGTGCCGTCGTTGGCGGTGCTGCTGGTGGTGGACAGCGGCGCCGTGCGGGTGGTGCCGGACCCGCCCTTGGTGGCCGGGTGCGACCGTGAGGAGCACTCGGCGGCGCAGTTGGCGGCCGTGGTGGCCGTGCGAGTTCCCGACGGGGCTGGTGTGGGGAGCCGGTGGGAGGAGCGCAGCGCCGGGGTGGAGTGTCGAGCCGGCGTGAGTGTCCGGGTGACGCGTGTGCTGCGCGCCGAGGTGGTGCGGTGGAGCGGGGACACGGTGACCGTGGTGCGCGAGGTCAGCGTGGTGCTGGAGGGGAAGGGTGGGCGTCCCTTCGAGGTGGTGCGGGTGACCGGGGAGGGGACCGAGCGGCAGGAGCTGCAGCTGAGCGCGTCACGGGGGGTCGTGACGCGCGGCGAGGGGCGCGGGGCGGTGCGGCTGCGGGTGTGGGACGGTCCCCGCGAGGCGGGGGTGCGTCAGGAGGTGCGCTGGCGGGTGGAGGGACGTTAGTCCGTCCGTTCGTCCATCCGTCAGTCCATCAGGCGGAGCGGCATGACCAGGCAGAGATACTTGGCCGAGTCATCCCAGGCTTCGGGCTCGATGGTGGCGGCGCGCTCGGGGGCCTTGAAGGTGAGCTTGACCTGCTCGGTGGGCATGTAGCGGAGGATTTCCAGCAGGTAGGTGGCATTGAAGCCGATGTCCAGCTGGTCGCCCACGTAATTGACCGGGAGCTCGTCGGCCGCTTCGCCCAGGTCGGGGGTGGTGACGCTGAACTTCAGCATGCCCGAATTGAAGGAGAGCTTGATGCGGTGCGTCTGGTCGGAGGCGATGACCGACATGCGCTTGAGCGCGGCGGTGAGCGCCACGCGGTCGGCGATGCAGTGCCGGTCGTTGTCCTTGGGGATGACCTGCTCGTAGTTGGGGTAGGGCCCTTCGACGAGGCGGGTGAACACCGAGGTGAACGGCGAGCGGAAGCCCAGGTGGTTGTCGCCGCGGGCGATCTCCAGCTCCTCTTCGGCGGGGAAGAGGCGGCGGATCTGCTCGAGCGCCTTGGGGGGAATGATCAGGTCGCCGGCGGGGGCGGTGCTTCCCTCGATGGGGAGCTCCATCTTGGCGAGGCGGTGGCCATTGGTGGCCACCATGCGCATGCGGTCGTCGCGCAGCTCCCAGAGGACGCCGTTGAGGATGGGGCGGGACTCCTCGGTGCTGGCGGCGAAGGCGACGTGGCTGATGAGCTGCTGCAGGGCGCCGGACTTGACGCGCCAGGCCTCGTTGAAGCGGACCGTGGGGAAGGTGGGGAATTCCTCGCGGGGGAGCCCCAGGAGCTTGAAGCGGGAGCGGCCGCACTCGAGGGTAATGCGCTGCTCGCCGCTGGAGGCGACCTTGACGGGCGACGGGGGGAGTTCTCGGGCGATCTCGCTGAGCTTCTTGGCGGGGATCGTGATGGCGCCGGGGGACTCGACGTCAGCGCTGACCTCGGTGGAGACGGCGATGTCGAGGTCGGTGGCGGAAAGGCGGATGCCGCGCTCCGTGGTTTCGACCAGGAGGTTGGCGAGCACCGGGAGGGTGGTCTTGGCCGGCACCGCGGCGGTCACCGCCTGGAGCCCTTCCTGAAGCTTTTCGCGCGAGATCGTGAAACGCATGGGGGACCGAAGCCCTGGATGTGGAGAACAGCGACCGGACTGCTGTTAAACGAAGGGGAGAGATAGAAAAACAGTAGTAACAGCAGGGGCTGTGGACTTGTCGACAATCCTCGCAACCTAAAGCGGCGGTGCCACTTCTGCCATGACTGGTAATGTGAACTGGCGGTGGAAGCCCGGGGAAAGCGGGGTGCAGTCCACAGGTGGCGCCATCTCGGGGCGGCGCCGCCGTGGAATGGCTGTGGACGGCTTGTGGACAGCCTGGGGTTATCCCCCGAGCTGGCCGGTGGTGCGGAGGGTTTCCAACATGGATCGGACCTTCTGCACCCGTTCGGCAAACCCGGGCTCCTCGCGCATGTCCTCCGCAACGCGGTCCAGGGAGTGGATCACGGTGGAGTGGTCGCGTCCGCCGAAGGCGTTGCCGATTTCGACCAGCTGGAGCCCGAGGAGCTCTCGGCAGAGGGCCATGGCCACCTGACGGGGGACGGTGAGCTGCTTGGTGCGGGTCTTGGAGCGGAGGCCGTCGGGGGTGACCCCCCATTCCCGGGAGACCACCTGCTGGATGGTGGCGACGGTGAGGGCGGTGGGGGGGAGCTCGGGGAAGTCGGCGGCGGCGGCGCGGAGCTTGTCGCGGAGGGCGTCGCGGGCGAGCTCGACGGAGACTTCGCGGTGCTTGAGGGAGGCGAAGGCGAGGAGCTTGATGACCGAGCCTTCGAGCTCGCGGACCGATGACTTGACGTGTTCCGCGATGAAGCGGATGACCTCGTCGGGGATGGTGAGCTCGAGGTGGTCGAGGGAGGCTTTCTTCTTGAGGATGGCGATGCGGTGCTCGAGGTCGGGGGCGTCGACGTTGGCGACCATCCCCCATTCGAAGCGGGAGACGAGGCGGGCTTCGAGGCCGGGGATCTCCTTGGGGGGGCGATCGGAGGTGAGGACGATCTGCCGTCCGGCTTCGTAGATGGCGTTGAAGGTGTGGAAGAACTCTTCCTGGGTGGCTTCCTTGCCCTTGAGGAACTGGACGTCGTCGACGAGGAGGAGGTCGATTTCGCGGAAGCGGCGCCGGAAGTCGCCCATTTGTCCGGCCTGGATGGCGCCGATGTACTCGTTGGTGAACTGCTCGGTGCCGACGTAGGCGATGCGGAGGTCCGGGGTCTTGGCGAGGAGCTCATGGGCGATGGCCTGCATGAGGTGGGTCTTGCCGAGTCCGGTGTCGCCGTAGATGAAGAGGGGGTTGTAGACCTTGCCGGGAGCCTGGGCGGCGGCTTGGGCGGCGGCGGCGGCGACGTCATTGGACTTGCCGATGACGAACTGGGCGAAGGTGTATCGTGGGTTGAGCGGCGTGTTTATGCGCGGTTGCTGGCGCGCTGCTGCCGCGACCGGAGGGTTCGTCGGGGGTTGGACGAACATGTCCATCTGGACGCGGGCGACGCGTTCTTCGTGGACGCGGAAGCGGACGGCGAGGGGGTGTCCGAGGGCGACCGGGGCGAAGGAGGCCAGGAGGTCGGCGTGCTTGGACTCGTTCCAGTCGGCGGCGAACTGGTCGGGGACGCCGATGACGAGGGTATCGCCGTCGCGGCGGAGGGCCTCGGTGGGCTCGAGCCAGGTCCGGTACGTCTGTTCGGAGAGGACCTGGCGGGCGCGCTGGCGAAGGCGGTCCCAGGTTTCGGCGGGGGTCAGCGACATGGGAGGGCGAAGCTACCCGGGGGGATGTGGATAAGTCAATTGCATCATCGGCGTGACGGCGCGGGGGCATTCGTGAAGCCAAGCAAGGAGTTGCGCCTAGGGCGGTGTGTCGGGCGCAGCGCGTGGGCTCTTGACCCGGGGGGGGCGGCTGGCTAGGATACTGGGCTCTGGCGGGTTTCCGCGCCGTTTTGCCGGCGCCGTGGTCCGCGACGTGATTCCTGTTTGCGGCGCCGCCGTCTTTTCTCCGTACTCCTCAGTACCCTTCTCCGCACCCTCTCGAGTTCGTCATGGGCAAGCCCACGTATCGTCCGCGCAACACGCGCCGCGTTCGCAAGCACGGGTTCCGTGCGCGCATGGAGACCAAGTGGGGGCGCGAGGTGCTGAGCCGTCGCCGCAAGAAGGGGCGCAAGCGCCTCACGGTCCAGCTCCCGTCGAAGTACGCGGGCGCCTGAGTCGCGGGCCTTCCCGCGCCAGCAGCGGCTGACGCGCGGGACCGAGCTCGAACGCGTCCGACATGAAGGGAAGCGGGTGCGCACCGCCGTCTTGGAGGTGCGCGCCTCGGCTTCCCTTCAGCCGTTTCCGCGCGTGGGACTCATCGTCCCCCGCTACCGGCACACCGCCGTGGCCCGCAACCTGGTGAAGCGCCGGCTGCGCGAGCTGGCCCGCCTGGAGCTGCTGGGACCCCTGCAGGAGGCCCCACCCCTGGACGTCGTGGTGCGCGCGCTCCCTGCGGCGTACGAGCGCGACTACGACGCCCTCCGCACCGAAGTCCGACAGCTGCTGCGGAAACTGGCCCTCCCTCGGCGCGCCACGACCGACGCGCCGCCGCCGGCCCCATGAGCGCCCTCGGTCCCGTCGCCGCGTGGCCCCGCCAGCTGGGGATCCTCCTGGTGCGCGCGTATCAGGTGGCGCTCTCCCCCATCTTCGGCGGCCACTGCCGCTATTATCCTTCCTGCTCCGCGTACGCGATCGAGGCGCTGGACAAGCACGGCGCCCGACGGGGAAGCTGGCTGGCGCTCCGCCGCATTGCGCGCTGCCACCCGTTCCGTCCCGGCGGATTCGATCCCGTCCCCTGAGCGCCTCTCTGCCCTGATCCATGGAACCACGTCGCGTTGTCCTGGCCGTCGTCCTGATGGCGCTGGTGTTGGTGGGCGTTCCGCTCATCCTCCCGAATCCCCCGGCGCCGCCGGCCACCGGGACCAGCGCGGCCGACTCCGCAGCGAAGGTGACCGCAACCGCGCCGGCCGCCGGCGCGCCGCAGGTGGCGGCGCCCCAGGGCGCCGCGATGGCCGCGGCCGCGATGGCCGCCGACAGCGCCCCGGCGCCGGCGCCGGAGCCGGTGGACACCACCACCGTGGCCACCCCGCTGGCCACCTACCGCACCACCAGCCTGGGCGGCGCCCTCATCGGCGCCGAGCTGAGCAAGTACCAGCAGCTCACCGATGGCGGGCGCGGCCGCGCTGGCACCGTGCAGCTGGCGCGCGCCGGCGACCCGCTGCTGCGCTACCGCCTCGTGGTTCCCGGTGACACCATCGCGCTGGATGGCGTGCGCTTTCGCCGCACCGAGGGAACCTCGACGGCGGGGCGGCAGGTGCGCTACGACGCCACCGTGGCCGGCCGCGCGGTGTCGCTCACCTACACCTTCCTCCCCGACAGCTACCGCGTGAACGTGGCCGCCACCGTGGCCGCCGCCGTGCCGGGCACGGCGGAGAAGCGCTTCCTCGTGGTGGCCCTCCCCTCGGCCTTCCGCTCGTCGGAGGCGGACACCACCGAGGACCACAACCACCTCGCCTACGCCTACAAGGTCGAGAAGCAGGGCGCCGAGGGGGTCCCCTTCCGCGACCTCGATCCGGGGGAGCGCACGCTGGACGGCGGCCCCATCACCTGGGCGGTGGCCAAGAACAAGTACTTCCTGGTGGGGGTGCTGACCCCCGCCGGGGCCCCGGGGTTCGCCGAGGTGGGGTTCACCGGCGGCGTGCGCACCGGCAAGGAGGTCACGCAGGCCGAGGGGCAGGTGGTGATGCCGCTGGCCGACGGCGCGGTGGCGTTCGAGGTGTACGCCGGCCCGCAGGAGTTCACGCGGCTGGTGGCCATGGGGCGCGAGTTCGAGACCTCCAACCCCTACGGCGGGTGGATGCAGGGGATGGTGCAGCCCTTCGCCACCATGGTCATCCGGATGCTGCTGTGGATGAAGGCCACGCTGGGGGTGTCGTACGGGTGGCTGCTGGTGATCTTCGGCGTGCTGGTGCGCGTGGTGCTGTGGCCGCTGAATCAGAAGGCGATGCGCAGCTCCATGCAGCTGCAGCGCGTGCAGCCCGAGCTGCAGGCGGTGCAGGCCAAGTACAAGGGCGACCCGCAGCGGATGCAGGCCGAGATCATGCGCGTGTACAAGGAGCACGGCATGAGCCCGTTCAGCTCGCTGTCGGGGTGCCTGCCCATGCTGATCCCGATGCCGGTGTTCATCGCGCTGTTCTTCGTGTTCCAGAACACCATCGAGTTCCGCGGCGTGCCGTTCCTCTGGTTCCCGGACATCTCGGTGAAGGACCCGTACTACATCATCCCGGTGCTGGTGGCGGCGACCACGATGCTGATGAGCTGGATCGGGATGCGCGGGATCCAGTCCAACGACCAGCAGAAGATGATGCTGTACCTGATGCCGGGGATCATGCTGGTGTTCTTCTTCAGCATGGCGTCGGGGCTCAACCTGTACTATTTCGTGCAGAACCTCGCGTCGCTGCCGCAGCAGTGGCTGATCAGCCAGGAGCGGAAGAAGGGGTCGGGGCCGGTGGTGCAGGGGCCGGCGCGGACGTAGCGGGCGATGCGGCCGGCCGCGCTCTTGGCGGCGTCGCTCCCCGGCGGGGAGGACACGATCGTGGCGCTGGCGTCGGCGCCGGGGCGCGGCGCGGTGGCGGTGGTGCGGGTGTCCGGGGCGCGCGCGATGACCATCGCGGGCGCCCTTGGCGTTCCCCCCCTGGTCCCGCGCCGCGCCACGCGGGTGCGGCTGCGCGCGGCGGCGCGTGACGGCGCGCAGGATGACGCCACGGTGGACGACCTGGATGACGCGCTGGTGGTGGCGTACCCCGCGCCGCGGTCGTACACCGGCGAGGATGTGGTGGAGTTCCAGGTGCACGGCGGCGCCGTGGTGCCGGCGGCGGTGGTGGCGGCGTGCGTGGCCGCGGGGGCGCGTCCGGCGTGGCCCGGCGAGTTCACTCAGCGTGCGGTGCTCAACGGCCGGATGGACCTGGTGCAGGCGGAGGCGGTGGCCGACCTGATCGACGCGCGCAGCGGCGCCATGCGGCGGCAGGCGCTGGCGCAGCTGGACGGGGGATTGTCGCGCCGCCTGGAGGCGCTGCGGCGCGAGCTGCTGGCGGTGGAGGCGCTGCTGGCCTACGAGCTGGACTTCCCCGAGGAGGACGACGGCCCGGTGCCACGCGCCCGGGTGGCGGCCGCGGTGGAGGCGCTGCGCGCGTCGCTGGCGGCGCTGCTGGCCACGGCGCCGCGCGCGGCGGCGGTGCGCGACGGGGTGCTGGTGGTGCTCACGGGCGCCCCCAATGCGGGAAAGTCGTCGCTGTTCAACGCGCTGCTGGGGGAGTCGCGCGCGCTGGTCACGCCCATGCCGGGGACCACGCGCGACGCGGTGGACGCGGTGCTGGATGTGCGTCCGGTGCCGCTGCGGCTGGTGGACACGGCGGGGGTGCGCGCCTCAACCGACGAGGTGGAGCGGCTGGGGATCGCGGTGGCCGAGCGGTATGTGGCGCAGGCGCAGGTGGTGCTCGCGTGCGGCGATTCGGCGGCGGCGGTGACGGAGGCGGTGACGCGTGCGCGGGCGCTGAGCGCGGGGGTGGTGCTGGCGGTGCGCACCAAGGGCGACCTGATGGCCCAGCGCGGCGAGGAGGACGTGGGGCACGCCGACCAGCGGATGGGGGGCGAGGTGGCGCCCGTCGTGGTGAGCGCCGAGTCGGGGGAGGGGGTGCCGGCGCTGCTGGAGCGACTGGGCGTGCTGGCCGGGGAGGCAGCGGGGGGTGCCGGTGGGTCGCTGGGGGATGGGGAGGCGGTGGCGCTCACCCGCGAGCGGCATCGGATCGCCGTGGCGGAGGCGCTGGCAGAGGTGGAGCGCTTTGCGGCGGCGTGGGGGGGCGCGGGGGTGCCGGCGTCGGTGGCGGCGGTGCACCTGCACGCGGCGCGGGAGGCGCTGGGGGGGGTGGTGGGGCGTGTGGAGGTGGAGGAGGTGCTGGGGGCGGTGTTTCGGGAGTTCTGCGTGGGGAAGTAGGCGCACGTCCCGGCGGGCACCCCGTGCTTCCACCCGGGCGATAGCTTTGCCACCATGCCCCTCCCGCCTTCCTCAACCGACACCGGCGTCCCTGTCGGTGGTCCTGTCGCCGCCCCCCGCTTGCGCCGCGAGCTGGGGGTGGTGGCGCTGGCGGCCACGGGGATCTGCAGCATGGTGGGGGCCGGAATCAACATCGTCCCCTTCGCCATCCAGCGGACCGTGCCGGGGATTGGCGACTGGGTGCTGCCGGCGTACGCGATTGCCGCGGTGCCGGCGGTGCTGGCCGCGCTGTGCTATGCGGCGCTGGGGAGTGCGATGCCGCGCGCCGGCGGGTCGTACGTGTATGCCAGCCGCGCCATCAACGCGCACGCCGGGTTCCTGGCCAGCTTCTCCCAGTGGTTCGGGCTGTGCATGGCCATCGGCGTGGTGGCGTATGTCATTCCGCCCTTCCTGCGCGACATCGCGGTGGCGGCCGGGTGGACGGGGGTGGCGTCGGCGCTGGGGGCGCCCTTGGTGCGATTGGCGCTGGCACTGGCGCTGCTGTGGAGCTTCGTGCTGGTGAACCTGCGCGGGGTGGCGGCGGTGGCGCGCACGCTGCTGCCGCTGATGGGGCTGATGTTCGTGTGCGGGGCGATGGTGATTGTCACGGGTGCCACACATGGTGCGGAGGACTACGGCGCGCTGCTGGCGGCGCGTGGCGAGGCGTTTCCCGCGGAGATGGCGCGCGGCAGCTTCTGGCAGGTGGTCCCCGCCGGCGCGGCGGTGCTGTTCTCCAGCTTCATCGGCTTTGACGCCATCGCGCAGGCCGGGGGGGAGGCGCGGAACCCGTCGCGGTCCATTCCGCTGGCGGTGGGGGCGGCCATCGTGACCGTGGGGGCGTTCTACTTCGCGTTCACGGCGGCGGTGTACCACGCGGTCCCGTGGCAGGTGGTGGCCGATGCGAGCCGGCGGGGGGACGTGACGGCCCCGGGGCTCCTCACGCCGCTGGTGTCGGCGCCGGTGGCGCTGCTGATGGTGTCGGGGGCGGCGGTGTCGCTCATCAACGACTTGCCGGGGATGCTGCTGGGGGTCTCTCGGCTGTGCTTCGCATGGGCGGAGGACGGCGTGTTTCCGGCGCGGATGGCGGCGGTGCACCCGCGCCATCGCACGCCGCACGTGGCGCTGGCGGTGTCGGCGCTGCTGGCCACGGCCAGCGTGCTGGGGGGGCACTTCGCGAACGACTTCTTCGTGGGGGTGGACATCCTGGTCACCGCCATGCTGGTGAACTTCCTGATGATGGCGGTGGCGCTGCTGCGATTGCCGTCACGCAACCCGGCGCTGGCGGCGGAGCTGCGGCTGTTGCGCACGCGCGGGGCGCAGCGCGCGGTGGCCATTCCGGCGATCGTGCTGCTGGGGGCGCTGCTGGTGGCGCAGACGTGGCGCGACCTGTCGGCGCCCGGCGTGTGGTACCTGCACCCCACGTGGATCTGGGTGGTGGTGATGGGGGTGGGCGGCGCGATCCACTGGCGCGAGGTGCGCGGGTTGCGCGCGCGCGGCGTGGACCTGGCGGCGCGCACCGCGGTGCTGCCGGCGGAGTAAGCGAGGGGCCTCTCGCCACCTGCGCCTGCATTTGCACCTGCCACCTCACCCATCACCTCATCTCCTCCCTCATCTCCTCCCTCATCTCCCGCATGCCTGATCTTCCCCCCACCACGGAACGCGTCTCCCTTGCCCCCGGGCTCGACATCGCCCGGGTGATCACCGGGCTCTGGCAGGTGGCCGACCTGGAGCGCGACGGCCGCGTGGCCGACCTGGACGCCATGGCGCGCGCCATGGCTCCTTATGCGGAGGCGGGGCTCACCACCTTCGACATGGCCGACCATTACGGCTCCGCCGAAGTGGTGGCCGGGCGCTTCGTGGCGGCGAGGCATGCCACGGGTCAGGTGCAGCGGCTCACCAAGTGGGTGCCCGAGCCGGGTCCGGTGACCGCGGCCGACGCCGAGGCGGCGGTGGAGCGGGCGTGCCAGCGGCTGCAGGCGTCCCGGGTGGACCTCATGCAGTATCACGCGTGGACCTTTGCCGACCCGCGGTGGCTGGACGCGCTGTGGGAGTTGGAGGCGCTGCGCGATGCGGGGCGGATTGGCGCGATCGGGGTGACCAACTTCGACACGGCGCACCTGCGGATTGCCATCGCCAGCGGCATCCGCCTGGTGAGCAACCAGGTGAGCGGGTCGCTGGTGGATCGGCGCTTCACGCAGCGGCTGGCGCCGTACGCGGCGGCGCACGGCGTGGGGCTGCTGTGCTACGGCACCGTGCTGGGGGGGTTCCTGAGCGCGCGGTGGCTGGGGGCGCCCGAGCCTGATTGGGATGCCCTGGAGACCTGGTCGCAGATGAAGTACGGGCGGTTCATCCGCGCGGCCGGCGGGTGGGCCCCCTTTCAGGGGGTGCTGCGGGCGGCGGACGCGGTGGCGCGGAAGCATGGCGTGTCCATCGCCATGGTGGCCAGCCGCTGGGTGCTGGAGCAGTCCGGAGTGGCGGCGGTCATTGTGGGCGCGCGGCTGGGGGTGTCGGCCCATGTGGAGGAGTCGCGGCGGCTGCTGGCGTTCCGGTTGGATGCCGACGACCACGCGCGGCTGGCGGAGGCGCAGGCGGCGTTGGCACCCATCCCCGGTGATTGCGGCGACGAGTACCGCACGCCGCCGTTCCTGACCGCGAGCGGCGACCTGAGCCACCACCTGTCGTCGTTCCCGGCTCCGTTCACGGTGCGCGAGGGGGCCGACGGGCGCACCCTGGCGCTGAGCGGGACGGTGTGGGAGCCGATGGCCGGCTACAGCCGGGCGGTGCGGAAGGGGAATCGGATTCTGGTGTCGGGGACCACGGCCACCCACGGCAGCCGGGCCATTGGCGGCAACGACCCGGCCGCGCAGGCGCATTTCTGCCTGGACAAGATCGCCGGGGCGCTGCAGAGCCTGGGGGGGCGGCTGGAGGATGTGGTGCGGACGCGGGTGTTCGTGGCGGACCGGGCGCAGTGGGAGCCGGTGGCCCGGGCGCACGGGGAGCGGTTCGGGCATGTACTGCCGGCCAACACCCTGGTGGAGGCGAAGCTGATCGGGGAGGAGTACCTGGTGGAGATCGAGGCGGAGGCGGTGGTGGGGTGAGGGGGGACTCCCCCCTCCGCATGGGTTGCGGGGGGCGTGCACGGGGGGCAATGTGGGCGGGCATGGTGTTTCGCTCCCACTCCTCCATTTCTGTGATTCGCATGCGCCATCCGCTTGTGATCGCGGCCGCCGCCGCCGTCCTCCTGCCTGTCTCCGCCGCCCTCGCGCAGCGCGGGGCCCCTGCCGCCCCCGCGCGCCCCGCCGTGGACACCACGGCGCTGGCGCGCCTGACCTTCCGCAACGTGGGGCCGGCCAACATGATGGGGCGCTCCACCGACGTGGAGGGGGTGGCCGGCGACGCCAACACCGTCTACGTGGGGACCGCGGCGGGGGGCGTGTGGAAGACCACCAACGCCGGCACCACCTGGCAGCCGCTGATGGACGGGCAGGCCACGCTGGCGGTGGGGGACCTGGCGCTGGAGCCCGGGAACCCGTCGGTGCTGTATGTGGGCACCGGCGAGGGGAACGTGCGCAACTCCGTGTCCTTCGGGCGCGGGGTGCTCAAGTCCACCGACGGCGGCGCCACCTGGAAGAACGTGGGGCTCACCGACACGCGGCACATCGCGCGCGTGCTGGTGCACCCGGTGGACCGGCAGACGGTGTACGTGTGCGCGGTGGGGCACATGGCCGGCCCCAACCCCGAGCGCGGCGTCTTCCGCTCGCGCGACGGCGGCGCCACCTGGACCAAGGTGCTGTACGTGGACGACCGGCACGGCTGCGCCGACCTGGACCTCGACCCGGCCAACCCCAACATCCTCTACGCGGGGATGTGGCTGTTCGACCGCAAGCAGTGGACCTTCACCTCCGGCTCCGAACAGGGGGGGCTCTTCAAGTCGGTGGACGGCGGCACCAGCTGGAAGAAGCTGGGGGGCGGGCTGCCGTCGCTGATCGGGCGCATCGGCGTGAAGGTGGCGCCGTCGTCCCCCAACGTGGTGTACGCCATCCTGGAGAGCCGCAAGGACGGGTACGTGTGGCGCAGCGACGACCACGGCGAGACCTGGCGGCGCGTGAGCGACGATGCCAAGACGATCTGCCGCGGCTACTACTACTCCGACCTGCGGGTGGACCCGGCGGACGCGGAGCGGGTGTACGCCATCGCCTGCAACCTGTCGGTGTCCATCGACGGCGGGCGCACCTTCCGCACCATCTCGCAGCGCATCCACGGCGACCACCACGGGCTGTGGATCGATTCGCAGGACCCCAAGCGCGTCTGGCAGGTGAACGACGGCGGCATCGCGGTGTCGCACGACCACGGGGCCACGTGGCGCTTCCCCAACCAGTTCGTGCTGGCGCAGTTCTACCAGCTGCACGCGGACAACCGGGAGCCCTTCTACTTCCTGGGGGGCGGGCTGCAGGACAACGGCAACTGGGTGGGGCCCAGCCGCACGCGCGACCCGCTGGGGATCCTGGTGGACGACTGGAGCATGGTGTCGTACGGCGACGGCTACTACCAGGTGACGCACCCCGACGACCCGGAGTACTTCGTGACCGACGCGCAGGGGGGGATGATCTTCCGCACGCGGATGCAGACGCGCGAGCAGGAGGACATCTCGCCGCAGCCGCGCCGCAACGACGGCGGGCCGGTGAACGCCCTGCGCTACCGTTTCAACTGGAACGCGCCGGTGGTGGCGTCGCCGCACGACGGGAAGGTGCTGTACTTCGGGGCGCAGGTGCTGTTCAAGTCCACCGACTTCGGCGGCACGTGGACGGCGATCTCGCCGGACCTCACGAAGAACGACAGCACGAAGCACGGGTGGGCCGGCGGGCCGGCGATGCTGGAGGCCACCACCGCCGAGTTCTACAACACCATCTACAGCGTGGCCGAGTCGCCGGCGCAGGCGGGGCTCATCTGGGTGGGCACGGACGACGGCACCCTCCAGCTCACGCGCGACGGGGGGAAGACGTGGACGCGGGTGGACGGGAACGTCCCCGGGGTGGGGCCGGCGGCGGTGGTGAGCCATGTGGAGCCCAGCCGGCGCGCGGCGTGCACGGCGTACGCCACCTTCGAGCGGAAGTTCATGGACGACCTCCGCCCGTACGCCTTCCGCACCACCGACTGCGGGGCCACGTGGACGAGCATCGCGGGGACCCTGCCGGAGGGGGCGTACCTGCAGGTGCTGCGGGAGGACCCGCGCAATCCCGACGTGCTGTACGCGGGGACGGAGATCGGGTTGTACGTGAGCGTGACGGGGGGCGGGTCGTGGTTCCGGCTGGGGGGGAACCTGCCGGCGGTGCCGGTGCACGAGGTGCTGGTGCACGGGCGGGAGAACGACCTGATCGTGGCCACGCACGGGCGCGGCGCGTGGATCCTGGACGACGCGTCGGTGATCCAGGAGCTGGCGGCGGCGGCGGCCAAGCCGGTGCACCTGTTCGGGATGCGCACGGCCACGCGCTTTGCGACCAAGCAGGCCAAGGGGTCGCTGGGCGACGCGCTGTTCCGCGGACCCAATCCGCCGTACGGGGCGATCATCCGCTACCACCTGGCGTCGGCGCCTGCGGCGGGGTCGGCGGCCAAGGTGGAGATCGTGGACGCGGCAGGGACGGTGATTCGCACGCTCTCGCGCATTCCGACGGCGGCGGGGATCAACACCATGGCGTGGGACCTGGCGCACGAGGGGCCGCGCCCGCGCCGCGCGCCGGCGCCTGGCGAGGCGGCGGCGGGGGGCGATGAGGACGAGTTCTGGGGGGCCACCGGCGGCCCGCGCGCCCTGCCCGGGCGCTACACGGTGCGGCTGACGGTGGGGAGCACCGTGGTGGAGCAGCCGGTGCAGGTGCGGGTGGACCCCACGGCGCGCGCCACCGCCGAGGGGCTCAAGGCGCAGTTTGACCTGGCGATGGAGCTGCGGGCGCTGCAGTCGCTGGCCAACGACACGCTGCGGGCGCTGGACACGCGTCGCGGCGAGTTGGAGGCGCGGCGGCGCGGGGCGCTGGCGCTCCCCAACAATGAAGGGGCGCCGGTGGCGGCCTCGCTGCAGGGGGAGCTGGCGCAGCTCGACTCGCTGGTGACCACGCTGACCAAGCCGGCCAACTATCCCTACTGGAGCGAGGGGCCGCGGGTGAGCGAGCGGATCAGCAACCTGCTGCGCAACGTGGACAGCGGGAACTTCCCGCCCACCGGGCCGCAGCGCGGGCTGTCGCAGGAGCTGGCGGTGGAGCTGCGCGCGGCGATGGAGCGGGTGCGGCAGTTCCTGGCGCGGCAGGTGATGATGTAGGGCGGCGGTGCCGCGACGTCGGCGTTCGGGCGCCGAGACGCAGGCGGGGGCGTGCCATCGGCACGCCCCCGCTGTCATTTCCCGGGTGACAGCCGCGAATCAGCTGATGCGCCTCGGGCTCCAGCACCTTCTCCACCGCGCGACCCCCCTCCTTCGCCGGTCGCCAATATCCTCCGCCATGAGGCGGACGCCAGGAATGGCGACTCACGGCGATTTCCAGCCGGATCGACCGAACGTGCGAACGTCGCGATTGCGTCCGCATTCCCGTCGGTCGGTCAAATGTCGGAGATGGCGATCACGTCCACGGTTTGGCCGGCACCAATCTCCCCATCAATGTCGTGTCTTGGTCATGGCCGGCGACCACCGCGAAATTCACGATGCGGGGGCAGATTCCTCCTTTGTCCGACTTCAATGAAAAGCGCCGCAGGCGCGGGCTGGCGCACACGGTGGCGCCTACAAAACCGCTGTACCCGCGCGTTTCGGCGGCAAGTGATCATGCGCGGTTTCTCCCGCGTGACGTAAACGGGAGCGCGCCACGAAAACCGGGGCAGTTCACGGCAATGCTGATCCCCGCTTTCGCGCTGATCATCGCCCCAGCCGAACATAGCCAGCCTCCGACAGGAATGCTTCGTACTTGGGATCGGACGAAATCTCCGTGGCGGCCACCGTCTCGTCGAACGGCGCTGTTTGCGGCGGGTTCGGCATGTTGCGGGTAGGCAGACCCGCCTGTTGCAGGCGCCATTCGCGGGGCCCGGTGCGCACTACACGCGCCGGAATGATTTCGTCATCCCCTGGCGTATTGCCCACATATTGATAGGGGCAAGCAGCCTCGAGTTCGTTGTCGCTGATCCACTTGATGGGATAGCAGGGCGACTTGAATGTGTAGACGAATTTCGGATCGCCCGCCCAGTCCATCAAAGAGAGGCTAGGACCAACTGACAGATCCCCACCCTCATAGTAGCCCGCAGCGATCATGGACCGGCCAGGGTTTTGGCCAAGAACTACATCCGAGGAGATGAACTGGCCCGCGGGATCGAACCACAGGTCGATCCAATCGCTTCGACCTTCTTCATCAATGTCAATCAGCCTGACCTTGAAGAAAAGACGCTCGCCGTTTGGCCCGGGCATCTTGAGTGTGCCTGCCAAGACCCAGGGTGCATCCGCATCGGTGAAGCGAGCGATCGCTTGGCCTTTGGAGAAGAGCGTCAAGACGCTGCCTTCGCGCTTGGCCTCCGCTGAGAGCTCCTTGAGCAACGCCGCCTCACGCGCGCGTTCGGACGTGACTTCTTCGTTGGCGCCATTGATCGCATCACGAGGGGCGGCCGCTGGACCGGCGGGTCCGTCGGCCGCTCGCGCTGCCAATGCTGGCGCGGACTGGTCGGAAGGCGCTTGCTCGGCCGGCCCGCACCCGGCCGCTGCACCCAACGCGAGGGCCACGATGGCGCGCCTGCGCCTGTGATTGAAGCTCAAATCAGTCCCCGCGAGATACTGTGGATGTTCGTGCAAAGCCCGGGTATTTCGTCGCTCAAGGATGGCGCAATCGTCGCGGACAAAGCCAACCGACATCTACATAAACGTCCTGATCACAGATGAAAATCTGAGCGTTTCCGGTCGCGCGCCGCAAGACCAAGACGGCTTGCTTCACGGCGTTTTCAGGCCCGGCGAGGCGATCCTGGCCGAGCACTGCTGCAGCAAACACATGACCATCGCCACTCGTTGCATGCCCCATCATCAGCACGCCACACAGGCGGTTCATGATCACGATCGCCGGCGGTGTCTCGTCAGACGCATCAAACACCACCCGCAGCGGCTGATGCTTGTCGCCGGGCGAGACCGGATTGTCCTTCTGGCCCCACCGTGATCATGGTCGCGGCCCCTGAATGGAGGTGCAAGGAAGCTCTTGTGTGCAGATCATTCACCGACCGTGCTGCCTGTCACCATGCCATTCCGCCACGGGGCCGTTCTGACGCACCATCCACGCGGCGCGGGCCTGACGATGCCTGCTGTTGTCGAGCGGATCGACCATCCGTGCAGCGTGAACCATCGGGCGGTCCGCCCGCCAGCAGAAGCCAGCATCCGGCTCAAGTGATCCGCTCGGGCTCCAGCACCTTCTCCACCGCGCGACCCCCCTCCACGGTCACGTGGTACACCTTGGCGGCGGCGCGGGTGGCCACCACGCGCTTCACGGCGGTCCCCTCGAAGTAGATGCCGGCGTCGTTGTCGCAGGCGTAGCCGGGCTTCATCTCCCCCGAGGCGATGAGGCGCTGGTAGAGCGGGCGGCGCCCCGGCTCGGCGTCGTAGTGCGGCGAGTGGCTGCCGGGGAGGAACCCCAGACACTTCACGATGGAGAGCGCCTTGGGGCGCGAGTCGGTGGTGCCTTCCTCGAACCAGCAGAGGGAGCCGGCGCTGGCGCCCCCCAGCACGATGCCGCGCTCCCACGCGCTGCGCAGCACGGCATCGATCCCCTGCGCCTTCCAGATGGCCTGCTGGTTGAGGGTGTTCCCCCCGGAGCAGACGATGGCGTCCATGGAGAGGAGCACCTCGTCCCAGTCCTTGTCCTGCCGCGTGGAGGCGATGAAGCTGTTCTGCACGTGCGGCTCCACGTTCAGCGGGGCGCAGTTCTGGAAGAAGGTGAGCGCGCCCTGCGGGGAGTCGGCGGAGGCGGTGGGGAGGTAGCAGATGCGGGGGCGCGCCTTGCCGGTGAGCGCGGCCATGTAGCGGATGAACGCGGTGCCGAAGCCGCCGCCCGCGATGAGGATCTTGCGGGTGCCCTGCGCGGGGGCGTCGGCTACGGGCTCTGGCGCGTGCGGCGGCGCGACACCGGAAAGCTGGCCGGCGCCGAGTCCCACGGTGCCGAGGGCGGAGGTGACGAGGAAATCCCTGCGCTGCATGG
Organism: Gemmatimonadaceae bacterium; assembly: GCA_040380205.1. Taxonomy (GTDB): domain Bacteria; phylum Gemmatimonadota; class Gemmatimonadetes; order Gemmatimonadales; family Gemmatimonadaceae; genus Gemmatimonas. Next base: position 22,261 of record JBEIJM010000010.1, read on the forward strand.
GGGCTCCGGGTAGGAGGAGGGCGGCGGCACGCGTGCTTGCCGCCAGGGCGGCATCGCCATACGTTAGCCCGCAGCGACGGCTGATCGCGAGCATCCGGCTTCCCCCCGTGAAGGCACCCCAATGACCGGTCACCGTTTCCGCGGGCGAGCGCTCGGTGCCGCAGCGGCGGCCGCCGGCCTCGCCGCCCTCGGCGCCTGCCGAACCGCCTCGCCCCCCGCCCCCGCGCGCCCCCTCACCCCCGCGCAGCAGGTGGCGCGCGACGGCGGGATCGCCCCCTACACCGCAGCGGACGTGGCGTTCATGCAGGGGATGATCGGCCACCATGCGCAGGCGGTGGCAATGGCGGCCTTTGCCGAGCCCAACGGCGCCAGCTCGCCGGTGCGCGTGCTGGCCGGGCGCATCGCGGTGGCGCAGTCTGACGAGATCGACTTCATGATCGACTGGCTGACGCGGCGGAAGCAGGCGGTGCCCCCGCGCGACGGGAGCGATCATGCCGCGCACGGGGCGCACGCAGGGCACGGCGCCGAGGCGCCGGGCGCGATGCCCGGGATGCTCTCCCCCGCGCAGCTGGACACGCTGGCGCGCGCGCGCGGGCAGGCGTTCGACTGGTATTTCCTCACCTACATGATCCAGCACCACCAGGGCGCCATCGCCATGGTGGACGAGCTGATGGGCGCGCGTGGCGCGGCCCATGACGACCAGGTGTTCAAGTTCGTGTCGGACGTGGTGGCCGACCAGACCACCGAGATTGGCCGCATGGAGCTGTTGCTGCGGTCCATCCCGCGCCCCTGACGCCTCCCTGACGCCTCCCTGACGCGCCCCGTGGCCGCCGCGACCTCCCCCCTCCCCCTCTCCACCGGACTGCCCATGTCATCCCGAGCCGTCTTCCGTCGTCGCCGCGCGATCACGGCCGCCCTGCTGGGCGCCACGCTGGGCCTGCTCCCCGACGCCCGTCCGCTGGGCGCGCAAGGCACTCCCCCTGACGCCCCCGTCCCCGACAAGCGCGTGGGGCTCAAGGGGGGGTGGTACGACGCCGAACAGGCGGCGTGGAACATGCGCCTGGTGTCCACCACCAAGCCCTCACCGGCGTTTGCCACCCCCACCAACCCCGCCGATCCCCGGCTCACCAACTCCGACCTGGCCTTCCAGGGGACGCTGGTGTTTCAGGGGAACTACAGCGGCTGGCAGGTGTGGGACGTGGCCGACGTGCGCAAGCCGAAGTTGCGCACCGAATTCGTGTGCCCCGGCTCGCAGAGCGACGTGACCGTGTACGGCACCCTGCTGTTCGTCTCCGCGGAGGCGGTGAGCGGCCGCGTGGACTGCGGGATGCAGGGGGTGGAGCCCGAGGTGAGCCCCGCGCGCGCGCGCGGCATCCGCATCATCGACATCAGCGACGTGGCCAAGCCGCGGGCGATCAAGACGGTGCAGACCTGCCGCGGGTCGCACACCAACACGCTGGCCACGGACCCCAAGGATCCCGAGCACGTGTACATCTACGTGTCGGGGTCGGCGGGGGTGCGCTCCCCCGACGAGCTCCCCGGCTGCTCGGCGGCGTCCCCCGACGTGGACCCCAACAGCGCGCTGTTCCGCATCGAGGTGATCCGCGTGCCGCTGGCGCGCCCGCAGGACGCGGCCATCGTGAGCTCCCCGCGCATCTTCGAGGGGCTCACCGAGGCGCAGCGGCACGGCGACGCGCCGGAGGACCGGCGGCCGCGGCGCGAGGGGGCGCCCACCCGCCCGTCGGTGGCGGGGCGCGGCCCCACGCAGTGCCATGACATCACCACCTACCCGGCGGTGGGGCTGGCCGGCGGGGCGTGCAGCGGCTACGGCATCCTGCTGGACATCTCCGACGTGAAGAACCCGCGGCGGATCACCGCGGTGGCCGACACCAACATGTCGGCGTGGCATTCGGTGACGTTCAGCAACGACGGCAGCCTGGTGCTCTTCTCCGACGAGTGGGGGGGCGGGTCGTCGCCGCGGTGCCGCGCCACCGACCGGTACGAGTGGGGGGCCGACGCCATCTACCGCCGGCGCGGCGACGCGCTGGAGTTCCAGTCGTACTTCAAGATGCCGGCGGCGCAGACGCGCACCGAGAACTGCGTGGCGCACAACGGGTCGCTGATCCCCATCCCCGGGCGCACGGTGATGGTGCAGTCGTGGTACCAGGGGGGGATCAACGTGTTCGACTGGACCGACCCCATGCGCCCGGTGGAGATCGCGTACTTCGACCGCGGGCCGATGGACACCACGCGGCTGGTGAGCGCGGGGCACTGGTCGGCGTACTGGTACAACGGCCACATCTACGGCTCGGAGATCTCACGCGGGCTGGACATCCTGGAGCTGCAGCCCAGCGCGCACCTGTCGGCCAACGAGCTGGCGGCCGCCAGGCTGGTGCGGTTCGACCGCTTCAACCCGCAGGAGCAGCCGCAGCTGGTGTGGCCGGCGGCGTTCCCCGTGGTGCGCAGCTTCACCGACCAGCTGGCGCGGAACACCGCGATGGACGCGGCGTGGCTGCGCGAGGTGACGGTGGCGGTGGACCAGGCCGAGAAGGCCAAGGGGGCGAAGCGCGCCGACGCGCTGGCGGCGCTGGGCGCGCGGCTGCGGCAGGAGGGGGCCCGTCAGGCGGACCCGGCCAAGGTGGCGATGCTGGCCGAGGCGGTGGAGGCGTTGGCGAAAGCCAGCCGATGACCGTCGTCGCCGCGCCCCTGACCTCTCTCCCCAGCGAGGAGAGCCCGCCGCGATGGCACGATCCCAAGCGTTACCTCTGGGTGCTGGGTACCGCGATGCCGCTGCTCCCCTTCGTGGCGATGGGGGCGCACGCCCGTACCGGGCACGGCGCCTGGCTGTGGCTTGGGCCGATCGTGATCCTTGGCATCCTCCCCCTGGTGGACTGGTTGGGAGGGGATGACGACGTCAACCCACCGGAGGCCGTGATCCGTGCCCTGGAGGCGGACCCGTACTACCGGTGGCTGGCGATCTTGTTCCTGCCGCTGCAGTACGCGGGGTTCGTGTCGGGGTTCCGTTACCTGAGCGCCGAGTCGCTGACGGTGCCGGAGCGGATTGGGCTGGCCGTGACGCTCGGCTTCATTGGCGGGCTCGGGATCAACGCCGCGCACGAGCTGGGGCACCGGCGCGAACGGCTGGAGCGGTGGCTCGCGCGCGTCGCGCTGCTGCAGACGTTCTACGGCCACTTCCAGGTGGAGCACAACCGCGGGCACCATGTGCGCGTGGCCACCCCGGAAGATCCCGCCAGCGCGCGTCTGGGAGAGTCATTCTGGGCGTTCCTTCCGCGGACCGTGCTGGGGTCGCTGGCCAGCGCGTGGGTGCTTGAGAGGGAGCGGTATGCCCGTCGTGGACTCCATCCGTTCCGGATGGGGAACGGGGTGGTGATCGCACTCCTGCTCTCGCTGGCGGTGTGGGGGGCGATGCTCTGGTGGCTTGGCTCGGCGGTGCTCCCCTACCTCGTGTTGCAGGCCGTGGTGGGGATCGCGCTGTTGGAGGCGGTGAACTACCTGCAGCACTACGGGCTGCTGCGGGAGATGGTGGATGGTCCGGAGGGGCCGCGGCGCGAACGGGTGGCACCGCGACACAGCTGGAACTCCAACCGGGTGGCCACCAACGTGGTGCTGTTCCACCTGCAGCGGCACAGCGACCATCACGCCCACCCCTCTCGGCACTACCAGTCGTTGCGGGACGACACGGAGGCCCCGGTGCTTCCGTCCGGATATGCCGGGATGATCCTGCTGGCGCTCATCCCGCCCCTGTGGCGGCGGGTGATGGACCCGCACGTGTCGGCCCATTACGGCGGCGCAATGGAACGGGCGAACAGGGGACCAGCCCCCATGTCGCTGGAGCGCTGATCAGGCGATGACCTTGAGGTGCTCGGCCACCAGCGGCTGCTCCACCCGCGCGATCTCCTCGGCGCTGGCGCGGACCGCCCAGGCCAGTCCGTGGGCGGCGATGGCCGGCTCCACGAGGCGCGCGCCCAGGTAGTACCCCGAGCGCTCGGGGAGGAGCTGGCGCTCGACGGTGCGCGCCTCGTCGCTCATCCCCCCCGAGAGGTAGCGCAGGCGGAGCCCCAGCGCGGCGCGGTCCATGTCGGGGGCCACCGCGCGGCGCAGCACCGGCTCCAGCTCGCGGGTGCGCGCGTAGTGGCGGCGCCCGTAGCCGAAGTACTCCCACGCCGCGTGCCCGGGGCTGACCGTCCGGGAGAGGTGCACCGCCAGCCCCTCGTTCACCAGCAGCTCGCGCAGCGTGGCGTGGCGGCCGGTCTCCCAGTAGGAGTAGTAGCCGCCGGCCTGCTGCACGAGCGGGCGCATGGCGCTGCGGCTGGACGGCGAGGTGTAGCGGATCACGTGGGCCAGCTCGTGCGCGATCCAGAGGGGGAGCAGCTCGGCGTCCAGCCCCAGCGACTGCACGTCGGGGTTGACCACGCCGGTGAAGTGCTCGAGGCAGGCGAAGGCCACGCCGCGCCCGTCCACCACCAGCTCGCCGGCGTTGGCGGCCCCCACCCCCACCATGAGCACGACGTCGAAGTCCACGTCGGGGGCGAGGAGCGCGCGCACCTCCGCCTCGGTGCGCGCCGCCAGCGCCATCACGTCGGTGGTGCGGAGCAGCGCCTGCAGGTCCTCGCGGCGCGCCTGCACCGTGGTGCGCACCACCTCGTCGAACACCGGCCCCTCGGGCTCGACGACGTAGTTGTCCCAGTAGGCGGCGAGGAGCGGGCGGTGCCGCTCGAAGTACGCGCGGTACGCGGCCTCGCGATCGGGGGCCTCGAGGACCGCCAGGAAATCCGGGACAAGATTGATGAGCATGCGTGCCGCAACATACCGATGCGCCCGGCAGCCAACAAGGCGAACCGCCGCGCACGCGGCCGCCCATGAAACGATGCGGGGCTACCGCGTGCCGAAGAGCCGATCGCCGGCGTCGCCCAGCCCGGGGAGGATGTAGCCGTTGGCGTTCAGCTCGCGGTCGAGCGCCGCGGCCAGCACCGGGACGTCGGGGTGCTCCGCCGCCAGCCGCCGCACCCCCTCGGGGGCCGCCACGAGGCACAGGAAACGAATGCGCCGCGCCCCGGCGCGCCGCAACGACCGCACCGCGGCGCAGGCGCTCCCGCCGGTGGCCAGCATGGGGTCCAGCAGCAGGAAGTCGCGCTCCGCGGCGTCCCCCGGGACCTTGAAGTAGTAGTCCACCGGCTCGAGGGTGTCGTGGTCGCGGTAGAGGCCGATGTGCCCCACGCGCGCCGAGGGGATGAGGCGCAGGATCCCCTCCACCATCCCCAGTCCGGCGCGGAGGATGGGGACCAGGGTGAGCTTCTTGCCGCGGACCGCATGCCCGGTGGTGGACTCGAGCGGGGTGTCCACCGGCACGGGCTCCAGCGGGAGGTCGCGCGTGGCCTCGTAGGCCATGAGCATGGCGATTTCGTCCACCAGCTCCTTGAACTGCTTGGTGGGGGTGGCGCGGTCGCGCAGCAGGGTGACCTTGTGGCGGACCAGCGGGTGGTCCACGAGCTGCAGCGTGGGGAGGTCGGGGTGGGTGGAGGCCATGAGGCCAAACTACCGGGCGCTGCGCGCGGGCGAAATGCGGCGTAGCTTGCGGCATGGTCACCCGCCTGGACTTGCCCCCGCTGGCCGCCGGGGACCCGTCGCCGCCGATCCGCCGCGTGGCGGTGTTCTGCGCCTCCAACCCCGGCGCCCGCCCGGCCTACATGGAGGCCGCCGCCGCGCTGGGGCGTGCCATCGCCCTGCAGGGGTGGGCGGTGGTGTACGGGGGCGGGCGCGTGGGAATGATGGGGGCGCTGGCCGATGCCGCGCTGGAGGCCGGGGGGGAGGTGATCGGCGTGATGCCGCACGGGCTGGTGCAGCGCGAGGTGGCGCACCACCGCCTCACCGCGCTGCACGTGGTGGACTCGATGCACGACCGCAAGGCGATGATTGCCGAGCTGGCCGACGCCTTTGTCACCCTCCCGGGGGGGATCGGGACCCTGGAGGAGTTCTTCGAGGCGTGGACCTGGGCGCAGCTGGGGGTGCATCGCAAGCCGGTGGCGCTGCTGGAGGTGGCCGGCTACTGGGCGCCGCTGGTGGCGATGCTGCGCCACGCGGAGGCGGAGGCGTTCCTGCGCGGCACGCTGGACGACTGGCTGCGGGTGTACCACACCCCCGAGGCGGTGGTGGCCGGCTTGCCGCAGGTGACGCCCCCGGCGGTGCGGCGGTGGTTGCGCCTGGGCGAGACCTAGCGCGGCGGCGCGGGGCGGTGCAGCCCGGCGGCTGCATCTGGCACACGCGTCCCCACGAGGCGAGAATGGACGGTCCATGACTGTGTCATCGATCTTCGAACAGGCCTTTCACCAGGCCGCGCACCTGATGATGCTGGTGGACCGGACTGGCCGCGTCCGCGCGGCCAATGCGTCCATGGCGGCGGCGGTGCGGCAGCCTCCCGAGGCCCTCGTGGGGATGGGCCCTGCGCTGTTCCCCTTCTGGCACATGCTGGGGGATGCGGGTCACGGGGTGCGTCGGCTGATGACGCAGGCGATGGCCGGTGAGGGCGCCCGCCTGGAGACGATGGTCACCCTGTTTGATGAGCCCCCGCGGCGGATCGAGTTCATTGCCACGCCGCTGCGCGATGCGGCGGGCGCCGTGCAGTGCGTGCTGCTGGAGGGGCGCGACCAGACGCGCCGGCATGAAGCCGAGGGGGCTCGGCGCGAGATCGGCGCGATGGCGTCGATGGGGACGCTGGCCGCGCGGGTGGCCCACCAGGTGAACAACCCGCTGGCCGGGATCCAGAACGCCTTCCTGCTGGTGCGCGGCGCCATCCCCGCCGACCATCCGCACGCGCGGTTCGTGGAGGCGATCGACCGCGAGATCGCGCGGATCGCCGCGATCACGCGGCAGCTGGTGGAGACCTACCGCCCCGACCAGGCGATGCACGCCGAATCCTCGGTGATCATGGCGGTGCACGACGCCGCGCACTTCCTGCGGCAGCTGCACGCCGGGCGCTCGCTGACGGTGACCACCGATGTCGCGGCCGCGCCCCCCACGCTGGCCGTCCCCGACGCGCTGCTGCGCCAGACGCTGTACAACCTCCTGCAGCAGGCGGCGGAGCAGGTCCCCGACGGGGGGACGGTGGCGGTGCGGGTGGCGCGTGACGGGGACGCCTGCCGGATCCACGTGCACCACGGGGGGCCGACGCTCACCGAGGCGCAGCGCGCGCAGCTGTTCGAGCCGGTGGCGGGGCCCGTGGCCCGCGGGGAGCGCGCCCGCGGCGGCGGCATCGGGTTGGCGCTCGTGCGCCAGTCGGTGGTGGCCGTGGGAGGATCCCTGTCGGCGCACCCGGTGGACGGCGGCGGCACCTGCTATGACGTGACCTTTCCCCTGACCCCGCTGGCGGAGGCGATGGCGTGACGACGCGCGGACGGATCCTGATGGCCGACGACGAGCCCACCTTTCTGCAGGCGACGGCCGCGTTGCTGCGCCAGGAGGGGTACGCGGTGGACACGGTGAGCGATGCCGCCGGCGCGGTGGCGGCGATCACCGCCGCCGCGTACGACCTGCTCATCACCGACCTGGAGATGCCGGGGAACGCGGACCTCGACCTGGTGCGGCAGGTGGCGCACCTGAGCGGCGGGCTGCCGATCATCGTGATCACCGGCTTTCCGTCGGTGCGGTCGGCGGTGGCGGCCATCGACCTGCCGGTGACGGCGTACCTGGTGAAGCCCGCGCACTTCCCTGAGCTGCTGGGGCGCGTGTCGCAGGCGGTGGCGCGCTTCCGGTCGTACCAGGCGATGCAGCGCACCGAGGCGCGGCTGCGCAGCGCGCGGCACGAGGTGGACGCGAAGGCCGCCACCGACCGCGGGACGGGGGTGGACACCTTCCTCACGCTCACGCTGCGCAACGTCATGGGGTCGCTCACCGACCTGGAGCAGCTGGGGCGGGCGCTCACCACGCAGGGGCCCCCGCCCGAGTCGCACGCCTGTCAGGTGATCAACTGCCCGCGCGGCGCGCAGCTGCGGCAGGCGGTGGAGGAGACGATCGCGGTGCTGGAGGAGACCAAGGGGAGTTTCAAGTCGAAGGCGCTGGGCGAGTTGCGCGGGCGCCTGGAGCTGCTCCTGAAGCACGGGTAGGCGGCGGCACGCGCCCTCCCCCCTGGCGAGGGCGCCGCCGCCGGGTGGTGGAAGCCCCCCCCCTTGCGCGACGGCGTGCGCCTCACAAGTTTGTTCTGCAAGCACTTCGCAGGTGGTTGTCCACATCATCAGGGTCGCCTCGCGCGGCCCACCCTTGGCGGCCAGGATATCAGGTCCTGGAAGTTGAAGGCGCGTCTCGTCGCTCTCCCGAGCGGCGGCGCGCCTTTTTTGTTGCCCCTCTCCGCGGCCGCCCTCTTCAACCGGGTCTTCCCATGGTCCAGACGTCCCTCGCCACTCCCGCGGCTGCGGTTGTGCTGCCGCCGCTCCTGTCTCCCCTCTCTGCTGCGATGCCCTCCCGGTTTGCGCCGGTCCCCGGGGGGCTGGGTGCCGGGGGACGCTTCCCGATGCTGGCCGACCGTCGCCCGGGCGCGCTGGAACGCTCCGCGCGGCGGGCGTCGGCGCCCGAGGTGGTCCGGGTGCTGGTGGTGGGGGAGGAGGCGGGGGCGGTGGAGGCGCTGCGTGCGCAGCTGGGGGCCGAAGGGCACGACGTGCTGGTGGCGAGCCGGACCGAGGGGATCCCCGTCATGCTGCAGCAGGCGGAAGTGCAGTGCCTGCTGGCCGACGCGCGGATGCCGGGGGCGCGCGCGCTGGTGGAGCAGGTGCGTGCGCAGCAGCCGATGGTGCGGGCGCTGCTGTTCAATGAAGGGGCGGCGGACGCGGAGTCGGAGACGAAGCCCGCGGCGCAGGGGGCCGGCGTGGCGGCGACCGTCATGCCCGAGCTGGTAGCGGCGGCGGCGGCGGAGGCCGTGTCCGCAGCGCCCGTGTTTGCGGAAACGCCTGCGGCCCCCCGCGCCGAGGACGCCGTCGAGTCGGCCGGCCCCTTCCACGGCATGTACGGCACCGCGCCGGCGATGCAGGGGGTGTATCGCATGGTCAGCCGTGCGGCGCGCACCGACGTGACGGTGCTGGTGACCGGTGAGAGCGGGACGGGGAAGGAGCTGGTGGCCCGCGCGCTGCACGAGGAGAGCCGCCGCCGCGGGAAGCCTTTCGTGGCGCTCAACTGTTCGGCGCTGCCGTCGGAGCTGGTGGAGAGCGAGCTGTTCGGGCACACCAAGGGGGCGTTCACCGGGGCCATCAAGGACCGGGGCGGGCTGTTCGAGGCGGCGCATGGCGGCACGCTGTTCCTGGACGAGATCGGCGACCTGGGGCCCCTGGCGCAGGCCAAGGTGCTGCGCGCCCTGGAGAGCGGCGAGGTGATGCGGGTGGGGGGGACGCGCAGCACGCTGGTGGACGTGCGCGTGGTGGCCGCCACGCACCGCCCGCTGGAGCAGATGGTGGCCGACGGGCGCTTCCGCGAGGACCTGCTGTACCGGCTCAAGGTGATCACCGTGGCGCTGCCGCCGCTGCGGGAGCGGCGCGAGGACCTGCCGCTGCTGGCCGGTCACTTCCTGCGGCACTTTGCCACGCGCTACGGGCGTCCCACGCAGGTGCTGGCCCCTGACGCGCTGGCCGCGCTGCTGCGCCACGACTGGCCCGGGAACGTGCGGGAGCTGCGCAACGCGATTGAGGGGGCGCTGGTCATGGCCGACGGGACCAGCGTGACGGTGGGGGACCTGCCGGCCGCGGTGCGCGCGGGCACGGTGATCGAACGGCAGGTGCCGGTGCGCCATGACGGGGTGGCCGACAGCGGGGGCGTGGCGCACGCGGCCGTGCCGGCGCCGGAGGCCTTCGGTGATCTCCCCTTCGTGGAGGCGCGCGAGCAGGCGCTGCGGGAGTTCGACCGGGCGTTCCTGGCGGCCGCGCTGGAACGGCACGGGGGCAACATCGCGCGCACCGCCCGGGCGCTGGGGTTGCACCGGCAGTCGCTGCAGAAGCTGCTGGCGCGCCGCGCCCTTCGGCAGGAGGGGCGCACCGGGGACGCGGGGATCCGGGACGCCTGCCTCCCGGTGTGACCGTGCCTTCCGGTATGACCGTGCATTCCGGACCGGCGAGCTCGGCTGTATATTTCGCGGGTGAACTCGCTCCCGCGCCGATGGCGGCGCGGGAGTCTTCTCCCCCAATGTCCCGCCGCGCGCACACGCCTCCTGCATGGGTCGCCGCATCCCCACCCCCGACGAGTTTCCCGGCCTGGCGGCGCGGTTCCGCGCCCTGTCCGACCCCACGCGCCTGGAGCTGCTGACCCTGTTGCATGAGGGGGAGCACACGGTCACCTCGCTGGTGACGCGCACGGGGCAGGGGCAGGCCAACGTCTCCAAGCACCTCCAGCAGCTGCACGCGCAGGGGTTCGTCTCGCGTCGGCGCGCCGGGCTCTTTGCCTTCTATCGGTTGGCCGATCGGCAGGTGATGCGGCTGTGCGCGCAGCTGCTGGACCGCGCGGACGACGGCACGGGGCCGGTGGCGGAGCGTTCCACGGCACGATAAGATCGGAGAGCAGACCGAACCCCGCCCCGTCGTCCGACGGGGTGAGGTTTCCGTTCCTTCCGCGCCCCCTACGCCCCATGGAACTCGAGTTTTCCGGCGCGGCCGGCGAGGTCACCGGCTCCTGCCACATCCTCCGCGCCAACGGGCGGACGGTCCTGGTGGACTGCGGGCTGTTCCAGGGGCGCCGCTCCGAGAGCCGCGGCAAGAACGAGCGGCTGCCGGTGTCGGTGGACACCATCGACGCGGTGGTGCTCACGCACGCGCACATCGACCATGCGGGGCGCCTCCCCTATCTGGTGGCGCAGGGGTACACCGGCCCCATCTGGGCCACCCCCGCCACGCGCGACCTGTGCGCCATCATGCTGGCCGACTCGGCGCACATCCAGGAGAAGGACGCCGAGTGGCTGGCGCGGCACGGCCGCGAGGCCGCGCCGCCGCTGTATCGCGTGGAGGACGCCACCCGCACGCTGACCCAGATGGGGGGCGTGCCCTACGGACGGTGGTTCCCCGTCACCGACGGCGTGCGGGCGCAGTTCACCGAGGCGGGGCACATCCTGGGGAGCGCCTCGGTGGTGCTGGAGGTGACCGAGGGGACGCGGGTGCTGCGGGTGGTGTTGTCCGGCGACATCGGGCGCAGCGGGCTGCCGATCATCCGCGATCCGCACCCCCCGGAAGGGGGGGCCGACCTGGTGGTGTGCGAAAGCACCTACGGCAACCGCGACCACCTGTCGGTGGAGGGGGCGCGCGAGGCGCTGGCGGCGGTGGTGCGACGCACCGCGGAGCGGGGAGGGCGTGTGCTCATCCCCGCCTTTGCCGTGGGGCGCACCCAGGAGCTGGTGTACGACCTCCACGCCCTGTATCACGACGGGAAGATCCCCAACATCCCCATCTTCATCGATTCGCCGCTGGCGACGGCGGCCACGGGGGTGTTCACCATGCACCCCGAGGTGTTTGACCTGGGGGAGCAGCTGGTGCGGCACGGCGGCGGGCTGTTCGACTTCCCGCTGGTGAAGTTCACCCGCGACGTGCAGGAGTCGAAGAAGCTCAACACGCTGCGCGGCCCGATGGTGGTGATTGCGGCGTCGGGGATGGCGGAGTCGGGGCGCATCCTGCATCACCTGCGCAACGGGGCCGACGATCCGCGCAACACGATCCTCATCGTGGGCTTCATGGCGGAGCACACGCTGGGGCGGCGCATCCTGGAGCGGCGCCCGGTGCTGCGCGTGCTGGGAGAGGAGGTGCCGCTCCGGGCGGAGGTGGACGTGCTCAACGGGTACAGCGCGCATGCCGACCGCACCGAGCTGCACCGGTGGCTGTCGGCGGTGCGGCTTGGGGGGGCGACGTCAGGGCGTGCGGCTCCCCCCGTGTACCTGGTGCACGGCGAGCCGGCGGCCCAGTCGGCCTTTGCCACGCAGCTGCGCGCCGACGGGTTCAGCGTGGAGGTCCCGCACCCCGGCACGGTGGTGCGGTTGTGACCACGCGGTGACCACGCCGGTGACCCCGTGGTGATGGGCCGGTTGGTGCGCCGTCTGCTGGCCTGGGCGGTGCTGGGGTGGGCGGGGCTGCTGCTGGCGATCGCCGGGTGGGGGCTGCGCAACGCGTCCGGCAGCGGCGACGCCATCGTGGTGCTGGGGGCGGCGCACTACGCGGGGCGCCCGTCGCCGGTGCTGAAGGCGCGACTGGACCATGCACTGGGGCTGTGGCGCGCCGGCCGCGCGCCGCGGGTGCTCGTCACGGGCGGGCGCCGCGCCGGGGATGCACTCAGCGAGGCCGAGGCGGCCGCGCGCTACCTGCGCCGTCAGGGGGTGCCCGCCAGCGCCATCCTCATGGAGGGGGCGGGGCGCACCACGCGGGAGTCGATGACCGCGGCGGCCGCCGTGCTGCATGTGGCCGTGGGGGCGCGTCCGCGCGTGCTGCTGGTGAGCGACCCCTTCCACATGCTGCGCCTGGAGCTGGTGGCGCGGCTGCTGGGGATGGCGCCGCGCCCCACCCCCACGCGCACGAGTCCCATCTCCGCGCGTCCCGCCGTGCAGCTGGAATACCTGGTGCGCGAGACCGGGGCGCTCCCCGCCGACCTGTTGCCCCTGTTGGCCGCTCGGGCGGCCGGCCGGCACCGCCCCTGACCATCCCGGGGGGCGTGGGGTGGCCGGTGATGCCGCCACCCCACGCGTCCCCTGGCCGCCGCCCCGCGGCCGTGGCGGTGCGCCCGGTTAGCGGCGGCGCGCCGGCCGGATCACGCGCTGCCGCCCCGCCTGGTCCACCTCGATCAGCGGCGTGTCCAGGATGTCGTTCTCCAGCGACAGCCCGATGGTGCCGAAGGGGTCGAAGCGCAGCGGCGCGGTGAGCGAATAGCTGTCGCTGGCGTTGAGGTTGACCAGGTACCCCATGTCCTGCAGCGACCCCGTGGTGATGCGACTCAGCGGCATCCCCCCGGCCTTGGCGAACCCCTGCATCAGCTCGCGCCCGAAGATGCTCTCGCGCCAGTGCGAATCCCGCGTGCCCTGCCCGCCCGTGTTCTCCACCGGCACCGGGGTGCCGGCGTAGGTGACCGTGTTGAGGGCGGCGAACTGCGCGCGCGCCGACGTCCCGGTGAAGAACGGGTCGGCGGTGCCCCCCCCCGACAGGAGGGTGCGGCCGCCGGCGTTCCAGAGCGTCCCCACCCCCAGCACGTGCCCCATCTCGTGCAGCACCACGTCGGTGAGCAGCCCGCGCGAGATGAGGTTGGCCATGTCGTCCAGGTCGAACTCCATCAGCCCCATGATGGTGAGGCGCGAAGCGTTGCTGATGTAGCACGGCCCCGCCCGGGCGAGGATGCTCCCGGGGCCGTCGATGGCGGCGATGCGGGCGTAGATGACGACGTCGTTGATGGACTCGTTGATCGCCGGGAGCCATGAGGCGCCGCAGGAGCCCGCCGCCACGTTGAGCGGGACGGTGTGGACGTCGCCGATGATCACGCGGCGCCACTTGGCGGCCGCCGTGGTGAAGGCGTCGCGCATCTGCTGCGAGCCGCCATCCCCCACGAAGCGGATGTCCACGTTGAACTGCGTCTGCACCGCGGCGGCGGTGAAGGCGACCGAGCGCCCCGCGATCGCCGAGCTGGTGGCCACGAGCGTCTGCGTGGCGCCGCTCCCCAGCGTCCAGCTCCCGACGAAGGCGGTGCCGGTGGCCGGGTCGGTGGTGGTGGTGCTGGCGGTCACGCTCCCCGAGTTGGCCCCCGGGGTGAAGGTGACCGGCACGTTCCCCACCGGGTTGGCGAACTCGTCCACCACGCGCACCCCGGGGGCGACGCTGACGGGGACACCGCTGATCCCCTCCTGCGCGTCGCCCGCCACCTTGACCAGGTTGGCCGGGGGACCGGCCACCGCCGTGGCGGAAAACGCCGCGGGCTGCGCGCTGCCGGCCACGGCGCGCGCCAGCTGCTGGCCGATGGCCGTCCCCAGCCGCCACGCCGTGGCGGTGGCGATCCCCTGCGCGTTGGTGGTCTGCGTCTCCCCCGTGATCGCGCCCCCCCCCAGCACGGTGCCAAAGGTCACCGCCACCCCCGGCACCACGTTGGTGTACTGGTCCTCGGCGCGCACCGACGGCGGCGATGCCACCGCGGTGTTCACCGTGGCCGTCTGGGCGTCGGCGCTGACCCGCACCAGCGTGGTCACCGGCCCCGGCGCCGCCGTCACCGTGAAAGTGAAGGGGGTGGCAATGCCGTCGGCGGTGGCGGTGAGCGTCTGCTGCCCCGCCGCGGTCCCCAGCGTCCACCCCCCCGAGCTGGCCTCGCCGCTGGGGAGCGACCGCACCGAATCGTTCACCACCCGCCCGCCGCCGCGGGCGCGCCAGCGGACCATGACCCCCTTCATCGCCTTCCCCTTGGCATCAAGGATGCGCACCACCGGGACCGTGCCCACGCTGGCGGCCACGGTGGCGGCGGCACTCACGGTGGCGGTGGACTGGACGGTGGTGGCCACCTGCGGGTCGCTGCAGGCGGCCGCGGCCAGGAGGAGGAGCGCCGCGGCAGCGAGGCGGGGCGCACGACGGGCAACAGGGGACATGGCAATCCTGGAGAGCGTGAGAACGGCTGAGGCGGTACGGCGGCGGTACGACGGCGGTGCGGCGGCGGTTTCGACACCCGGCAATCCGGTGGGGTTCCGGGGGCCCGGACCACCCCTTCACATTACCACGATGTCCATCCCCGTCGAACACTATCATCTGGCCAACGGCCTGCACGTGGTGCTGTCCGAGGACCACACCGCCCCCATCGTGGCGGTGAACCTCTGGTACCACGTGGGCTCGGCCAACGAGCGCCCCGATCGCACCGGTTTTGCCCACCTGTTCGAGCACATGCTCTTCCAGGGGTCGGCCAACGTGGGGGCCAACGAGCACTTCGAGCTGGTGCAGCGCGCCGGGGGGACCCTCAACGGCTCCACCTGGCTGGATCGCACCAACTACTACGAGACGCTCCCCTCCAACCAGCTGGCGCTGGCGCTGTGGCTGGAGGCCGACCGGATGGCGCGGCTGCTGCCGGCCATGACGCAGGGGAAACTCGACACCCAGCGGGACGTGGTCAAGAACGAGCGGCGCTGGAGCGTGGACAACCAGCCCTACGGCACCTGGTGGGAGCGGCTGCCGGCGCTGTGCTTCCCCGAGGCGCATCCGTTCCACCACTCGCTGATCGGGTCGATGGAGCACCTGAGCGCGGCGTCGCTGGAGGACGTGGCCGACTTCTTCGCCACCTGGTACACCCCGGACAACGCGGTGCTCACCGTGGCGGGGGACTTTGATCGCGCCGAGGTGGTGCGCCTGATTGACGCGCTGTACGGCGCCATCCCGCGTGGCGGCGCCCGCCCGGCGCTCCCCGACATGACGCTCCCCCCCACGCTGGGCGCGCCGGTGCGCGAGGTGGTCCCCGACGCGGTGGCGCTGCCGCGGCTGTTCGTGGGGTGCCGCACCCCGGCGTTCGGCACCGACGGCTACTACGCGGCCAGCCTGGCGGCGGCGGTGCTGGGGCTGCGCACGGGGTGCCGGCTGGAGCAGTCGCTGGTGCGGAAGCAGCGGGTGGCGTCGCAGGCCAGCGCCTTCACGTATGACCTGGCCAAGGGGAGCGACGTGCTGGTGGTGGATGTCACCGCCCACCCCGACGTGGCCGCCGAGGCGCTGGAGGGGGCGGTGATGGCCGAGCTGGACCTGCTGCAGCGCGAGGGGGTGACCGAGGCGGAGGTGGGGCGCGCCCGCGCCCTCATCGAGACGAGCTTCGTGACCAGCCTGCAGTCGGCCGCGGAGCGCGCCGACCAGCTGTCGCGCTTTGCCACCTACTTCGGCGATCCCGGGCTGGTGAACGAGCAGGTGGCGCGCTACCGGCGGGTGACCGCGGCCGACGTGGGGGCGCTGTGCGCCGAGCGGCTGGGCGCCGACAACCGGGCGCGGCTGCTGTACGTGCCGCAGGAGGCCGCCGCATGAGCGCCACCCCTGCGGTGTCGTTCCCCGCCGCGCCTCCGCGCCCCGAGCCCGGGGTGCCGCGCGACTACCACTTCCCCGACTTCCAGACGCGCATCCTCGCCAACGGCGTGCGGCTGGTGGTGGCGCCGCTGCACCGCCA
>JBEIJM010000011.1:0-36860 GCA_040380205.1 Gemmatimonadaceae bacterium
CGCGCTGGCGTGGGGGGTGGCGGCGTGGCTGGCGGGGTGGAAGCCCGAGCAGGTGATGGCGGTGTTCCCGTCGTCGCTGTTCCTGACGCTGCTGGGGGTGGCGCTGCTGTTCGGGGTGGCGCAGGGGAACGGCACCATGGAGGCGGTCACGCGCGCGGGGGTGCGCGCCGTGGGGGGGAGTGCGGCGTGGCTGCCGCCGCTCTTCTTCGCGCTGGCGTGCGGGCTGTCCACCGCGGGGCCCGGGGCCATCTCCACCACGGCGCTGCTGGCGCCGCTGGCGATGACCATGGCGCACCAGGCCGGGGTGCCCATGCTGCTGATGGCGCTCATGGTGGGGAACGGCGCCAACGCGGGGAACCTGTCGCCCATCAGCGCCATCGGGGCGCTGGTGCAGCAGCTCATGGCGCGCATCGACCTGGCGGGGCACGATTGGGTGGTGTGGGCGACCAACTTCGTGGCGCACGCGCTGGTGGCGGTGGTGGCATGGCTGCTCTTCGGCGGGCGCTCGCTGCGCCGTGCGGCGCGGGTGCCGGTCCCCGCCGCGGAGCCGCTGCACTGGCGTCACGGGTTCACGCTGGGGGTGCTGGCGCTGTGGGTGCTGGGGGTGCTGGTGTTCAAGCTGTCGCCGGGGCTGAGTGCCTTTGCCGCCGTGACGGTGCTGGTGCTGGCCGGCGCCGCGCAGGACACGCAACTGTTTGCCCCCGTGCCGTGGGCGGTGCTCACCATGGTGTGCGGGGTGAGCGTGCTGGTGGGGGTGCTGGAGAAGACCGGCGGGATGGAGCTGTTCTCCGCGCTGCTGGCGCGGCTGTCCACACCGGCTACAGTGAACGGCGTGCTGGCGGGGGTCACCGGGCTGCTCTCCACCTACAGTTCCACCAGCGGCGTGGTGTACCCGGCGTTCCTCCCGGCCATCCCCGGGATGGTGGCGCGGCTGGGGGGTGGCGATTCGCTGCAGATGGCGCTGAGCGTGAACGTGGGCTCGGCGATCGTGGATGTGTCGCCGCTCTCCACGCTCGGGGCGCTGTGCATCGCCGCGGTGCCGGCGGGGCACGACACCAAGCGGCTGTTCCGCGCGCTGCTGCTGTGGGGGTTTGCGATGGTGCTGGTGGGGGCGGCCTTTGCGCAGTGGGTGGTTCCGCTGCTGGCGGCGTGAGGGGCACCATGCGGTGCGTCATGCGGCGCGGTATGCGGCGCGGTATGCGGCGCGGTATGCGGCGCGTCGCGCCATTGTCAGACCCCCTGCGGATCATCGGGCATGGCCTCTCCTGACAAGCTGACCCGCTGGCTGGACCTGCTGGCCGCGCTGCTGCGCCGCCGCGTGCCGGTCCCCTTTGCCGAGCTGCGCGCCGACGTGCCGGCGTACGACGCCCCCGGGGCGCGCGCCGACAGCATCCTGCGCACCTTCGAGCGCGACAAGGACGAGCTGCGCGCGCTGGGGGTGGCCATCGAGAGCCTGCAGGAGGTGCCCGGGGGCGAGGTGCGCTACCGGCTGCGCGCCGAGCAGTTCTACCTCCCCTTCCTCCTGCTGGGGGAGGCCACGCGCCCCGAGGGGGTGGAGCTGCGGCGCGTGGGGCGCCCGGGCGGGGTGGGGTACGACCGCCTGCCGGTGCTGGCCATCAGCACCGACGACCATCTGGCGCTGGTGCGCGCGGCGCTGCGCGCGCAGGGGGTGGGGCACCCCGGGCTGGCGGCCGACGCCGACGCGGCGCGGCGCAAGCTGGCGGTGGACCTGGTGGATCCCGAACTGCGCGCGGCGGTCACCACGGCGCCCGGCGCGGCGCGCGTGCTGCCGGCCACCTTCGACCTGCTGGGGCGCGCGCTCGAAGCGCGCAAGGTGGTGACCTTCACGTACCACAGCATCGGCCGCGACGTGACCGGCACGCGCACCGTCGAGCCGTACGGGCTGGTGTTCCTGGCGGGGCACTGGTACCTGGTGGCGCGCGACGCGGACGCCGCCGCGCTGCGCCGCTTCCGGCTGTCGCGCATGGCCGATGCGCGGCTGGTGCGCCCCGGCACCGCCGGCGGGGAGTACGTCATCCCCGCCGACTTCAACCTGCGCGCGCCGGCGCGCAGCCGGCACGCGTGGGAGCTGGGGGAGGGGGAGGAGATCCCCGTCACCGTGCGCTTTCGCGACCCCGACGGCGCGCTGGCGGCCACGCTCCCCGAGGGGGAGGCGGTGGTGGCGGCGCCCGGCGCGCTGGCGCGTCGCTTCCGCGTGCGGCGCGTGGAGCCGTTCCTGCGCTGGGTGCTGTCCTTTGCCGGCGAGGCACGGGTGGTGGCGCCCCCCGAGGCGGTGGCGGCGTGGCGTCGCCTGCTGGTGCGCGCCCGCGAGGCGCAGCGCGCCGTGGCCGCGGAGGGCGGGGCATGAGCGTGCGCGCCGACGTCCAGCTGCAGCGGCTGCTGGCCGCGTTCCCCCTCATGGAGCACGACCCCGACCTCACGCTGGGGGAGCTGGCCGGGCGCGTGGGGACCGACGCCGCCACGTTGCGCCGCGACTTCGCGATGCTGGACCGCGAGGAGCTCCCCGCCGGGTGGGTGCAGGCGGTGGAGGTGCACATCGGCGCCCGTGGCGTCTCCATGCGGTCGGCGCACTTCAAGGTGCCCATGCGCCTGACGCGCCCTCAGGTGGCCGCGCTGGAGCTGGGGCTGTCGCTGCTGCAGCAGGAGCTCCCGGTGGAGGAGCGCGAGGGGATCGCGCGGGTCCGGGCGCTGCTGCGGCAGCTGGCGGTCCCGTCGGTGGCCACCGTGGTGGACCGGCGTCGCGGTGACGACGGGGCCGCGTCCCGCGCCCCCGTGCTGGCGGCCGAGGCGGTGCCGGCCGCGCGGCACCCCGACGGCGAGGCGCAGCTGGCCGCCTTTGGCGTGCTGCACCAGGCGCTGGAGGGGCGGTGCGCCGTGGTGCTGGCGTACCGCGGGAGCGGGCAGGGGGAGCCGCGCGAGCGGACCGTGCGGCCGTATGCGCTGGTGCGCGCGCACGCGCTGGTGTACCTGGTGGCCCACTGCGAGGTCGCCGCGGCGCTGCGCGTCTTCCGCCTGGACCGCGTGGCCGACGTGCGCGCCACCGAGGCACGGTTCGTGATCCCGCCGGACTTTTCCGTGGAGTCGGTGCTGCAGGACGGGCGCGTGTTCGTGCGCGAGCAGCCGGCCGACGAGGAGCTGGTGGTGCGGTATGCCCCGGGGGTGGCGCGATGGATCGCGGAGCGGGAGGGGGTGCCGGTGGAGGCGGACGGGGCGGTGGTGGTGCGCTATCCGCTGGCCGACCGGGGGTGGGCGGTGCGGCACGTGCTGCAGTACGGCGCCGACGCGGTGGTGCTGGCGCCCGCGTCGGTGCGGGCGGCGGTGGAGGCGGTGCTGACGGCGGCGCTGGCGGAGCTGGAGGCGGACCCCGAGGGGGCGCCGGAGGCGGCGCCCTCGTGACGGCGCCCGCCGGGGCGCGCCCGTCGCTGACGGCGCTGCTGGAGCGCAGCTGGGAGACCGCGCGCACCCTGCGCGAGGGGGTGCGCGCGCCCGCCTTCCGGCTGTTGGCGCAGCGGCTGGATGGCGGGGCGCTGCACGACGCGCCGCCCCCCGTGCTGCTGGCCGACGGGGGCGACGCGTTCCGGGCCATGCTGGACGCCATCGCCGAGGCCCGCGAGGAGGTGCTGTTGGAGACGTACATCCTCCGCGACGACCGGGTGGGGGCGGCGGTGCGCGACGCGCTGCGCGATGCCGGCGCGCGCGGGGTGCGCGTGTGCGTGATGGCCGACGCCGTGGGGAGCGTGCGCACCGGCGAGGCGTTCTGGCAGGCGCTGGCGGCGCCCGGGGTGGCGGTGCGGCTGTTCCATCGGGTGTGGCACCGGCCGTGGAGCCTGCTGCAGCGCGACCACCGCAAGCTGCTGGTGGTGGACCGCGCGGTGGCGTTCACCGGGGGGATGAACATCGGCGAGGAATACGGGAGCAGCATCGCCACGCATGCCGGGGCGTGGCGCGACCTGCTCATCGCGGTGCGCGGCCCCGTGGCGGCGGAGCTGGCGGCGGTGTTTGCCGAGGGGTGGGACCGGGCCGGAGGGGCGCCGCTGCCGGGGCTCGAGTACGTGAGCTGGGCCGACGGCGTGGTGGTGCCGGCCGGGCGCTTTGACGTGCGCGGGGTGCAGGCGCGGTGGCGGCGGCAGTGGGCGCTGCGGCGCGACAAGCGGCGGGGGCGGCGGGTGCGGCGTCCGTCGGGGAGCACAGGGGCAACGGCCGGCGAGCGGGGGATCGTGGTGCAGGACCTGCGCCCCGGGCGGGGGCAGCGGGAGTTCCTGGCCACGCTCTCGGCGCTCACGGGCGCCGCGCGCGAGCGGCTGTGGGTGTGCACGCCGTATTTCGTCCCGCCGGATTGGGTGCTGTGGCAGCTGGGGGCCGCGGCACGGCGGGGGGTGGACGTGCGGGTGCTGGTGCCGGGGGCGGAGACCGACGTGCCGCTGGCGCGGCTGGCCGCGCAGGGGGCGTACGGCGCGTTGCTGGCGCACGGGGTGCGGCTCTTCGAGTACCAGGGGGCCATGCTGCACGCCAAGGCGCTGGTGGTGGACGGGCACGCCACGCTGGTGGGATCGTCCAACCTGGATTTCCGGAGCTTCTGGCTGAACGCCGAGGTGAACCTGCTGGTGCTGGACGATGGGTGTGCGGCGGCGGTGGAGGGGCAGTACCAGCGCGACCTGGCGTCCAGCCGGGAGATCACGGTGAGTGGCTGGCGGGCCCGACCGTGGTGGGCGCGGGCGGCGGCCGGGGCGGCTCGGCTGCTGCGCTGGGGGATGTAGCACGGGATTTCGCAGCGGGTGTCGCAGCGGGTGTCGCAGCGGGAGGCCGTGGGGAATGGCGCGGGGCGGTAGTGGGTGGGGATCAGGGTTTCCCTGACGGTGCCCCCTCCCGCTCCCCGATTGGCGCATGGACCGGGGATTGGCACTGTATCGGTGCCGCGTCGCGCGGCCGCCCTGCGCCCTCCCCTCCCCTGATCGCCGATGATCCAGGTGTCCCGCGAGACTCACCCGTTGGCCGAGGTGCCCATGCTGGCGGGCACGGGCCCCGTGCTGGTGGCCAGCGACGGGGACGCCGACGTGGGGGAGGCGCTCTGTGCGGCGGCGCGGATGGCGTCGGGGGCGCTGGGGGCGGCGGTGGAGGTCGTGAGCGTGTGCGAGCCGCCGCCGGTGGTGGGGGCGGAGGTGGTGGAGGTGCCTCGCCCGTCGCTGGAGCTGGAGGCGCGGCGGATGGCGATGGTGCGGGCCGACGTGGCGCGCACGCTGTCGGTGTCCGAGAGTGGCGACCCGTCGTGGCCCGTGACCGTGCTGGCGGGGTCGCCGTCGCGCACGCTGGCGGTGCACGCCGCGGCACGGCAGGCGTCGCTGCTGGTGATGGGGCTGGGGCGGCACAGCCCGCTGGATCGCCTCTTCGGGCGGGAGACCACCGTGGCCACGGTGCGCGACACCACCGTGCCCGTGCTGGCGGTGGGGCCGTCATTTCCGCGGCACCCCTCGCATGCGGTGGTGGGAGTGGACTTCGGGGAGGCCAGCACGCGGGCGGCGCGGCTGGCGCTGCGGTTGCTGGCCCCCGGCGGTCGGCTGTCGCTGGTGCACGTGGCACCGCGCTTCGCGCGCCCGGTGGAGGGGTGGGAGCAGTGGGACGCGGAGTACGCGGGGACGCTGCCGCGGCTGTTCGAGGGGCTGGTGGCGCGGCTGGCGGTCCCCGCGGGGATCACCGTGGAGACGGTGATGCTGCGGGGCGACCCGGCGGCCACGCTGCTGGCGTGGGTGCAGCAGGAGCGGGCGCCGCTGCTGGCGGTGGGCGCCGAGCGGGTGGGGGTGGTGGACCGCCTGCTGGTGGGGAGCGTGGCGACCAGCCTGCTGCGGACGGCGCGCTGCGGGGTGCTGGTGGTGCGGGGGTAGCGGGGGCGGTCAGAAGATCCGCACCGAGAAATACCGCTTGGGGTTGGCCTTCACGTCGGCCACCAGCGCCCGCAGCTCCGCCACCAGCGAGTCCCCCTGCTGGTACAGCCGCGGATCATTCACCAGCAGCCCGAGCGTGCCGTCGCCGGCGTTCACCTTGCCCAGCACCGAATCGCTGCGCGCCACCATCGAGCGCACCGCCCCGCTGCTCCCCTCCAGCTCCGCCGCCATCCGCCCCAGCCGCGCCGTGGCGTCGGCTATCTCCCGCGCGGCCGCGCGGGCATCGGTCAGGATCTGCTGCAACTCGCCGTGGCTGGTGGCCGAGTCGACCCGCGCCGTGAGCGCGTCCACCCGCGCCGCCGCCGCATTCACCCGCGCCACCCCCGCGCGCACGTCGCCCCCCAGCTGGTCCAGCGTGCGCGACTGCCGCCGCACCGTGCTGGACAGCTCCCCCGACAGGTCGGCCACGTTGCGGATGGAACTGCGCAGCTCGCGCGCCGCCTGGTCGTCAAAGGCCACCCGCACCCGCTCGGCCACGTTGGCCACATCCCCCGCAATGCGCCCCGCCACTGACGTGAGCTGCGCGATGTCCGGCTGCACCGCCGCCGGGAGCGTGTTGCCGTCGGTGCGCGCCTCCATGAGGGCCCCCCGCAGCTCGCGGTCGGGAGGGACGCCGGCAAAACCGGTGATGGTGGCCTGCCATTCGCCGAAGAGGCTGGCCGCCGTCAGCAGCACCACCGGGTCGGCCGGGAGCCCCATCCGTCGGTCGATCCCCAGCCGCAGCCGCACCCAGCCGCTGTCCCCCAGCGCGATGGACTCCACCTGCCCCGCGCGCACCCCGCGGATGACCACCGGGTTCCCCACCGACACGCCCCCCACGTCGCGGCTGCGCGCGTTGAGGTGCAGCGTGGCCCCCCGCAGGTCGGCCTGGTTGATCCACAGCACCGCCGTGATGAGCATCACGGTCACCACCACCACGGTGATCCCCACCACGAGGTCGCTGGCCTGGCGCGGCTTGGTCATGACGTGAAGGCTAATCGAAGGGGCAGGGGGGCCGTCAGCGGATGGTGCGCCCGGTGAGCCACACCAGCGCCCAGAACGCGTCCAGCACCAGGATCATCACCGCGGAGATCACCACCGCCTGCGTGGCGCTGCGCCCCACCCCCTGCGCACCGCCGGTGGTGGAGAGCCCCGCGCGGCAGCCGATGAGCGCCACCGCCGCGCCGAAGCTGGCCGACTTCACCAGCCCGTAGCGCACGTCGAAGGGCTCGAAGAAGAGGCGCACCCCCTTGAGGAACTGCGGCGTGGTGAGGTCGAGCAGCACCAGCGACGCCCCCCACCCGGAGACGAGCCCCACCAGCATGGCGGTCCCCACCACGATGGGAAACATCGCCGCCGAGGCCACCACGCGCGGCACCACCAGGTAGCTCATGGGGTCGAAGGTGAGCGTCTCCAGCGCGTCCACCTGCTCGGTCACGCGCATGGTCCCCAGCTCGGCGGCGATGTTGGCCCCCACGCGCCCCGCCAGCGCCAGCCCGGTGAGCACCGGCGCCAGCTCCAGCACCACGGTCTTCTGCACCAGCGTCCCCACGAAGTACGGCGGCACCAGGTCCCCCACCGAGTAGCTGGCCAGCAGCGCCAGCACGATGCCGGTGAACAGCGCGATGAACATGCCGATGGGGAGCGACCCCACCCCCAACGTCTCCGCGTGGCGCGTGACCTCGGGGAGCCAGGCACGCACGTCGCGGAACGCGTGCCCCACCTGCCCGGTGAACCGGGCGCCGCGCCCCACGGGCTCGAAGGCCGTGCGCACCCCGCGCCCCAGCAGCGCCAGCGCGCGGGCCAGCGGACGGCCGGGCGCGGTCACGGGCGCCCCACCCAGAGGGCGACGGCGCTGGCCGCCCCCAGCAGCGCCAGCCCCGCCACCGCGCGCGGCCGGAAGGCGCCGCGCCCCACCGTGGCCGCCAGCGCCAGCTTGAGCCCGGTGTTGGTGAGCACCCCCACGCCAATGGCGAACGCCGCCACGGACACCTGCGCGCCGGTGCCGTAGCGCGCCATGGAGAGGGTGAGCGCGTCCATGTCGGTGAGCCCCAGCACCGTGGCCGAGGCCAGCACGCCGCGGGCGCCCACGTGCGCCTCCACCCAGCCGATGGCGAAGAGCACCAGCTGGAACGCCACCGTCATCTGCAGCGCCGACGCCAGCGCCCGCGGGTTCTGCTCGAGCGCGCTGCGGCGCCCGGGCGCCGCGGGCGTCGCGGCGGTGGCGCGCACGCGATGGTCGCGCCAGTGCGCCACCGCCACCAGCGCCACCCCGACGGCCAGCGGCGGCAGCAGCAGCGGGAGCAGCGCGCGCGCCACCGCGGGGTTGAGCAGCGCCGTCACCACCAGGAGGCGCGGCAGCAGCACCGTGCAGGCGCCCACCACCCCCATCGCCAGCGCCTCGCCCAGCGCGGCGTCCTGCGCGGGCTCGTCGCGGCTGCGGCGGCTGAAGGTGAGGGTGACCGCCGTGGAGGAGATGACGCCCCCCAGCATGCCGGTGATGCCCAGCCCGCGGGTCTCCCCCACGGCGCGACGCGCCACGTAGCCGGCGAAGTTGAGCCCGGAGAAGAGGAGCACCACGATCCACAGCTCGCGGGGATTGAAGCCCGCCAGGGGGCCCACCGCGCGGTTGGGGAGCACGGGGAGGATCACCAGTGCCAGCACGGCAAACTGCAGCGCGGCGCGCAGCTCGGTGGCGGCCACCCGCTGCAGCGAGCGCTGCACCGCCGACTTCTCCGCCAGCAGGAGCACCGCCAGCACCCCCGCCGCGCTGGCGGCGGCGCGGTGCCCCAACCCCGCGGCAACCCCCAGCGCCACCACCAGCAGCGCCACCACCTCGGTGGTGCCGTCGGCGGTGGTCCCCGGGCGGCGCAGCGTGGCGGCGTAGGCCACGATGGGGAACAGCACCCCGGCGCCGATGAGCACCGCGCCGGCGGCGGCGTGTCCGTCACGCAGCAGCCACCCCGCAAAGCCTCCCAGGGCGCCCAGGAAGGCGAAGGTGCGCACCCCGGCAAAGCGGCCGTCGGGGCCCTCGGTGTGCCCCGACCACTCGCGCTCGACCCCCACGGCCATCCCCACCAGAGCGGCCACCAGCAGGTCCAGCGCGAGGGGAAGGGGGTCCATGGGGCAACTATATCGCCCGCCCGTGCGGATGGGAGCGGCAAATCCCCGACAGCGGTGGGTAGGGGGGGGCTTATCCGGCAAGCCGGATTGATGCATATTTACCGGATGGCTGCCGAACGGCTCCCCATCCATGACCGACTGGCGGCGCTGGCCGACGCCACGCGCGGGCGCCTGTTGCTGGCGCTGGAGCGCGGCGAGCTGACGGTGGGGGAGCTGGAGGTGGTGCTGCAGCTGCCGCAGAGCACGGTGAGCCGGCACCTGCGCATCCTGGCGGACGACGGGTGGGTGACGTCGCGCGCCGAGGGGGCCAGCCGGTGGTACGGGGTGTCCGCCGGGCTGGACGAGGGGACGGCGGCGCTGTGGCGGGTGGTGCGCGAGGCGCTGCTGCAGGCGCCGGAGTCGCGGCAGCTGGCGGCGCGGGTGGCGGCGGTGGTGGCCACGCGGCGGTCGCCGTCGCAGGCGTTCTTCGCCGAGGCGGGGGGCGAATGGGACGCGCTGCGCGACGCGATGTTCGGCCCCGCGGCGCTGTGGCAGGTGGCGCTGGGGCTGTTGGACCCGGCGCTGGTGGTGGGAGACCTGGGGTGCGGCACGGGGGCGATGGCCGAGGCGCTGGCGCCGCACGTGGCGCGGGTGGAGGCGGTGGACGCCTCGCCGGCCATGCTGGCGGCGGCGCGGGCGCGGCTGGCCCATGTGCCCACGGTGACGGTGCGCGAGGGGACGCTGGAGGCGCTGCCCCTGGCCGACGGCGCGCTGGACGCGGCGGTGCTGCTGCTGGTGTTGCACCATGTGCCCGACCCGCCGGCGGCGCTGGCGGAGGTGGCGCGCGTGGTGCGCCCGGGGGGACGGGTGGTGCTGGGTGACATGGTGCCGCACGCGCACGAGCGGTACCGGGCGCAGATGGGGCACCAGTGGCTGGGGTTTGACGCCGCGCAGGTGACGGGGTGGCTCGCGGACGCGGGGTTTGGTGCGGTGCGCGTGGTGCCGCTGCCGGTGGCGGCGGGGGCGACCGGACCGGGGATGTTCGTGGGGAGCGGGGTGCGGGAGGGGTGAAGGGGGAGCAACGGCGCGGGAGCGGGTTGCCGGTGCCGATGCAGGGGGAGTTGGCGGGCGGGCGAGCGGGATCGGGGCAGGAATCACCACCACACACAGAGACCTATGTCGACAGCAGTCATGACCAGCGAGGGGACGGCGACGATCGCGACCCTCACGCGCCCCACCTATGCCGTCGCGGACCTGTCGCTGGCGGAGTGGGGGCGCAAGGAGATCCGCCTGGCGGAGCAGGAGATGCCGGGGCTGATGGCGCTGCGCGCCGAGTACGCGGGGAAGGCGCCGCTCGCGGGGGCGCGCATCATGGGCTCGCTGCACATGACGGTGCAGACGGCGGTGCTCATCGAGACGCTGGTGGAGCTGGGCGCCGACGTGCGCTGGGTGTCGTGCAACATCTTCTCCACGCAGGACCACGCCGCCGCGGCGGTGGTGGTGGGGAAGGACGGCACCCCCGAGGCGCCGCGCGGCACGCCGGTGTACGCGTGGAAGGGGGAGACGCTGGAGGAGTACTGGTGGTGCACCGAGCAGGCGCTGATGTGGCCCGACGGCACCGGGCCCACGCTGCTGCTGGACGACGGCGGCGACGCGACGCTGCTGGTGCACAAGGGGGCGGAGTACGAGCAGGCGGGGGCCATCCCGGGCTTTGACGCCGACAACGAGCCCGAGGAGTGGGGGGTCATCCTCGACCTGCTGCGCGCCGAGCAGGCGAAGCACCCGGGGCGGTGGACGGCGGTGCTGGCCGGCATCCGCGGCGTCTCCGAGGAGACCACCACCGGCGTGCACCGGCTGTACGAGATGCAGAAGGCGGGGACGCTGGCGTTCCCGGCGATCAACGTGAACGACTCGGTCACCAAGTCGAAGTTCGACAACCTGTACGGCTGCCGGCACTCGGTCATCGACGGGCTCAACCGCGCCACCGACGTGATGCTGGCCGGGAAGATCTGCGTGGTGCTGGGCTACGGCGACGTGGGGAAGGGGTGCGCGCAGGCGCTCAAGGGGCAGGGGGCGCGCGTGGTGGTCACCGAGATCGATCCCATCTGCGCGCTGCAGGCGGCGCTGGAGGGGTACCAGGTGACGACGCTGGAGGAGGTGCTGGAGCAGGCGGACATCTTCGTGTCGGCCACGGGGAACAAGAACGTGATCACCGTGGAGCACATGGGGCGCATGAAGGACAAGGCGATCGTCGCCAACATCGGCCACTTCGACAACGAGATCGACATGGCCGGGCTCAAGAAGGTGGAGGGGATGCGGCGCGTGAACATCAAGCCGCAGTACGACGAGTTCCAGCTCCCCAACGGCCGCTCGATCCTGGTGCTGGCGGAGGGGCGGCTGATGAACCTGGGGTGCGCCACGGGGCACCCGAGCTTCGTGATGAGCGCGAGCTTCAGCAACCAGGTGCTGGCGCAGCTGGAGCTGCACGCCAAGGCGGAGTCGTACGAGAAGGCGGTGTACACGCTGCCGAAGCACCTGGACGAGAAGGTGGCGCGGCTGCACCTGCCGAAGCTGGGGGTGAAGCTGACGACGCTGACGGCGGACCAGGCGGCGTACATCGGCGTGCCGCTGGACGGCCCGTACAAGGCGGGGCACTACAAGTACTGAGGGGCTGGGGCCGGCGGCTGGCGACTGGCGGCTGGCCGCTGGCGACTGGCATCTCCTGCCTGAGGGATGAGGGGCCCTGGGTATGAGTGATCGATTCGAGGGGGTAGGAACCAGATTGGCCCATCCTGGTACCGAAGACCTCACATCAATCACTCACATCCAGGGCCCCTCGTCCCTCAGGCAGTTCCCGCGGTGGCGGGCCAAACCCGCCACCCCCCGGTATCTTCCGGCGTGCGCCTCCTTCACGCCCTCGCCCTGCTCCTGGTCGCCGTGCCGCTGGCCGCGCAGCCGCGGCTGGTCCTCCCGGGGGACTCGCTGCTGGACCCGCGCCGCCTGGCGGCGGGGACGCACGCGTACACCCTCACCGCCTGGCAGGGGGCGGCCTCGCTCCCCCTGGGGCGCATCACCGACCAGCAGTGGCGCGACAGCAGCGCCGCCGGCGTGGTGGTGCAGCGGGTGCTCACCGTGCAGCGCGGCGGGGTGCAGGTGGTGGACTCCACCGCCACCGAGGCGCGCACGCTGGCGCCGCGCCGCCATGTGGCGCAGCAGCCCACGCGCCGCTTCTCCCTGGCGTTCACCGGCCGGCGCGTGAAGGGATCGCTGGCCCCCGAGGGATTCCCCGGGGTGCCGCTGGACACGCTGCTCACCACGCCGTTCTTCGACGCCGGCAGCTGGGACCTCGTGCTGCGCGCGCTGCCGCTGGCGCCGGGGCTGCACGTGCAGCTCCCCGTGTACGACCTGGACGGCGGGCTCCACCCCGTGGAGCTGCGCGTGACCGGGCGCGCCACGGTGCTGGGGGAGGAGGCGCACGTGGTGGTGTTCACGCTGGCCGCCAATCGCGAGAGCACGGTGTGGATTGGCGCCACCAGCGGGCGGCTGCTTCGGATGGAGACGCTGGTGGGAGGGGTGCTGCTGGAGCAGCGGCTGGTGCCGACCCCGGGGGGCTGAGCCGCCCGCGCGGTCAGCGGGCGCCGCCGTCCACCCGCTGCAGGAACGCGTCCAGCGCCGCGGTCACCGCCGCCGGCTGCTCCACCGACGACGAGTGCCCGGCCCCGGGGATGCGCACCAGCGCGGACCCCGCGATCAGGTCGCGGATCCGCTCCGACTTGGCGGGGACGGTGGCCACGTCCTCCTCCCCCACCAGCACCAGCGTGGGGGTGCGCACCTGCGCCAGCTCGTCCGCCACCCCCGCGCGCTCGATCACCCCGTTCACCGCGCGCCAGATGGCGCGGCGGTTCCCCACCAGCCGCTGCCGCCACAGCGCCCGCTCCTCCGCGCGCGCGGGATCGCCCAGGAAGGTGCGCCCGAACATGATGGGCATGACGCGGCCGGCCACGGCGCGCAGCCCGAACCACCGGGCGACCACGTTGAGCAGCCGGTAGCGCGGCACGTTCTCCGCGGGCTCGGGGTCGGCGCTGGTGTCCAGCAGCGCCAGCGACCGCAGCAATGCGGGATGACGCGCGGCCAGCCGCATCCCCACGAAGCCGCCCATGGAAAGCCCCACGAAGTGCACGGCGGGGAGCCCCAGCGCGCGGATGAGGGCGATGGTGTCGTCGGTGACCTGCTCGATGGAGACCACGCGACCGGTGCCGGGCGCGCTCTGCCCCTGCCCGCGGTGATCCCAGCCGATGCACCGGTAGCGGCCGCGGAGCGCGGCCACCTGCGCATCGAACATCCGGCAGCTCATGAGCAGCCCGTGGGCGAAGAGCACGGGGATGCCGTCACCCCCGGTGTCCTCGACCCAGAGGGTGGTGCCGTTGATGTCGACGGATCGGCTGACGGCGGGAGCGGCCATGATTGAAGGGTGAGGGGTGAGCTGATGGATGATAACGCGCGGGGCTGGAGCGCGGTGCAGGCAGGTACCCCCCCCCGCGCCGCCGCCATGGCCGACGCCGAGGCCTCTGGGGATCAGCCGTCCACGGGGTTCCCGGTTGGGGAACCCTCTACGGCACGCCGACACAACGAATGGCGGGACCGCCGCGTTACACCAGCGCATGGCGCCTCATCGCGCCCCTCGGGTGCCCGTCCCGCCCCTTCCTGCCCCGTCGCTCCTCCCGCTCATGCGTCCTTGTGTTGCTCGCGCGTCCCTGTGGCTTGGGGTGTTGCTGGTTGCCACCGCCCTGCCGGCCCATGCCCAGCGGCGCGGTGCGGCCAAGGCGACATCCGATGCGCCGGTGCGCTACGAAACGGGGCGCACCGGCAATGCGGCCCGTTATCGGGTGCGCGAACGGCTGGCGGGGAAGACGTTGGACAATGACGCCGTGGGGGAGACGGCGGCGCTGACCGGGGTGATCGTGGTGGATGCGCGCGGGCAGGTGGTGGTGGATTCGTCGCGCTTCGTGGCCACGGTGTCCGGGCTGGTCAGCGACGAGCCGCGGCGCGACCGGTACGTGCGCAACCGCATCCTGGTCACCGACAGCTTCCCCACCACCACGTTTCAGGCCACCCTCGTGCGCGGGCTGCCGGTGCCGCTCCCCACCAGCGGCCCCACCGCCTTCGACCTGGTGGGAAATCTCACCGTGAAAGGGGTCACCCGCCCCGCCACCTGGCGGGTGACGGCCACTGTGGACGGCGACCAGCTGACGGGGCGCGCGGTCACGCGCTTCACCTTTGCCGACTTCCGGCTGCTGCAGCCCAAGGTGTCGATCCTGCTGGGGGTGGCCGACACCATCGCGCTGGAGTACGACTTCGCGATGGTGCGGAAGCGCTGACGGCTCCCTGACGCCACGCTGACCACGAACGGGCGCGACGCGCCCCCTCAGTCCGCCCGCGCCACCACCACGAAGCGCGTCCAGTTGGCGGGGACATCCTCCACCTGCGCCTTCAGCGGCACCAGCCCGTAGCGCGCCGCCGCCGCCGCCCCCGCAATGGCCGCGTGCGCCGCGTCGCCCCGCTCCGCCACCAGCCGCGCCGCCCCGGCGGTGTCCGACTCCGCCACCGCCGTGATGGCCGGATGCTTGGCCAGGAACAGTCGACACTGCGCCAGCGCCACCGGATGGCTGTGCACATGCGTCACCTGCTCCACCGTGGTGCCGGGAAGCGCCAGCAGCGCCAGGTGGATGGACACCCGACGCTCGGCCACCTGCACCAGCCGCCCCTCCAGCGGCGCCATCGCCTCCAGCGCCACCGTCACCGCGCCCGCGATGGCGTTTTCCACCGGGATCACGGCAAAGTCGGCGCGGCCGCCCCAGAGCGTCGCCAGCGCCTCCCCGAAGGTGGGGCAGGGGACCGCTTCCGCCCCCTGCGGCCACTGGGCGGCGATGGCGAGTTCGCTGAACGCCCCAGGCTCCCCCTGGAAGGCGACACGGGGCGCGCGCGCGGCCTTCCGCGCGGATTCCGACGCGGGACTCACCGCGGCATCGTCTCCAGGGAGGCCAGGAGGGCTCGTGCGCGCGCATTCTCGGGATTGGCGGCCACCGACTCCTTCATGAGCGCCACGGCCGCCATGGTGTTGCGGCGGTCCTGCGCCTCGAGGGCGCGGCTCAGGAGCATCATGGAGCGCAGCTGATTGGGCCCGTTGCTCCCGATGCGCACCGCCGGCCCCGCGGCCGACGGCATCGCCCCGGCACTCCCCGGCGCACCCGGCGCGGCGGCGGCGGGGAGCGCCGGGAGCTTGAGCCCCGCGTTGACCTTGGCGCCCAAGGCCACCACCAGCTCCAGCATCCGGTCCGCCTTGCCGGTCACCGACGTGGCGAACTCCAGCGCGGAGGTTTCGGTGTTGATGGCGCGCACGTCCATCCGCATGGTCTGCCGCGGGTCGACCACGAACGTCCCGAACAGCAGGTGGCGGGCGCCCAGCGTCTTCCCGGCCTTCACCGCCGTTTCCGGGTCCACGCGTCCGCCCGCGGACAGCGCCTGCTCGTCGAACAGCGCCTGGATGCGGTCGCGCTCCACGACGCGGACCCCGGGGTTTCCCGCCAGCTCGGTGATGACCATCTCCGCCAGCCCCTTGGCCAGCGGAGCGTACTCCTCCCGGTCCACCATGGCGGCGTTGGTGAAGTACAGCACGGCCATGGTGGGGCGTCCGTCGGGGGCGGACGGCTGCGCCCCGCCGAGGCGGGGCACCAGCGCCACCGCCGCCGCGAGGGCGACCCACCGGGGGAAGACGGCAGGGAACATGGGAGGGGCTCCGTGCGAAGGGATCGGCCGCGTGTCGGCCGGCGATTAAGATACGACGCGCTCCCCCCGCGCGTGACATCCGTCGTTCCACCGTCCGGAGCGTCCATGGCCAAGCTGTGTTCCGCCTGCGGCACCACGTACGACGATGCCGTCACCTTCTGCCCCGCCGACGGCGCCGCGCTGCGCCCCGTGGGCGACGACGCCACGCTGGTGGGCGCCGTCATCGCCGGGCGCTACCTCGTGTCCGAGCGGCTCGGCGAGGGGGGGATGGGGACGGTGTTCCTGGGGCGCCACGTGCGCCTCCCCCAGCAGGTGGCCATCAAGGTCATGCGCCCCGAGCTGCTGGCCGATCCGGTGGCGCTGGCCCGCTTCAACCGCGAGGCGGCCAACGCGGCCAGCATTGAACACGAGCGGGTGGTGCGCGTGTACGACTTCGGCGAGACCGCCGACGGCATGGTGTACCTGGCCATGGAATACGTCCCCGGGCGCACACTCAAGGCGCTGGTGGCCGAGGAGGGGCCGCTGGCGCCGGCGCGGGCGGCGGCGCTGGTGCGACAGGTGGCGGAGGGGGTGGAGGCGGCGCACCGCCTGGGGATCATCCATCGCGACCTCAAGCCGGACAACATTCTGGTGGTGCGCGACCCCGACGGCGGCGAGCGGTGCAAGGTGCTGGACTTCGGCATCGCCCGCCCGGTGGGCGGCGGGGACGCGGCGCTCACCCGCACCGGGTTCATCGTGGGAACCCCCGAGTACATGAGCCCCGAGCAGGTGCTGGGGGGGGAGCTGGACGCGCGCAGCGACGTGTATGCGCTGGCGCTGGTGACGTACCACCTGCTCACGGGGGCGCTCCCCTTCGACACGAGCACCCCCGACCGCGGGCTGACGGCGCGGCTGATGCAGCCCCCGCGTCCGCTGCGCGTGGTGCGCGCGGAGATGGGCTGGCCTCCGGCGTTGCAGGCCGTGCTGGACGCCGCGCTGGCGCTGGACGTGGGCGCGCGCACCGGATCCGCGCTGGCCTTTGCGCAGGCGCTGTCGGCGGCGGTGGTCGACGAGCGCGAGGGCTTCGCCCCCGCCCCGGCGGCGCCCGGGGACGCGCCCCCCGCACCCGCTGCGGTGGAACCGCCGGTGACGCCCACGGCCGCGGCAGCGTCCCGGGCCTCCGCGGCCCCGCGTGCACCGCAGCGCACCTGGCGGCGTCCCGTGGCAGCGGGCGCGGTGGTGGTGGCGGCGGCGGCGGCGGCTGGATGGTTGGTCATGCGTCCCGTGGGCGGCGAGGGGGCGCGTGTGACGCCTGCCACTGGTGAGGTGCCTGCGCCCACCGCTGCCGCGCCCATCGCGCCTGCACCGACGTCAGCCGCCACACCCGCGCCCACACCCGCGCCCACACCCGCGCCCACACCCGCGCCCACACCCACGACCACACCCGCGACCACGCCCGCGACCACACCCACACCCGCGACTACACCCACCGCCGCGCCCGCGACGGCGCCGCCTGCCACGTCGAGCACCCCCTCGTCAGCCGTGCCGGCCACGGCACCGGCACCCGCGCCCATCGCGACGCCGTCGGCGCCCCTCGTGGCGCCGGGTGGACCGGGGGCCGGCAGGCGGGTGCCCCTGAGGCGTCGCCCCTTGGCCGGACTCACCCCCCGGCAGCGCCTCGACTCGCTGCGCGAGCTGCTCGACCCCGCCACGACGGACGAGGCCACCGCGCGTCGCCTGCTGCCGGCGCTGCGCATGCTGATCGCCGACCTGGAAACCCCCGACGACAGCACGTGGGGGTTCATCCGGTTGGCCGAGGGCTACCTGCTGGCCGGCGAGCAGCGGGCCGGGTGCGCCACGCTGCAGCGTGCGCGCCTGCTGGCGCGCACGATGACGCAGCGCGAGGCGATCCTCACCTTGCGGGGGGCCGGGGGGTGCGGACCGTAAGCGGAGGCTTCTGAGGGGCGGGAGGGCGCGTCGGAGTCCCGCCGGGGAGGCGGATGCCGATGGCGCGGAAGAAGCGCGCGCTCACCGTGAGGTCCTCGTTCAGGGTCACGGTACAGCCCTGGAACCCGCTGCATGCGCCTCCCCACCCGCCAAACGACGATTGCGCGCCCGCCAGGGGGGTGAGCGTCACTTGCGTGCCCCGGGGGAAGTCGGCGGAACAGGTGCCGGAGGTCTGCTGCGTGATGGTGCACGAAATCTCCTGCTGCCCCGAGATGACCGTCCCGCTGCCGGTGTTGGCGATGTTGGCCTCCACGGTCAGGCGGAAGGTCCCCGCGTTCCGCCCAAACGACGCGGTCACGGTACGGTCGTCCGTGAGGGTCACGGTGCACGTCGCCGCTCCCGCGCACGCCCCCTCCCAGCCGCCAAAGGTCGACCCCTCGCCCGCCTCCTGCGTGAGCGTCACCACGGTCCCGCGCGGGAACCGCGCGGTACAGGTCCCGGTGGTGAAGGGGCCCGATTGCGACCCCTGATAGCCTCCCTCCTGGCTCAGCTGGCAGCCGATGGGCTCGGGGGTCGAGGTCACCACCCCCTCGCCGTTCCCCGCCATCGCCACGGTCAGCAGCGGATACAGCGCCAGCGTGGCGGTCACGTCCCGAGGCTCCGTGAGGGTCACGGTGCAGTTCCCCGTGCCGGCGCACGCCCCGCTCCACCCGACGAACTCGGTAGGGCCGGACGGGGTGGTGGTGAGCGCCACCACGGTCCCCGACGCGAAGCGGGCCGCGCAACTCCCCGAGGCGCGCCCCCCCTGCAGCGTGCACGCGATCCCGGCGGGTGACGACGTGACCGTGCCGTCGCCGGAGCCGGTCGCGGTCACGGTGAGCAGCGGCTGCACCGCCAGCGCCAGCGAGACGGCGCGCCCCTCGCCCATGGTCACCGTGCACGAGGTGGCGCCGCTGCCGCTGCAGGCGCCGCTCCACGCCACCAGGTCGGTCACCGTGCCGGCCGTGGCGGTCAACGAGACCACGGTGCCCTCGGGGAAGGCAGCCGAGCAGCCCACGCTGGCTCGCACCCCGTTGGCCACCACGCACTGAATGCCCGCCGGGGTGGAGCTGATGGTGGCGTTGCCGACGCCCGTGTGGGTGACCGTGAGCGTGCGACGCAGCGCCATGCGCGCGGTCACGGCGGTAGCCGCATCCACGGCCACGGTGCAGCTCCCCGTGCCGGCGCACGCGCCCTGCCAGCCGGCAAAGTCGCTCGCGCCCGAGCCCGTGGCGGTCAGCGTGACGGTGCTGCCGCGCGGGAAGCTGGCGGCACATCCCTCCTCAGCCGCCTCGCCGTTGGTGATGACGCAGCGGATCCCTGCCGGCGACGAGGTCACGAGCCCCGTCCCCGATCCCGCCCCGCTCACGGTCAGCGACTGGCGCGGCACCAGTGAGACAGTGACGGCGGCGGCCGAGGTCATGGGCAGCTGGCATTGCGCGGCGCCCGTGCAGTCCCCGCTCCAGCCGGTGAAGTCGGCGTTGGCACCCGGGGTCGCCTGCAGCTCCACCGCCGTGCCCAGCCGGAACAGCGCCGAGCATCCGGTTTCCGCCGCCGTGCCGTTGGTGACGGTGCAACGGATCCCCTCGGGGACCGACGTCACCACCCCCGACCCGCCGCCGATGGCGGCCACGGCCAGGGTGAAGCGGGCCGTGCTGGCCACGCGCACCGTGCGCGCCTCCGTCATGGGAACCGCGCAGGCGCCGTCCCCGACGCAGGCGCCGTCGTAGCCGCGGAACTCGGTGGTCCCCTCGGGGACCACGTCCAGCGTGACGGTGGTGTCCCCGGGGAAGGGGAGCTCGCAGCTGCCGGTGGCCGTGCCGTTGGTGATGGCGCACTGGATGCCGGCCGGGCGTGAGGTCACCACCACGCGGCCGGTGCTCCCCGGGGCTCCCTCGATGCGCAGCGGCGCCGGCGCGCGGACCACGCGCACGGGGTAGGCCACCTCCACCCCTCCGCTCGTGGCGCCCACGGAGCCCACCCCCGGCAGTGCGCCCACCAACACGCCGCTGTCCGACAGCGCGGCCAGCCCCGGCGGGGTGAGGCGCCAGCTCACGGCGCGCGCGGGACGGGTGCGGCCGGCGCCGTCCACGATGCGCGCCACCAGGGCGCGACGCTCGCCCACCTGGACGGGGAGGGGGGTCGTCGTCGACAGCGGGGTGCCGTCGGCGGTGAACAGCTGGAGCGCCGCCGCCTCCTGCAGCGAGACGGCCCCCGGAATCACGCGCTGCCCGCCGCGAATGGCGAGCGGGCCGATGGTGGCGGTGTCCACCTGGGCGTTCTCCACCAGCAGGGCAAAGCGGAGCGTGAGCACGCACTCGCCCGCGGTGGGGGGCGCCCCCTGCCACCCGGCGCGCTCGGGGTCGGCCAGGCACGCGCCGAATTCGATCTCCACGGCCACCTGCTCCTCGGCGGCCGTGCCCAGGGGGGCCGTCACCGTGGGCAAGTCGCGGCTGGTGCCGTCCAACCGCAGATAGGCGGGGGTGAGGCGGAGGAGCGCCCCGGCCGGGGCGTCCACCTGCAGGCGGGCGGCAATGCTGGCGCGGACAGCCGCACCGCCGCCGCCGCTCACCGGGCCGGCCACGTCACCGCTCCCCACGCAGCCGGCCAGCAGCAGGGCGCCCTGGGCGACCAGCGAGGCCGCAACGGTCCGGGCGCGGGGACGCAACGAAAGTGATCGCGTGCGCAAGGCGGACATGGTCAGAAGCTCCGGGAAAAGAGGAGCCCCGCGGTCATGCCGAAGAAGTCGCCATCGGCCACCGGCGGCGCGCCGGGCCCCAGGCGCTGGCGCAGGTTCCCGCCCTGCACCCGCACGAACGGCTGCACGGTGGTGCTGCCGCCGCGCCACGACAGCCCCACCGTGCCCACGCCGGCCACGCCGCCCATCGTGAGCACCCCGGGGGCCACGCGCATTCCCGACTGCCAGCGCACGTCGAGGGCGGTGGTCACGTCCAGTCGTGACACCAGCGGCACGCTGGCGCGCACGCCACCATCCACGTAGGTGGCGTCGGAGCCGGCCAGCGCGGCGCCGTCGCGGGCAAAGGGCTGCCGCCGGCGCACCAGCGTCCAGAGCGACAGCTCGCGCACGCCAGGGGCCGCCAGCTGCAGCTCCCCCTCCGCCGACAGCAGCGGCCCCGGGCGCACGGTGGCCCGCACCGCGTCAGCGCCGGTGCCGCTCTCCAGGATGTCCGCGAGGAACAGGTCGCCCGCCAGGTTGACCACGAGCTTGTGGCGCCCCAGCCGACGGTCGGCGGCCAGCGTGACGCGCGCCGCCCCCCCGGGGGTGTACTGCGCCGGCGTGGTACCCAGCAATCGGGCGGCCACCGGCTGGTAGCGCGCGCGCACTTCGTACGACGCGCCCACGGCCACGCCGCCCGCGTCCGAGGCGCGCGCCGCCACCACGCCCAGCGTGGCGCCCAGCCCGGCGGACACGGGGGCGCTCCCCAACCCCAGCGCGGGGGCCGAGGCCGCACGCAGCACGTCCAGCGCGTCGTTCGTGAGCTGGCGCATCCCCGAGGGGGCGTTGAGCCCCACCGTGACCACCAGCCCGTCGTCGCGCAGCCGTCCGACCGCGCGCACGCGCGTGTCCCCGGGGCCGGCCAGCGTCACCGTGCGCGCCCGCCCCGAGTCGGCCAGGGTGACCTGGGTGGCGGTGTAGTAGGTCCCCACATCGAGCGTCCAGTTGGTCCCCAGGGGGACGGCCGCCGTGAAGGGGAGCTGGACCTGCGCCAGTTCGCGCACCAGCACCGAGTCGCCGCGCCCGGTCTGGTCGAGGCGCAGGAGCCCCTTGAAGCGCACATGTTCCCCCAGGGCGCCGCCGGCCACCCGTCGCGCGCCCACCAGGCGATCCTGGGCGGCGGCCGGAATGGCCACGGCGGTCCCCAGCAGGAGGACCACTGGCAGCGTGCGTGTCAGCCCGACACGTGGGGCGCTCATGGGCGCACCACCGTGATGACCACGGTGCCCTTGGTTTCCGGGAAGGCGGGGTCCACCGGCGACCCGAAGGTGCGCGTGCCCAGGGTGGTGAGGGGGAGCGGTCGGTTCACCTGGTCCACCGCCGCGCCCAGCGCGGTGCTGCGCGGGCGCAGCCCGGGGACGAGGTCCGGGTCCAGGGTGGCGGTCTGCGCCAGCGTGCGCATCTCCTGATCGCGCACGGTGGCCTGCCGGAAGCGCGGGTCCAGCCGCGCGGCGTCGCGATACTCGCGCCGGGCGGCGACATATTCACCCAGGTACTCGCGCCGCACGCCGCGACCGTAGGCCAGCAACGCCTCCAGGCTGGCCGTGGGGCGCGCCTCGATGGCGGCGCGCTCGCTGGGGGTGAGCACCACGCCCAGCGACTCCAGCAGACGGAAGGCCAGCGCCTTCTCCGCCGCCAGGATGTCGGCCAGCGGCGCCTGCGCGTCCACGGCGTCCTGCACGGTCCCCTGCGCCACCGCCTCGATGCGCGCGCCCAGCCGGATGGAGCGCCCGTCCCCCATGGAGCCGATGGATCCCAGCACCAGCCGCCCGGCCTGCAGCAGCCGCCCCGCCTGCGGGGCGGTCGCCGAGTCCACGCGCCCCGACTTGGCCAGGTCGAGTTCCCGCAGCACCTCGCCCAGCCGCGACCGCTCCACCAGGCGGATCTGCCCGCTGCGCGAGAGGTCCGTCATGAGCAGGTCGGCGAGCGCGTAGGCGAGGTCGCCGATGGCGGGATCGTCGGAGGTGACCGTGAACGGCGGGATCCCCACGACCCGTCGCGACCACCGCTCCTGCCAGTTCGCATGCTGCCGGAGGACGGCGGCGGTTTCCGGGGTGGGGGGCGGCGCTAGCGGCGCGCGTGCGCACCCGCCCAGGAGGGTCCCCGTCAGCAGCAGGGGGGTCCACGCCGCGACCGCGCCGGGCCGGCAGCGCGTCGAGCGGGGTGACGTCCGGGGAGGACAGGGGGCCATGGCAACCAAACGGGGCAGAGGAATCGCGGGGACCGTGAACGCCCCGTCGCGTTCGTCAGCGCAACCAGCTGACGATCCCTCCCGCCGATTCCCATCGACGATACGGGCGCGCCCGGGGCGAGAACAAGACGTCCCACCCCGGGGCTCGGTCACGGTCAGGGCACGGCCG
Organism: Gemmatimonadaceae bacterium; assembly: GCA_040380205.1. Lineage (GTDB taxonomy): Bacteria > Gemmatimonadota > Gemmatimonadetes > Gemmatimonadales > Gemmatimonadaceae > Gemmatimonas. The sequence goes on from JBEIJM010000011.1 coordinate 22,890, forward strand.
GTCCCGGATGATCGGGGCTTGGTCCCTCGCGCCCCCCGCTTACGACACCGGTTTCCGCGCCGGCGGGACCACGGCGCGGCCAACGGTGCCGCGGTCGCTCCCGAACCAGATGCTGCGCGTCTTCGGGTCGAAGACCATGTGGCGGACCGTATTGGGGACGGCGGGCCCCAGGTCGGTGCGGCCGAAGAATTCCCGCGTCCCCGGGTCGAAGCCCACCAGCCGGTTGGGCTGCGTCCCCGTCTCCACGAACCAGAGGCGGTCGGCGTCGTCCACCGTCATGGCATACGGCAGCGCCCCCCGCCGGCGGGCATGGGCCACTCGGCCACCGCGCCGCTGGCCGGGTCCAGCCGCCCCAGGAAGCCGCGCGTGTAGTCCACGTACCACACCGCCCCGTCGCTGGTGAGCGCGATGCGCCGGCCGCGCGCCCGCTCATTGGGCAGCCGATACTCGCGCACCCGCCCCGACGCGGGGTCGATGGTCCCCACCGCGTTGGTCCCGAACAGGTTGAACCACGGCCGCCCCGCGCGGTCGATGACGATGCCGTACGGACGCGAGCGCGGCGTGGGCATGCGGTGCAGCGTCACCCTCCCCGAGCTCCGGTCCAGGAAGCCCACCATGTTGCTGTTCTGCAGCGTGAACCAGAGGTGCCCGTCCTTCGTGAAGGCGATGGTGTGCGGGTCCTTCGCCGCGCTGTCGGGCATGGGGTAGCGGGTGATGGCCCCCGTGCGCCCGTTGATGCGCCCGATCATGCCGTTGCGGTTGCCGGCGTACCACGCGTCACCGAAGCGGTCCACGTGGACGGTGTGCGGGTGCGTGCCGGGATCGATCTCGATCTTCGTGAAGGCGCCGGTGGCCGGGTCCAGCCGCGCCACGTAGTTCCCCTCCTGCCCCACGAACCACACGCGCCCTTGCGCGTCGAACGAGGGATCGCGCGGGCGCCCGGCGGCGCCCCACGGCACCTCCCACTCCTTGAGCTGCACCTCCTGCGGGGGCTGCGCGGACAGCGCGACGGGCAACGCACACAGGGCCACCAGGGCCAGACGGGCGACGGGACGCATGGCAATCCTCCGATAGCAGGGGGAGACGAGGGTCAGCGGGCGGCGGGGCGCAGGTAGCGCCCGTACCAGCCGGCCACCCGCTGGTGGAAGTCGGCAAACTCCGCCTCGGTGGTCATGGGGATGCCGTGGCCGCCATTGGCGTAGTTCACCCACTGCACCGGCTTCCCCAGCCGGCGCAGCGCGTAGTACATCTCGCGCGTGTTCTGCGCCGGCACGTTGTGGTCCTCGCCGCCGGTGAGGAGCAGCAGCGGCGTCTCGATGCGGTCGGCGTACAGCACCGCGCTGTGCGCCCAGTACTTCTGCGGCTGCTGCCACAGCGTGGCGCCCAGCCGGTCCTGGCTCTTCTCGGCGGCGTGCGTGTTGCGGTTCCCCAGCCGCGGCGAGTCGGTGTAGAAGGAGATGATGTCCACCTTCCCCGAGATGTTGATGGCCGCCTTGAAGCGCCTGGTCTGCGTGATGAGCAGGTTGGTGGCGTAGCCGCCGTAGCTGGTGCCGTGCACCCCCAGCCGCGCCGAGTCGGCGACGCCGCGCGCCACGAGCGCATTGGCGGCGGCGGTGACCCCCTTGGCCCACGCCTCGCCCGGGAACCCGGTCTCGAACGACACCGACGGCTTCACCACCGCGAAGCCGCGCGACGCCAGGAAGTTGGCCATGGCATCGTAGCTGTCGTCGAAGAAGTCCTCGTAGGGGATGAACACCGTGGGGGCGGGCCCCGCCGGCGCGCCCAGGGGGTGGAAGAGGACCCCCCACTGCGGCGCGCCGTCGGCGTCGACGTAGCGGAACAGCTCCGTGCGCGCCACGCGCTCCGGCGTGAGCCATGCGTTGGCCTCCAGCAGGCGGCGCGGCTGCGCCAGGGCGGCGTCGGCCACCCACAGGTCGGCGGGGCGGTTGGGCTCCGCCTGGTTCCACACCAGCGTGCTCCCGTCGCGCGAGAGCTGCAGGGCGCTGCGCAGGCGCCCGTCGCGCACCAGCGTGCGCAGCTCGCCGGTCTGCCGGTCCCAGCGCGCCACCGCGCGCTCGTAGCGGTCGCGCGCGTTGAGCGCGAGGTACACCCACCGCCCGTCGTGCGACCACTCCAGCACCGCGGGGCGCGGCGACGCGGCGTCGGTGCTGTCGGGGAGCGCGGCGATGCGCGTGCGCACGCCGGCGGTGTCCACCAGCCAGATCGCCGCGGCGTCCTGCGCCAGCACGGCGTCGCCGGCGTCGGCCACGCGCAGCAGCGTCAGCCGCGTGCGGGCGCGGCGGCCCTGCGCGGCGCGCGTCGTGTCGCCGGGGGCGGCGCTGTCGGGGGCGGCCAGCCGCCGCCGCGTCGCCTCCACCGTCTGCCCTGTGGCAGGGACGGTCCCCATCCAGAGGGCGCCGTCGCGCCCGTAGAAGTAGCGCCGGCCGTCCTCGGCCCAGCGCACGGTGACGCCCTTGACCGACGAGAAGAGCACCCGCGTGGAGTCACCGGTGCGGCGCGCCAGCAGCCGGTCTTCGCGCCCCATGATCACGTCGTAGTCGGTCCTGGCGGCCATGTCCTCGGTCCAGCTGAGCGCGCCACCGTCGGGGGCGGGGGTCACGGTCGCGATGAGCCCGGCCGGGAGCACCGGCGTCACGCGCTGCGTGGCGAGCTCCACCGCCACCACCGCCCGCCGCTGCGCCTCGCGCCGCAGCCCTTCCCACGGGAGGAACGGCTCGTCGGCGGGGGCCCCCAGCGCGGTCACCGGGCCGCGCACCAGCGTGGCAAAGCGCGCCTGCGCGCTGTCGCGCCACGCCACCGAGCGGGTGGCCACCCACAGCGTGCGGCCGTCGCCGCTCCACACCAGCGGGGCGGTGCCGTCCAGCAGCGTCCCCGCGGGGAGGCGGATGGGGGTGACCTTGCCGCCGGCCACCTCGACCACGCGCAGCCCCCAGACGTCCGCCGATTCCAGCACCGCCACCGCCACGCGTTGGCCATCGGGGGCGAACACCGCGCCGCGCGCGGTGACCCGCCCCGGCAGCAGCGGGCGCTCGGCGCCGGTGCGCGTGTCCACCAGCAGCAGTTCGGCGGGGGTGGCGCGCGCGTAGGTGGGGTCACCGTCGCGCGCCGCCACGAACCCCAGCTGGTCGCGCCGCGCCGAGCGGGTGGCCACCACCCAGCGGCCGTCGGGGGCGAGCGCCTGCGCCGAGACGGTGCGGACGTCCAGCAGCTCACGCGCGGTGAGGGAGTCGGCGGGGGCGGCCGTCAGGGCCGCGGCGAACAGGAGGTGAACGGGGATCACGAAGGCTCCGGGAGGGTGGACGCCCCGAAGCTACCCCGCGGTGCCGGCGTCCGCAGTCCACGGGGTGGCCGCCGCCACCGTGTGTCCCCGCTCCTCCGGCTTCCGCCGGAACCAGCTGGCCACCAGCGCAAACTCGTCCAGCGCATGCGGCGCCAGCTCCGCGCCGGCCGGCTCCTGGGGGTGGTACACGCGCGCCACCAGCGCCGCAAAGGCGGCGGCCTCCTCCGGCGTGCACGGGGCGGGGCAGTCGGCGCGCACCGTGCCGCGCCGCACGAGGTACACGTGCGTCCCCCCGTCCGCGGCGGGGGCGCGGTACTGGAAGGTGAGCCGGTCCACGTTGGCGGTGAAGTGGCGCACCCGGTCGCGCAGCCACGCCAGCAGCTCCACGCGCCGTTTCAGCGCCCCCGCCTGCTCGAAGGCCAGCGCGGCGGCGGCGGCGTGCATGGCGGCGGTCACCCGCGCCAGCGGCGCCGCGGTGCGCCCCTCCAGGAAGGCGCGCAGCTCGGCGATCCCCTCGTGGTACGGCGCGGGCTCGCCCCCCCCGATGCACGGTCCCGCGCAGTTGCCGATGGCGTGCCGCAGGCAGGCAGCGTGCTGCCGCCGCACCGGCCGCCCCAGCGCCAGCCCCTCCACGGTGCAGTCGCGCACCCCGGTGGCCTCCGCCAGCGCCCGCACCGCGTCGCGCAGCTGCGCCACGCGTCGGAAGGGGCCGTACAGCGCCACCGCCCCCGGATGGTCCGACTGCCGCACCACGCGCACCCCCGGCACCGGGCCGCCGGTGACGGCGACATAGGCGCGCGGCCAGTCGTCGGTGACCAGCGCGCGGTTGAACAGCGGGCGGTGCTGCTTGATGAGCCGCAGCTCGTGCAGCAGCGCGCCAAAGGGGGTGGGGAGCCGCTCCCAGGTGATGGCATGCGCGTGGCGCAGGATCTTCGCCGCCTTGTTGCGGCGCCCCTTGGCGCGGAAGTACGAGAGCAGCCGCGTGCGCAGCGCGCGCGACTGTCCCACGTACAGCACCGTCCCGGCCGGCCCCAGCATGCGGTACACGCCGGGCGCATTGGGACAGTCGGCGCGCACCTGTGCCAGCAGCGCCCGCCGCTGGGCGGCACTGATGCGCGGCGGGCGGTGGGGCGCGGGCGACGGCGGCTGGGGGGCGGGGTCCACCCCCGCAAGCTAGGGCGCCGCGCCCACCGGCGGCATCGCCGAGTAGTCCGGGTCCACCGGCACCGCCGCCCGGAACGCCGCCGCCTCGCGCCGCAGTTGCACCAGCTCCCCCTCGGCGAAGCCGTCCAGGTGCTTCACCATCATCCGCATGCGCGGGTGCCCGGCAAACCGCTCCCGATGCCGGTCCAGGAAGTCCCAGTACAGCAGGTTCACCGGACAGGCGTCGGGGCCCGTGCGCTGCTTCACGTCATAGCGGCACCCGCCGCAGTAGTTGCTCATGCGGTTCACGTACGCCCCCGACGCCACGTAGGGCTTGGAGGCCAGCGCGCCGCCGTCCCCCCAGGTGGCCATCCCCATCACGTTGGGGAGCTCCACCCACTCGTACGCGTCGGTGAAGCCGCACCAGAACCACCGCGACAGCGCGGCCGGCTCCACCCCCAGGAGGGTGGCGATGTTCCCCTGCACCATCAGCCGCGGGATGTGGTGCACGCGCCCGTGGTCGCGCACCTGCCGGATGGTGTCGGCCAGGCACCGCATCCCGCACGCGGCGTCAGGGCGTGCGGGGTGCGGGCCGTAGGCCTCGCCGTCGGGGGCCCAGAACCAGCGCGGCAGCCCCAGCGGCGCCTCCAGCGCGTTGGCGGTGCGCAGCCCCGGCATGAGGTGCCAGTACATGCCGCGGATGTACTCGCGCCACCCCAGCACCTGCCGCACGAACCCCTCCGCCGACGCGATGGGCACCGCCCCCGCGCGGTACGCCGCCTCGGCCGCGGCCACCACCTCGCGCGGGTGCAGCAGCCCCACGTTCAGCAGCGACGACAGCGTGCTGTGCAGCAGGTCGGGGGCGCCGTGCACCATGGCGTCCTCGTACGGCCCGAACTCGGGGAGCCGCTCGGCCACGAAGCGCGCCAGCCACGCCTTGGCGTCGGCGCGCGTCACCGGCAGCCCGAAGGCGTCCACCGACCCCCAGCGGTTGCGCCACCGCGCCACGCGCGCCATCTGCGCGCGGGTGACCGCGTCCGGCTCCACGCGCCACACCGGCGGCACGGCGCGCCCCTTGGGCCACGGCTTGCGGTTGTCGGGGTCGAAGTTCCAGGCGCCGCCGCTGGGGGTGCCGTCCTCCTCCAGCAGCACGCCGTGCTGGCGGCGCATGGTGCGATAGAACCACTCCATCCGCAGCTCCTTCTTCCCCGCGGCCCAGGCGGCAAAGTCGGCGCGCGTGGCCAGGAAGCCGCGGTCGGGGCGGAGCTCCAGCGGCACCCCCTGCGCGCCCAGCAGCGCCTCGGCGCGCGCCAGCTCCTCCACCATGTCCTGCTCGCGCCCCTCGGTGGCCACCACGCGGCCGGCCCCCACCTCGGCGGCCACCTCGGCGATCCCCTGGGCGTAGCTGGCGGCGTGGCGGAACAGCACCCGGTATCCGCCCCCCTCCAGCGCCTCGGCGAAGTGGCGCATGGCCGAGAGCAGCAGCACCAGCTTCTGGCGGTGCCAGGGCAAGGCGGCGCCCTTGGCCACCGATTCCAGGAACAGCACCACCTGGCCGGCGTCGGGGGTGCGCGGGAGCTGCGCCACGCCCCGGGAGCATTCCCAGGGGGCGACAAACACCAGGGTGGGCGCGGCGGAACGCGGTGGCGCGGGCATTGCGCTGAAACGCCCGGGGCGCGCCGCACGTTTCGTCCGCGTGGGCGGCACGGCCGCTCCTCCTTTCACCCGAGGGGTCGATGGTGCCTGGGATGCTGCAGGCGATGGCGCACGCGGTCGTGCGGGCGATCACGCAGGCCGACGGGCCGCTGGCGGTGCAGGCGGCGCTGCCCGCCTGGGTCCCTGCCTGGCTCCCCGCCCCCGAGGCGCTGCTGGGGGTGGCCGTGGGGATCGGGCTGGCCGCGGCGGCGGGGTTCCGGGTGTTCGTGCCGCTGCTGGTGGCAGCTGTGGCCGCCAAGACCGGGGTGCTGACGTTGGCCCCGGGGTATGCCTGGCTTACCACCACCCCCGCGCTGGCGGCGCTGGGGACCGCCACGGTGCTGGAGGTGGCGGCCTATTCGGTGCCGTGGCTGGACCAGCTGATGGACCTCATTGCCACCCCCGCCGCGCTGTTGGCGGGGATGCTGGCGGCCGCCAGCGTGGCCGTGGAGCTCCCCCCCGTGGTGAAGTGGGGGGTGGTGCTGCTGGCGGCCGGCGCGGCGGGGATGACGCAGGGGGCCACCGTGCTGGCGCGGTTCAAGGCCACCACCACCACCGGGGGCACCGCCAACCCCGTGGTGGCCATGGGGGAGCTGGCCGGCGCCGTGGCGACCAGCCTGCTGGCGGTGTTCCTGCCGGTGATCACCGTGCTGCTGGTGCTGTTCCTGCTGGCGCTGGCGTGGAAGGCGCTGGGCGGGGTGGCGTTCGGGCGGCGCGTGGGGCGCCCCCCGCGCATCGAACGCGTGCGGGGGGCGTAGCCCGCGCCCCTGCGGTCACCGCTTCACGGGGGTGATCACGACGTTGCGGTACTCCACCCCCGTGTGGTCGCCCTGCAGGTAGATCGGCCCCGGGTCCCCCTCGCGGCTGTCCAGCGCGCCGCCGGTGATGCCGGGAATGGTCTGGTCGCCAATCACCGTCTTGCCGTTGAGCACCACGGTCACGCGCCGCCCCACCAGCGTGATGTCATACACATCCCACTGCCCGGGGCCGCGCGACGCGTTCTCGTTGGGGACCAGGAAGCCGTAGACGCCGCCCATGTGGATCGACTGCGGCTCGGCGGGGCTGTCCTCCACCTGCACCTCATGGCGGCCGCGCAGGTAGATGCCGCTGTTCCCCTTGGGGGGGTAGCGCACCTCGAGGTGCAGCCGGAAGTCGGTGAAGACCTCGCGGGTGGCCAGGTTGGCCCCGCTCTTCCGGTTGGTGAGGATGCCATTGACCACGGCCCACTGGCTCTCGCCGCCCAGCGGGCGCCACGCGGCCATCCCGGTGCCGTCGAAGAGCACCACGGGCTCCCCCCACACGGGGGCGGCGGTGCGGCGCAGCAGCGGCGCGCGCACCCCCGTGAATGTCTCGGTGGCCCCCATGGGGGTGACCATGGTGCCACGCAGGGTGTCCCCCGTCAGGGTGGCCTCCACGCGCAGGTCGGCGCGCGCCAGCTCCCACTGCGGCGGGATGGCAAAGCGCACCGTGCCGTTGTCCCAGGTGACCTGGCTGATGGGGCGCGCACTCCCGCCGCCGCCCACGAAGCGCCCCACCAGGGTGCGGTGCCCCGACAGCGACACCTCCAGCCACGACGGATAGGCGCCGTCCTTGCCGGTCACGGTCAGGTCCCACCGGCCGATGACGGGGGCGTTGGGCTGGGCCACCAGGGGGACGGCGCAGGTGGCGAGCAGCGCGACCAAGGCGGCGGGGCGAAGCAGGCGCATGGCGAGCGACGGTGGAAGGTGGGGACTACGCGAGCCGCAGCGGGAGGGTGCGCAGCCGCTGGCGGGTGAGCGCAAAGATGGCGTTGGCGATGGCGGGCGCCACCGGGGCGAGCATCGGCTCGCCGGCGCCGCTGGGGGGCTCCGCCGACGGGATCAGCTGCACCGCGATGGCCGGGACCTGCGCCAGACGGACGGGGTGCAGCTGCGGGAAGTTGGCCTGTTCGGACTGGCCCCCCTTGAAGGTGATGGCCCCCTGCAGCGCGGCGCCGATGCCGTCGATGATGGCGCTCTCGGCCTGCGCGGTCACGTGGTTGGGGTTCACCACCAGCCCGCAGTCGATGGCGCAGGTGACGCGGTGCACGCGCGGGGTGCGGCTGGTGTCCAGCGAGACCTCGGCCACCTGGGCGACCAGGGTGCCAAACGACCAGTGCAGCGCGAGGCCGCGGGCCACCGGGGCGCCGTCGGGGGCCGGGGCCGTGGGGGTGCCCCAGCCGGCGGCATCGGCGGCGCGCTGCAGCACGGCGCGGGCGCGGGGGTGCCGCGTGAGCAGCCCCAGGCGGAAGGCCAGGGGGTCGGCGCCGGCGGCGTGGGCGCACTCGTCCAGGAAGCTCTCCAGGAAGAACGCCTGGTGCCCGTGCCCCACCCCGCGCCACGACCCCACCGGGACGGGGAGCTCCACGTCGGTGTGCGCCGACCGGAAGGCGGGGAACTCGTAGGGCTGGTCCCAGGTCCCTTCGGCGGTGGTCTTGTCGGGGCCGGTGGCGGTGAGCCACAGCAGCCCGCGCCCGGAGATGGCGCGCCACGGGGCCTGCCCGGCGGAGTGCGCGGTGAGCGCGGCCAGGCGGCCGTCCGGGGTGAGCGCGGCGCGCAGGCGGGAGGCGGTGGCCGGCCGGTAGAAGTCGTGCCGGGTGTCGTCCTCGCGGCTCCAGATGAGCTGGACCGGGGTGCCCGGGAGCGCCTTGGCGATGGCGGTGGCCTGCGCGGCGATGTCGGCCTCCAGCCGCCGCCCAAAGCCGCCCCCCAGCAGCTGCTGGTGCAGCACCACGGCGTCCTGGTTCACCTGGGCCACCTCGGCGACCACGTCGCGCACGAATTGCGGGACCTGGGTGCCGATCCAGATCTCGGCGTTGTAGGCGGAGCAGCGGACGGTGGCGTTGAGCGGCTCCATGGCGCTGTGCGCCAGATAGGAAGACTCATAAATGGCGTCAATTTGCCTTGATGAAGACGCCATGATGGCTTCATGATCTCCCGAAAACCGGAACGGGAGCCCCTCCTTGGACGACGCGGCCTCGCGCAGCGTGGCGCTCAGCGCCGCCGAATCCGGCACCGGGGTCGTGGGCGCGCTCCACGCCACCGCCAGCGCCGGCAGCGCCTGCCGCGCCTCCCACCAGCTGTCGGCCACCACCGCCACCCCCGGGGGGTCCCCGGCCTTGCTCCCAGCCAGCTGGACCACCGCGCGCACGCCAGGGCGGGCCAGCGCGGCCTCGCGATCAAAGCGTGACGGCGTCGCGCCCAGCACCGGCGACATGGCCACGGCGGCGTACTTCATCCCCGGCAGCCGCACGTCGATGCCGTAGGTGGCCGCGCCGGTGACCTTGGCGCGTTGCTCCAGCCGCGGCGTGGCGCGCCCGATCACCCGGAACTCGGCGGGGGGCGTGAGGCGCACGTCGCGCGGGCGCTGGTCCAGCGCCGCCGCCGCCAGCTCCCCGTAGGCGAAGCGCTGGGTCCCCGCCACCACCACGCCCTGCTCGGTGCGGCACTGCGCCACCGGCACCTTGGCCCTGGCCGCCCCCGCCGCCAGCAGCGCCGCCCGCGCCGTGGCCCCCGCCAGCCGCATCGGTTCCCAGCAATCAGCCACGCTGGACGACCCGCCGGTCATCATCACGCCGATCTCCCGCATGGTCTTGGCGGTGAGCCAGCGCACCAGCCGCCCCGGCCGGGTGCCGTAGTCGTCGGGGTTGAGCGGCAGCCCGTCCACCACCGCCGCCACATTGGCGTACACCTGGTCCACGGGGCTGTGCGCCACCCGCAGCCGCTCCAGCGGCACGTCCAGCTCCTCGGCCAGCAGCATCGCCAGCGCCGTGTGGATCCCCTGCCCCATCTCCGCCTTGGGGACCACCACCGTGATGGCGTCCCCGGGGCCGATGGTCAGCCAGCCGTTGAGCGCCACCTCGCCGGCCACGGTGTCCGGCAGGTGCCGCCCGCGCAACCGCTGCCGCGGCGGGAGGAACGACCACCCCAGGAACAGGGCGCCGCCGGTGCCCAGCCCGGCCAGCAGGAAGGTGCGACGCTTCATGACGGGATCCTCAGGGGAGTCAGATCAGGAACTGCACGAGAGCATCGCACAGCCCGGCACGTGGTCGGCCCACGCCGGGCGCCGCGCCGCCAGGGGCGCGTGCGCCGGCTGGTCGTCGTATGGCCGCGCCAGCACGTCCTGCAACGTGCGCAGCCGCGTCAGGTCTCCCTGCGCCGCGTCCTGGATCGCCTCCTGCGCCAGGTAGTTGCGGGGGATGTAGCGGGGGTTCACCGCGTGCATCGCCGCGCGGCGCGCCTCGGCCGTGCGCCCCGTGCGCGCGTCGTGCTCCGCCACCAGCGCCGCCCACTGCGCCAGCCACGCGCGCAGCGCGTCGGCGTGCTGGTCGCGCCGGATGTCGTCGTACCAGCAGTCGCCCAGCTGCTCAAGCGCGGCGTCCCCCTCGGGGAGCGGCACCGGCAGGTCGCCCAGCGCGCGGAAGACCAGGGTGAAATCCCCCTGCGCCTCGTACAGCAGCGCGTACCCCTCGCGCACCAGCCGCATCACCGCCTCCTGCCGGTCGGGCGCCACGTCGGCCAGCCCCACCTTGGCCGCGCTCATCCGCTGGTGCTCCGCCTGGAAGCGCGCGTCGAACGCGCCCAGCCCCGCGGCCAGCGGCTCGTCGTCGGGGAATAGCGGCACCAGCGCTTCCGCCAGCCGCACCAGGTTCCACTGCGCCACCGCCGGCTGCTGCCCGAACCGGTAGCGGCGCTGCCCCGCGTCGGTGGTGTTGGGGGTGAAGTGCGGATCGAACGCCTCCACCCACCCGTACGGCCCGTAGTCGATGGTGAGCCCCAGCACCGACAGGTTGTCGGTGTTCATCACGCCGTGCACGAACCCCACGCGCATCCAGTGCGCCATCAGCCCCGCGGTGCGCGTGCACACCTCGGCAAACCAGGCCGCCCGCTGGGCCGCCGCGTCACCCGGGTGGGCCGCCGCCAGGTGGGGGAAGTCCCGCGCGATGGTGAAGGCCACCAGTTGCTCCAGCAGCGCGTGGTCCCCGCGCGCGGTGGGGAGCTCGTAGCTGCCGAAGCGCAGGAACGACGGCGCCACCCGGCTGGTGATGGCCCCCGGCTCGGGCTGCGGGTCGCCGCGGTAGAGGATGTCGCGCACCACCGCCTCGCCGGTGGCCACCAGCGCCAGCGCGCGCGTGGTGGGGACCCCCAGCGCGTGCATCGCCTCGCTGCACAGGAACTCGCGCAGCGACGAGCGCAGCACCGCGCGCCCGTCGGCGGTGCGGGAGTACGGCGTGGGCCCCGCGCCCTTGAGCTGCAGCTCCCACCGCGCCCCGTCGGTGCCCACCCCCTCGGCCAGCGTGATGGCACGCCCGTCCCCCAGCTGGCCGGCCCAGTGCCCGAACTGGTGTCCGCCGTAGCAGGCGCTGTAGGGGCGCATGCCGGGGAGCACCAGGTTCCCCCCCAGCAGCTGCGGGAACTCCGGGGCGTGCACGTCGGCCGCGCCAAACCCCACCTGCGCCGCCACCTCTGGGGCCCACGCCAGCAGGCGCGGCGCGGCCACCGGGGTGGGGGCCACGGGGCTCCACGCCGCCCCCAGCACCTGCCGACGCGCGTTGACCGGCTCCCGGTCCCCCGGAAGCTCGGCGGTGAAGCGCTGGTCGAGGGACAGGCTGGCGGCGAAAGGCACGGGAGAAAGCTACTGCGCCGGCCCCCCCCCGGGGCGCGAGCGGGGATCGCTAGATTTCCCGGATGCCCCGCTACGCCAAGCCCTCCGCCCAGGAGCTCGCCGCGCGCCTCACCCGCGAGCAGTTCGCGGTGACGCAGCAGTGCGGCACCGAGCCCCCCTTCCGCAACGAGTTCTGGGACCACCACGAGCCCGGCCTGTACGTGGACGTGGTCAGCGGCGAGCCGCTGTTCGCCAGCGTGCACAAGTTCGACTCCGGCACCGGCTGGCCCAGCTTCACCCGGCCCGTGGCGTCCAACGTCACCGAGCACGCCGACGGCAGCCACGGCATGCGCCGCGTGGAGGTGCGCTCGCGCCACGGCGACTCGCACCTGGGGCACGTGTTCCCCGACGGCCCGCGCGAGGACGGCGGGCTGCGCTACTGCATCAACTCCGCCTCGCTGCGCTTTGTCCCCGTGGCCGAGCTGGCCGCGCAGGGGTACGGGGAGTTCCTCCCGCTGTTCGGCCTGCCGGCCGAGTCCACCCCCGATTCCTCCACGGAGACGCCGTGAGCACCGAGACGCACACCGAAGGCACGGCCTCCGCGCACGAAGTAGCCATCCTGGCCGGGGGCTGCTTCTGGGGGATGGAGGAGCTGCTCCGCGCCATCCCCGGGGTGATCGACACCGACGTGGGCTACACCGGCGGGTGGGTGGCCAACCCGCGCTACGAGGACACGCACCACAGCAAGAGCGGGCACGCCGAGGCGGTGCGGGTGGTGTTCGACCCCGCGGTGCTGCCGTACGCGGTGCTGCTGCGCGACTGGTTCTTCCGCATGCACGACCCCACCACGGCCGACCGGCAGGGGAACGACATCGGGACGCAGTACCGCAGCGCCATCTTCTACACCACGCCGGCGCAGCAGGCCACGGCGGAGCGGGTGAAGGGGGAGGTGGACGCGTCGGGGGCGTGGCCGGCGCCGGTGGTGACGCAGGTGGTGCCCGAGGCCACATGGTGGCCGGCGGAGGGGTACCATCAGGACTACCTGCGGAAGAACCCGGGCGGGTACACCTGCCACTTCATGCGGTAACGGCCGAGGGGCTGGGGGGGCGGGGGGAGTTGCAGGTGGAGGGGCAGATGGAGCGGGACGGCCGGTGAGTTGCCGTCCGGGAGATCGGGGCGCACGTTAGGCGGGTTCGGGGCTTGGCCCCGCGTGTGTCCACCCTCCGCCCATCCCGCCCATGTCTTCGTCGTTGGTGCGCGCGGCCGTCCGTCCGGCGCTCCTCTCCCTGGCCGGCGCGGCCCTCCTCTCCTCGGCGGCCGGCGCGCAGCGTGGCAAGGCCAAGGCGGCGGCCCCGGCGCCCGTCACCGGCCCCATCCCGGTGGCCACCGAGTTCAACGCGCTGCACTTCCGCTCCATCGGCCCCGCCACCATGTCGGGGCGCATCGCCGACGTGGCGGTGTACGAGGCCAACCCCGCGCTGTTCTACGTGGCCACCGCGCACGGCGGCGTCTGGAAGACGGTCAACAACGGCACCACCTTCACGCCCCTCTTCCAGGACCAGGGGCTCATGTCCATCGGCGACGTGGCCGTGTCGCAGCAGGACCCCGACGTGGTGTGGGTGGGCACCGGCGAGTCCAACAACCGCCAGAGCGGCTCGTGGGGGAGCGGCGTCTACAAGTCCACCGACGGCGGGAAGCACTTCGCGCTCGTCGGGCTCCCCGACTCCAAGCACATCAATCGCATCGTCATCCACCCCACCAACGCCAACGTGGTGCTGGTGGCGGCCACCGGGCCGCTGTATGGCCCGGGGGGCGACCGCGGCGTGTTCAAGACCACCGACGGCGGACTCACCTGGAAGAAGGTGCTGGCCGGTGACGACGACACCGGGGCCAACGACCTGGTCATGGCCGCGTCCGACCCGAGCGTCCTGTACGCCAGCCTGTACCAGCGGCGGCGCAGCACCTGCTGCATGAACGGCGGCGGCCCCGGCAGCGCGCTGTACAAGAGCACCGACGGCGGCGACACGTGGACCAAGGTCACCGGCGCCGGCTTCCCCACGGGCCCGCTGGGGCGCATCGCGGTGGACGTGTTCCGGCACTCCCCCACCATCGTGTACGCGCTGGTCGAAGGCCCCGCGGGCGCCGCGGCCGGCGGTCGGGGCCAAGGCGGCGGGGCGGGGGGCGGGGCGGGCGGCCAGGGTGGCCCCGGC
>JBEIJM010000012.1:0-36849 GCA_040380205.1 Gemmatimonadaceae bacterium
AAGGTGCGCGAGATCGCCCGCACCCCCCGCGTGGTGCTGCACTACTTCGACCCGGCCACCCTGGGGTACGTGACCCTCAAGGGGCGCGCCCGCGTGGTGCGCGATGCGGCCACCAAGGCCGCGCACTGGGACCCCGCCTGGGATGCCTTCTACCCGGACAAGGCGCGCGGCGCCGTACTGCTGGCCATCACGGGGGAGCGCCTGGAAGTCGTCAGCGCTGCCCGGGGCATTGAGGGGGACACCGCCACCTGGCGGCCGCCGACGGTGGAACTCCGCCGTCGGCCGCCAGCGACGGCGCCGGTCACTTCACCAGCACGATCTCGATCGGCACCCCGTTGAAGGCCACCTTGACCACCCGGCGCGGCGCCGCGGTGCTCACGTACAGGCTGACCGGCTGCTCGGCGCCATCGATGGCCACCTTGTAGGTCGCAAAGGTGCCCGCGGGGACGGTGACCGATTCCTCCCCGTCCACCCGCACGGTCCATGTGGCCGCCGTCCCCTTGCCGCTCTGGAACACCGTCACCGGGATCTTCGCCCCCGGCGCCAGCGGCAGCATCGGCAGCACGGCCTGCAGCAGGTTGTCGTCCAGCGCCCCGGCCGGCACCTCGGCGTTGACCTTCACCTCGGTGGGGCCCTGCGCCCCCGGCGTCTTGGCCGAGCCGGTGGCCCGCCCGTTGGCGTAGGCCACGTCAATGGCCATCGGCTGCCCCTGCGCGGTCCCCTCCTGCTTCACCGACTGCATGGCGCCATCGCTGCCGAACGTCACCACGGTCTTCTGGTTCACGATGGGCCCCAGCACGGTCACGTCGGTGTGCCGCCACCCGGCGCCGTCGCGCTCCAGCCGCGTCACCTGGTAGCCAAACGGGTTCCCCTGCAGCCGCACCTCGAAGGAGTCGGTGCGCGCCACCAGCCGGTCCCACGGCAGCGCCAGCGTGGACGCCTTGGGGGTGAGGTCGGCCGGGTCCATCGGCTTTCCCTCCACGTCCACCAGCCGCGCCGAGCGGGCCAGCCCCTTGAGCTTCGGCCACAGCGTCTGGCCGTCGCCCACCACCACAATGACTCCCTGCTCGGGGCGGAACGCCGCCGCCGCCGCCGTGCGCGCCTCCGCGGCGGTGACCGCCGCCAGCTTCTGCCGGTAGGTCTGCACGTAATCGGCCGGCAGCCCCAGCAGCCGCGCCGTGGCCACGCGGTTGGCGACCTGCTCCGCCGTCTCCACCTGCAGCGGGAAGCGCCCGGTGAGCGACCCCTTGCGGTCGGCAAACTCCTGGGCCGGCAGCACGGCGTCGCGCAACGCGCGGATCTGCTGGAGCATCACGGTGACCGCCGAGTCGGTGACCGCGGTGCGGAACTCGCCGGAGGCGGAGAAGGCGCCGGCCCCGCGCCGCGTCTCCAGCTCGGAGTACGACCCGTATGTCCACCCCTTCTCCTCGCGCAGGATGCGGAAGAACCGCCCCTCGCTCCCGCCCCCCAGCGCCTCGTTGGCCACCGTCGCCGCGTAGCGGCGCGGGTCGGCGGGGCCCCACGTGGTGTTGCCGATGAGCACGTTGCTCTGCACCGACCCGGGGCGGTGGACCAGGATGAGCTCGGCCTGCGTGCGCGCGGGCACCGGCGGGAGCGCGGCCAGCGCTGCGGGGGCGCCGGTCCACCCGGCAAAGGCCTTGGTGGCCAGCGCCCGGGCCTGCGCCAGCGACAGGTCGCCCGCCACCACCAGCAGCGCCCCCTGCGGGCGCAGGCGCGCCTTGTGGAAGGCGACCAGGTCGGCGCGGGTGATGGCCTTCACCGTGGCCTCGGTGGCGCTGCGTCCGTACGGGTGCGCCCCGTACAGCGCCTGCCGGAAGGTGCGCCCGGCAATGGCCGCCGGCTGCGACCGCTCCAGCTGCAGCCCCGACAGCGTCTGCGTGCGCAGCAGCTCCACCTCCTGCTCGGGGAAGGCGGGGCGGATGGCGGCGTCGGCCAGCAGCTCGAAGGCCAGCGCGGCGTTGCGCGAGAGGGTGTTCACGTACAGCTGCAGGAAGTCATCCCCGGCGCTGGCGGCGAACCCGCCGCCCACCCCCTCGATGGCGTCGGCAAACTGCTCGGCGTTGCGCGCGCCGGCGCCCTTGTTGAGCAGGCCGGCCACCATGCTGGCCAGGCCAACCTTGGTGCCCGGCTCGGTCACGCTGCCGGCGGCAAAGGAAAGCGACACCGACAGGACCGGCTGCTTGCGGTTCTCCACCACCACCAGGCGCACGCCGTTGGGGAGCACCGCCTCCTGGAACGGCGGGAACTGCGCCGGCGCCAGCGGCATGGGCGCCGGGGGCGTCTTGGGGAATCCCTGCGCGGGGAGGGGGGCGACGAACGGCGCCAGCACGGTGCCGGCGGCCAGTAGGGACAGCAGACGGGCGCGCATCACTTCTTCTCCGGGGTGATCACCAGCGTGAGCGAGTTCTCGGGGCGCAGGTAGCGCTCCGCCACGCGCCGGATGTCGGCGGCGGTGACGGCGTCGTAGCGGTCCAGGTCGGTGTCCACGGCGCGCACATCCCCCAGGAACAGCGCGGCAAAGTGCACCGCCTCGGCAAAGGGGAGCGCCTGCTGGCGCTCGCTCACCTTGCCGAACCGGTACGCGTGCTTGGCCTTGGTCACCTCGGCCTCACTGACCCCGTCGGCGCGCACCCGCGCCAGCTCGGCGGTCAGGCGCGCCTCGGCGGAATCGATGGCCACCCCCTGGTTGGCGATGGCCAGCGCCGCCCACGCCCCCGGGCCGCGCGTGGGGCCGAAGGGGTTTACCAGCGCCTGCGCGGCCAGCGCCACCTTGGCGTCACGCACCAGCGCCTTGTTGAAGCGCGAGCTCTCCCCGCCCCCCACGATCGTCCCCAGCAGCTCCAGCGCCGGGTAGTCGGCGTGGTTCACCGCGGGGATCCGGAAGGCCATCAGCACCGCCGGCAGCGTGGCGTTGCGGTCGGGGACCACCTCGCGCCGCGCCGCGGTGCCCAGCCCCTGCTCGCAGCGCACCGGCGGCGGGGTCTGGCCGCGCGGAATGTCGCCGAAGTACTGCGCGATGAGCGCCTTGGCCTCCGCGGGCCTGAAGTCGCCCACCACCACCAGCGTGGCGTTGTTGGGGGCGTAGTACAGGTCGAAGAACGCCTTCACGTCCTCCACCTTGGCGGCGTTGAGGTCGTCCATCGAGCCGATGAGGGAGTGCGCGTAGGCGAAGCACCCCTGCGCGTCCCACAGGGTGGGGAGCCGGTCCACCAGGGCGCCGGTATAGGGCTGGTTGTCAAAGCGCAGCCGCCGCTCCTCCTTCACCGCCTCCTGCTGGTTCTTGAGGTTCTCCGGCGTGATGGCCAGCGCGCGCATGCGGTCGGCCTCCAGCCACAGCGCCAGGTTGAGGCGGTTGCTGGGGAGCCACTCGTAGTAGTTGGTCACGTCGGCGCGCGTGGAGCCGTTGAGGCTGCCCCCCGCGTTGCCGATGCGCGTCATGTGTTCCCCCTTGGGGGCGTTGGCCGACCCCTGGAACATCATGTGCTCGAAGAGGTGGGCGAAGCCGGTGCGTCCGGGGACCTCGTTGCGCGAGCCCACGTCGTACCAGAGGTCCACCGCCACCACCTGCGAGGAGTGGTCCTCGACCAGGTGGACGCGGAGCCCGTTGGGGAGGGCGTAGGAGTCGATGGCGGTGCGGGGGGCCTGCGCCTGCCCCGCCAAGGGGAGGAGCAGGGCGGCGGCGGCCAGGAGGGCGCGGCCGGTACGGACGTGGGGCACGGGAACGGGGGCCTGGGGAACGCATCGGGCGCCCCGGCGGCGGGACGCGCGTGAGTCTGCTACGCCACCAGAACCCTGGATGTTTCATTCCACGGGGTGAAACGTGATGGTGCGGGATGCAGCGTGACCTTTAGGGGACGGTGCTCGTGTGAGGAGAGCGGCGCCGAGCCGCGGGCGAAGTGGCCCGCCGGCCGGGGTGCCGTCCCGATTCCCCTCCCAATGCGACGACCGCTGGGCTTCACCTTGATTGAACTGCTGATCGTGGTGGTGATCGTGGCCATCGTGGCGGGGCTGGCCATGGCCCGCTACTGGGAGTCGCGACGATCGGTGTATGTGGCGTCGATCAAGTGGGAGCTGCGCAATGCGCTCCCCCGTGCTGAGGCGCACTTCGAGGAGAATGGATCGTACGCGGGGCTGGCGCTGATTTCCCAGACCTCAGGCGTCACGGTGCAGGTGCTGGAGGCGGGTCCCACCAGCTACCGCCTGCGCGGGGTGCATGCCCAGGCGGCAGGGGCGGCGTGCGAGGTGGAGGGCGGGGCACTGGCCGACGGCCCCGCCAGCAACGGGTTTGCCATCAGCTGTTAGTGGTGGTGGCGTAGCCCCCGGTTTACCGTCGTTGGCGAGGTCGCCCGTACCCCGGTTGCATGCGGACGCCTGCCGGTGCGGGGGGTGTGCCCTGCCATGCGAACGCCCGGACTCGAACCGGGACGGGTTGCCCCACCAGCTCCTAAGGCTGGCGCGTCTACCAATTTCGCCACGTCCGCGTTGCTGCGCCGGAAGCTAACATCGTGGGATGCCTGAACGGATCCGCTTGACCCGGCTGCGGGCCGCTGTCGCCCTGACTGCGTTTGGGGGGCTGCTGGGGGCGAGGGCTGCCGCGCAGCCCGCTCCTGGGCGCGCGCCTGCCGCCGCCCCCGCCGACACCATCCGCCTGGTCGCGTCCTTCGACGGGCTGGGGCACCGCTTCCAGGGGCCGCACGGGCGCGTGACGCTGCGCAACCCCTCGGACAACTCGCTGGCCGTGGGCCCCCGGCACGTGGTGCAGACGGTCAACAGCCAGCTGGCCATCTTCACCCGCAGCGGCCGGCCGGTGTACGGGCCGCTCCCCACCAACCTGGTGTTCCAGGGGTTTGGCGGCCCCTGCGAAACCCTCCTGAGCGGCGACGCGGTGGTGCGCTACGACCAGCTGGCGCGCCGCTGGCTGCTGGTGCTGCCGGTGTTCCGCCGGTCGCTCCCCACCGGCGCCCCCGAGGGGCCGCGCGCCGCGCGGCTTGCCATGCCCCCGTTCACGCGCGACACCACGCCGCGCGCGCCGCCGCCGCGCCCGGGCGCCGAGCCCCCCATGGGGCAGTACGCCATGTGCTACGCCGTCAGCGCCACCGACGACCCGCTGGGCACCTGGTACCGGTACGCCTTTGCGCGGCCGCTCTTCCCCGACTATCCGCGCCCCGCCGTGTGGCCCGACGGCTATTACGTCCCCACCAGCACGGGGGACGAGGTCATCGAGAAGCACCTGTGCGTGGCCGAGCGGGCGGCCATGCTGCGCGGGGCGCCGGCGCGCGAGCTGTGCCGCATCATCCCCGGGGTGAACTTCCTCAACACGTCGGACCTGGACGGGCGCGCGCTCCCACCCAGGGGCGCCCCCAACCTGGTGCTGGCCGCCGGCGGGACGCAGCTGCGCGGCGCGCTGGAGGCCGACTCGCTGCAGCTGTGGCGCTTTGGCGTGACCTGGGGGGATAGCGCCCGCACCACGCTCACGGGGCCCGAGACGATCCGCGTGGCGCCGTACCGCTACCTGTGCGGCGGACAGCTGACCGAGTGCGTGCCGCAGCCCGGGGTGACGCGCCGGCTGGACGCGCAGGGGGACAAGCTCATGGCGCGCACCGTGTACCGGCAGCTGGGGCGCCGCGGCGTGCTGGCCGCCGCCCATTCGGTGGACACCCCCACCGGCGGCGGCGTGCGATGGTACCTGCTGGAAGTGGACCCCGCCGGGAGCGTGACACTGGCGCAGCAGGGGACGCACGCCACCGACAGCAGCTACCGCTGGCAGCCCAGCCCGGCGCTGGACCGCCTGGGCAACCTGGCCATTGGCTACTCCTACGGCAGCGCCACGGCGTTTCCGGGGCAGCGGCTGGCGGGGCGCACCCCGCGTGACCCGCCGGGGACGCTGCCGCTGCGCGAGGTCACGCTGGCGCGTGGCGAGGGGGCGCAGACCACCACGCTGCGGTGGCAGGACTACACGCAGACCGCGGTGGACCCGCTGGACGACTGCACCCTCTGGTACGTGGGCGACTATATCAAATCGGGGGACCCGTCGTACTCCACGCGCATTGCGGCGGTGCGGCTGCCGGGGTGCCGGTAGGTACGCGCCGTGTCCCCCCAAACGCACGCGGGGCCCCGGACCTGGGCGGTCCGGGGCCCCGCGCTGTTGACGGGCAGGGGAGGCGGCGTCAGCCGCCGATGCGGATGTTCACCACCCGCTGCCCCACCCGCGGGTCCACCGACTGCACCAGCAGGCTCACGTAGTCCCCCTCCTTGAGGGCGCCCACGGCGGCCTGCAGGTCGCCCACCGACTTGATCGCGCGGCGCGGGGTGGGGTAGAGCACCTCCAGCACGATGTCGCCGCCCGCCATGATCTTGTCGCGCGCCGGCCCGTCCTCGTCCACCTCGGCCACCCGCACGCCGCGCCCGCCGCCGATCTTGAGGCGGTCGGCCAGCTCGGAGGGGAGCGGCTCCACGGTGATCCCCAGCTTGCCGGTGCCGCGGGAGGCCGGGGCGTCGCTACCCGCCCCGTCTGGGGCGGCCGAGACGCGGGCCAGCGCCTCCGCCTCCACCAGCTTCACGCGGAATTCCTTCTTGGTGCCGAAGCGGCGCACCTCCACCGGCACCACGTCGCCCACGCGGCGCAGGCGCACCACGCGCTGCAGCGCGCTGACGCGGTCCACCGGGCGGCCGTCCACCGAGAGGATGATGTCCCCCACCTCGATGCCGGCGGCCTTGGCGGGGCCGCCGTCGGGCGGGTTGAACCCGGCCACCTTCACGCCGGCCACCTTGGCCAGCCCGTTGATCCCCGCGTCCTCCGGGTCCACCCGCGTGACCGACACCCCCATCACCGGCAGGCGCACGCGCCCGTCGCGGATGAGGTCTTCCGACACGCTGCGCACCAGCGACACCGGGATGGCGAAGCCGTAGCCCGAGTAGAAGCCTGTCTGGCTGGCGATGGCGCTGTTGAGTCCGATCACCTCGCCGCGGAGGTTGACCAGCGGGCCGCCGGAGTTGCCGGGGTTGATGGCCGCGTCGGTCTGGATGAAGTCGGAGATGGTGAAGCTGCCGGCGTTGGGGAGGCGGATCTCGGCGCCGCGCCCCTTGGCCGAGATGATCCCGGCGGTGACGGTGAAGTCGAGCCCGAGCGGGTTACCCACGGCCAGCACCCAGTCGCCGATGCGGGCGCCCTCATCGTTGCCGATGGGGAGCGTGGGGAGCCCCTTGGCGTCGATGCGCACCACGGCCACGTCGGTGGTGGAGTCGCTCCCCACCACGCGCGCCTTGAAGGAGCGGCCGTCGCTGAGGGTGATGGACACCTGGTCGGCGTCGGCGACCACGTGATGGTTGGTGATGATGTAGCCGTCGGCGGTGTAGATGAAGCCGGACCCCTCGCCGCGCTGCGGCCCCTGCTGCATGGGCGGGCCGAACTGCTCGAGGAAGTCCTCCATCCCCTGCGGGACGCGTCCGCGCATCTGGACGCGGGCGCGCCGGTTGCTGGTGGTGTTGACGGCCACCACGGCGGGGGTGACGCGCTCGGCGATGTCGGCAAAGGAACCGGTGCCGGCGGCGCCGGCGGGGAGGGCGGGGCCGCCGCGGACGGCCGGCTGGCCGGCGCGGGGCTGGGCCCAGCTGAGGCGGGTCCAGTCCATGGCCGAGGCGAAGTACACCCCGGCGACGAAGCTGACGACCGCGGCGGTCGCGAAGCGGAATCGGGAGAACGGGGAAGCCATGGGTCGGAAAGGGTGAAAAGGTCCGAGGTCTCAGACACCGCGCCCCCGCCCAGGGTTTCCGGGCGGGGGCGCAGTGGCGGGGCGGGGACCGCTACTTCTTGCTGTCGTCGACGATCTCGTAGTCGGCCTCGACCACTTCCGGGCCCTTGTCGGCGGCCGGGGCCCCCTCGCCCGCGGGGGCGCCACCCGCGGCGGCCCCCTCGGCGGCCTGCGCCTGGTAGAACGCCTGGCCGGCCTCGCTGTACGCCTTGGTCAGCTCCTCCTGGGCGCTGCGGATCTCGCCCAGGTCGCTGCCGCGGAGCGCCTTGCGGGCGCGCTCGATGGCGGCGTCGATCCGCTCCTTGAGCGGGGCGGCCACCTTGTCGCCCCACTCCTTCACGTTCTTCTCCACCTCGTACGTCTGCGAGTCGAGGCGGTTGCGCGTCTCGATCTCCTCGCGCCGCTGCTTGTCCTCGGCCGCGTTCTTCTCCGCGTCCTTCACCATGCGGTCGATTTCGTTGTCGGAGAGCCCGCTGGAGGCCTCGATGCGGATCTTCTGCTCCTTGCCGCTGGCCTTGTCGCGCGCCGTCACGTGCAGGATGCCGTTGGCGTCGATGTCGAAGGTGACCTCCACCTGCGGCATGCCGCGCGGGGCGGGCGGGATCCCCGTGAGCTGGAACTTGCCGATGGTGCGGTTGTAGACGGCGAGCTCGCGCTCCCCCTGCAGGACGTGGATCTCCACCGTGGTCTGGTTGTCGTCGGCGGTGGAGAAGGTCTCGGCCTTCTTGGTGGGGATGGTGGTGTTGCGCGGGATGAGCACCGTCATCACGCCGCCGAGCGTCTCGATGCCGAGGGAGAGCGGGGTGACGTCGAGGAGGAGGACGTCCTTCTGCTCGCCGGTGAGCACCGCGCCCTGGATGGCCGCGCCCACGGCGACGACCTCATCGGGGTTGACGCCCTTGTTGGGCTCCTTGCCGAAGAACTCCTTGACCACCTGCTGGATGCGCGGGATGCGGGTGGAGCCGCCGACGAGGATGACCTCGTCGATCTCCGACGGCTGCATGCCGGCGTCCTTGAGCGCCTGCTTCATGGGCTCGAGGGTGCGCTGGATGAGGTCGTCCACCAGCTGCTCGAACTTGGCCCGCGTGAGCGAGTAGTTGAGGTGCTTGGGCCCCGACTGGTCGGCGGTGATGAAGGGGAGGTTGATGTCGGTGCTGCTGGCCCCCGACAGCTCCATCTTGGCCTTCTCCGCGGCCTCCTTGAGGCGCTGGATGGCCATGGGGTCGCGGGAGAGGTCGATCCCCTGGTCGCGCTTGAACTCGGCCACCAGCCAGTCCATGACGCGCTGGTCGAAGTCGTCGCCGCCCAGGTGGGTGTCGCCATTGGTGGACTTGACCTCGAACTGGCGCGTGCCGTCCACCTCGTACAGCTCCAGGACGGAGATGTCGTAGGTGCCGCCGCCGAGGTCGAAGACGGCGACCTTCTCGTCGGTCTTCTTGTTCTTGTCGAGGCCGTAGGCCAGGGCGGCCGCGGTGGGCTCGTTGATGATGCGGAGCACCTCGAGGCCGGCGATCTTGCCGGCGTCCTTGGTGGCCTGGCGCTGTGCGTCGTTGAAGTAGGCCGGGACGGTGACCACCGCCTTGGTGACGGGGTGCCCCAGGTAGTCCTCGGCGGTCTGCTTCATCTTCTGCAGGACCATGGCCGAGATCTCGGGGGGCGTGTAGCGCTTGCCGGCCACCTCCACGGCGGCCAGGTCGTTGGGCCCCGGGACGATCTTGTACGGGACGCGCCCCTGCTCATCGCGCGCCTCCCCCGCCTTGCGCCCCATGAAGCGCTTGATGGAGAAGATGGTGTTGGTGGGGTTGGTGACGGCCTGCCGCTTGGCGATCTGCCCGACCAGGCGCTCGCCGTCCCTGGTGAAGCCCACCACCGACGGGGTGGTGCGCCCCCCCTCGGCGTTGGGGATGACCACCGGATCGCCTCCCTCCAGCACGGAGACCACCGAGTTGGTGGTGCCGAGGTCGATGCCGATCACTTTTTCAGCCATGAGAATGCTCGCGAGTGGAAATGGCGGTACGGAGCCTGCACGCCCGTGTGGCGCGTCAGGGCGGGGGAGTGGCAAGGGGCGGGCCGAAGGAGTCCTGCCGTGGCGGCGCACTTCCCGCCTCTGCTGGCGGCAGGGGCGCTGTCAGGGCGGCAGGCTGCCACTTTGGCCGCCGACGGTTCAGGGGTGAACTGTCAGAATGCACGCGGCGCCCCTGCCAGCCGAGGGCCGGGGTGGCGACATTGCAGGGCGGCTGCGACGCGGGCACCGGCGTGGTGACGGAACCGTTACAGCAGCGACCGTGTCGGGGCCGCCCCGGCGGGTGCTTGATTAGGGCTCGAGGCCAAGGCGCCCCGGGCGCTCCGTCCCCCTCTTTCCGAATCCCGTGAAGCTCTTCTCGAAGGACGAGACGTTTTTCGACCAGTTCCGCCAGTTGGCGGTGCACATTGGGCAGGCGGCCGGGCTGCTGCGGCAGCTGTTCGAGACGCCGGCCGAGGCGGTGCGGATTGCCGCGGAGATCAAGAAGGTGGAGACCGCGGGGGACGCGGTGGCCGCCGGGATCAACCAGCGGATCGACACCAGCTTCGTGACGCCGCTGGACCGCGAGGACATCCACCTGCTGGCCAAGCGGCTGGACAACGTGATCGACCTGATCAACGGGGCGGCGCGGCGGGTGGTGATGTTCCGCGTGACGCAGCCGCGCCCCGGGGGGACGGCGATGGCCGACGTGCTGGTGCGGGCCTCCGCCGAGATCCTGGCGGCGGTGGGGGACGTGACCAAGCGGCAGAAGATGGTGGAGCACGGGCGTACGATGAAGGCGCTGGAGGAGGAGGGGGACGTGCTGTACGCCCAGGCGGTGGGGGCGCTGTTCGAGAAGGAGGAGCCGGCGATCGAGGTGCTCAAGTGGAAGGAGATCTTCGACGCCCTGGAGCACGCCATCGACGAGTGCGAGGACGTCTCCAACGTCCTCGAGAGCATCGCCCTCAAGAACAGCTGACGGTCCCGTGGCCGAGTTCGTGCTGTTCATCGTGGCGGTGGCGCTGGCCTTCGACTTCATCAACGGCTTCCACGATTCGGCGAACTCCATCGCCACCATCGTGGGGACGCGGGTGCTGAGCCCGGTGGCGGCGGTGA
Organism: Gemmatimonadaceae bacterium; assembly: GCA_040380205.1. GTDB lineage: Bacteria > Gemmatimonadota > Gemmatimonadetes > Gemmatimonadales > Gemmatimonadaceae > Gemmatimonas. Next base: position 10,891 of record JBEIJM010000012.1, read on the forward strand.
TGTGGGCGGCGGTGTTCAACTTCTCCGCGCTGTTCTTCGTGGGGACCGCGGTGGCCAAGTCGGTGGCGGCCGGATTCATCGACGTGTCCATCGTGGACGCGAACGTGATCCTGGGGGGGCTGCTGGGGGCGATCACCTGGAACCTGATCACCTGGTGGTTCGGGATTCCGTCGTCGTCGTCGCACGCCCTCATCGGCGGCTACGCCGGCGCGGCGGTGGCCAAGGCCGGCTTCGGGGCGCTGCTGTGGGGGAAGAAGTGGATCGAGACGCTGTCGGCGATCGTCCTCTCCCCCACCATCGGCATGCTGATGGGGTTCACGCTGATGGTGCTGGTGCTCAACCTGTTCGCGCGGGTGTCGGCGCAGAAGTCGGCGCGGTTCTTCCGGCTGGCGCAGCTGACCAGCTCGGCGCTGCTGTCGGTGGCGCACGGCGGGAACGACGCGCAGAAGACGATGGGGATCGTGGTGGGGCTGCTGGTGGCCACGCAGGCGGTGTTCGTGAACGAGACGGGGTGGCTGTCGCACTTCCACCTGACCGACCTGGGGACGGTGCCGCTGTGGCTGGAGCTCAGCGCCTACACGATGATCTCGCTGGGGACGCTGTTTGGCGGGTGGCGCATCGTGCACACGATGGGCACGCGCATCACCAAGCTGCGCCCCGTGGGGGGCTTCTGCGCCGAGACCGGCGGCGCGGTGGTGATCCTGCTGGCGTCGCGGCTGGGGATCCCCGTGAGCACCACGCACACGATCACCGGGGCGATCGTGGGGGTGGGGGCCACCACCCGCCTGTCGGCGGTGCGGTGGGGGCTGGCCGGGCGCATCGTGTGGGCGTGGGTGATCACCATCCCCGCCTCGGCGCTGATGGCGGCGCTCACCTACTGGGTGCTGGCCGCCGTCGTCCCCGCCTGAGCGTCCCCCTCGGGGGCATCTTTCCCCCTTCGCCATGACCGCCCCCGCCTTCCCCTTCCGCAACCGCGAGCTCAGCTGGCTGGACTTCAACGCCCGCGTGCTCGAGGAGGCGCTGGACCCCCGAGTGCCGCTGCTGGAGCGGCTCAAGTTCCTGGCGATCTTCAGCACCAACCTGGACGAGTTCTACATGGTCCGGGTGGCCGGGCTGCGGCGAAAGGTGACGGCGGGGGTGGCGGCGTACCCCCCCGATCCGCTGGCGCCGGCGGAGCAGATGGAAGCCATCCGCGACCGGGTGGCGGGGCTGCTGGAGCGTCGCCGGGAGGTGCTGGAGGGGTTGCTGCTCCCGGCGCTGGCGGCGCACGGCATCCGGCTGCTGGCCATGGCCGACACCACGGCGGAGGAACGGGCGGCGCTGCACGCGTTCTTCGAGGCCGAGGTGTTCCCGGTGCTCACGCCGCTGGCGGTGGATCCCGGGCACCCCTTCCCGTACATCTCCAACCTGTCGCTGTCGCTGGCGGTGGAGGTGCGCGACCCCGAGACCGGCAAGGAGCACTTTGCGCGGGTGAAGGTGCCGCGGTCGCTGCCGCGGTGGGTGCCGCTGGCGGGGCGGCCGCTGCACTTCGTGCCGCTGGAGGCGGTGATCGGGGCGCACCTGGGGGCGCTGTTCCCGGGGATGGACGTGCGCGGGTGGCACACCTTCCGGATCACCCGCTACTCCGACCTGGACCTGGGGCAGATGGAGCAGCCGGAGGACCTGCTGGAGACGATCGAGCAGCAGGTGTTCCAGCGCCGCTTCGGCGAGGTGGTGCGGCTGGAGGTCCAGCCCGACATGCCCGCGGCCATCCGCCAGCTGCTGCTGGAGGAGCTGGGGGCCAGCGAGTCGCAGCGGGTGGCGCCGCTGTCCTGGCGCGACGTGCACGACGGCGACGCGCTGCTGGAGCTGGGGGACCTGATGGCGCTGGGGGGGCTTGACCTGCCGGCGCTGCGCGACGCGCCGTACGCGCCCGTGGTGCCGGCCCCGTTCCGCGACGCCCCCGGGGTGTTCGACGTGATCCGCCAGCGGGACGTGCTGGTGCACCACCCCTTCGAGTCGTTCGCGGGGTCGGTGGAGGCGTTCCTGGCGCAGGCCGCCGCCGATCCGCAAGTGCTGGCGATCAAGCTCACCCTGTACCGGACGTCGGGGGACACCGCCATCGTCAACGCGCTCACCGACGCGGCGCTGGCGGGCAAGCAGGTGGCGGTGATCATCGAGCTGCAGGCGCGCTTTGACGAGCAGAACAACATCACGTTCGCGCGCACGATGGAGAGCTACGGGATCCACGTGGCCTACGGGCTCCCCGGGCTCAAGACGCACGCCAAGGTGGTGCTGGTGGTGCGGCGCGACCCCGACGGGATCCGGCGCTACGTGCACGTGGGGACCGGGAACTACAACTCGCGCACGGCGCGGCTGTACACCGACGTGGGGCTGTTCACCTGCGATCCCGCCATCGGCGCCGACCTGTCGGACCTGTTCAACTCGCTCACCGGCATGGCGCGGGCGGTGGCGTACCGGCAGCTGCTGGTGGCCCCCGGCACGCTGCGGGCGGGGATGCTGGCGCTCATCCGCCGCGAGGCGGCGCACGCGCGCGAGGGGCGGGGGGGGCGGCTCATCGCCAAGATGAACGCGCTGGTGGACCCGGAGGTGATCGCCGCGCTGTACGCGGCGTCGCAGGACGGGGTGGAGATCGACCTGATCGTGCGCGGCACCTGCTGCCTGCTGCCGGGGATCCCCGGGGTGAGCGAGCGGATCCGTGTCACCTCCATCGTGGGGCGCTTCCTGGAGCATTCCCGCGTGGTCTACTGCGCCAACGCCGGGGCGCCCGCCTACTACATCGGCTCGGCCGACTGGATGCCGCGCAACCTGGACCGGCGGGTGGAGACGATGGTGCCCATCCGGGACCCGGCGCTGCACCAGCAGCTGGATCGGCTGCTGGCCACCTGCCTGCGCGACAACCGGCAGGCGTGGGTGCTGGGGAGCGACGGCGTGTACCGGCGCCGGCACCCCAACGGCGAGCCGGAGCGCGCCAGCCACCAGCAGTTCATGGCCGATCCCTGGGGGGCGGCATAGGCCGGGCGCGGTTGTGACCGAATCGTGACGTAGCGACGGCACCCGGGTTGCCCTAGCGTTGGGGGATGCATTCCCCCTCTCGTCGTCTCACGAGCCAGGTGCGGGCCCTGCTGGTCGCCGGGGTCGGCGTCCTGGTGGCCACCGGTGTCCCTTGGCTCGCCCCTCGCGCGGCCGCCCAAGGGGCCGGTTCCGCAGCCGCTGGGGCTCAGCCCCCCGCCCCGGCACTGGCGGTCCCGATCACCCTGGACCGCGCCGGCATCACCCTGCGCGGCACCGATGGCGTGACCACGCTGGGGCTCCGGTTTCGCGTGCAGCAGCTGGCCGCCGTGTCCTCCAACGACGTGGACCCGTTTCCGGTCCGGCGCGCCACCTTGGCCGTTCGCCGCATGCGGCTCCGGCTGGACGGCGTGCTCAAGGACCCGCGGCTACGGGTAAACGTCCAGCTCTCCTTTGCCCGGGGCGACATGGACCAGGAGAACACAGGCTTCGCCAACGTGCTGCGCGACGCCTACGTGACCTGGCAGTTCACCCCCCGCCTGTCGGCCGCCTTCGGGCAGGCCAAGCTGCCGGGGAATCGGCAGCGGCTGGTCTCGTCGAGCGAGTTGCAGACCCCCGACCGCTCCCCGGTGAACGCCTTGTTCACGGCCGACCGCGATGTGGGGGCCTTCGTGGCCGTCACGCAACCGCTGGGGCGCGGGCGCGTGGTGTGGCGCGGCGCCATCACCAGCGGCGAGGGGCGCAATCCCCCGCCGGGGGACAACGGCCTGGCCTACACCACCCGCGTGGAGTGGCTGCCCCTTGGCGTCTTCACCGCCAACGGGGACTACGTGGAGGGGGACCAGGCGCGCGAGCCCTCGCTGCGCCTGTCGCTCGCCGGCGGCCTGTCGCGCAACGACCGCGCCGTGCGCACCGGGGGGCAACTGGGGCCCCCGCTGTTCGCCCCCCGCAGCATGACCACCTGGTTTGCCGACGCGCTGGCCAAGCGGCGCGGGATGGCGCTGGCCGTGGAGTACGCGCGGCGCACCGCGCCCGATCCGGTCACCCGCAGCGGGTCGGCGGTGCGCCACGTGCACACCGGCGAGGGGGTCACGGTGCAGGGGAGCTGGCTCCTTCCGGCGTCCAGCTGGGAGCCGCAGCTGCGCGCGTCGTGGGTGACGCCGGCGGTGGCCATCCGCGGGGTGCCGGGGGTGGAGGCGGTGCACGAACGGGCCGTGGGGGTGGCCCGCTACCTGAACGGGCACCGCATCAAGACCAACGCCGAGCTCATCCAGGGGCGCTACCGCGTGCTGCCGCAGGGGGCGCGCCGCGGCGACTGGACGCTGCGATTCGGCGCCGAGGTGGGGATCTAGCGGCGGGACGGCCAGCAAGGCCGTGCCGTTGCGCCCCTAGTCGCCGTCGCCGTCGTCATCGGAGCGCACCTCGGTGCCGTCGGGGGCCACCACCACCACCGGCACCCCCAGCACCTTCTCCAGCAGCTGGCGCTTGCGGCTCCCCCCCCAGCACTCCAGCCGCACGCCGTGCGCCCCCGCCGCCTCGGTCACCTCCACCCGCAGCGCCGTGGGGGTCAGGCGCACCCGCACCATCCCCACCGCCCCCACGTGGCCGCGGTCGAGGCCGTCGGCAAAGCGGAGCAGCGCGGCCAGCTTCACGATGCGCTCCCGCACGCCCCGCTCCAGCCCCCCGAACGCGCGGTGGCGCACCTTGGGGGGCGCCCCGCGGTGGTACCGCGCCACGTGCGCGATGATCACCTGCTCCGCCGGCGTCATCCCCAGCAGCTCCGCGTGGGAAATGAGGTGGAAGGAGTGCTTGTGGTGCTTCTCGTAGTTGATGTGGTAGCCCACGTCGTGCAGCAGCGCGGCGTCGGCCAGCAGGCGCCGGTCGTCCGCCCCCATCCGCAGCTGCGGCGCGATCGCGTCGAACAGCTGCAGCGCCAGCCGCTGCACCTGCTTCGCGTGCGGCTCCTCGTAGTGGCACCGCTCGGCAAAGGCGCGGACCGACCGGTCCCGCGAGGCCCCGGGGTCGGCCGCCACCGGGGTCACGCGGGCCGCCTCCAGCAGCAGCCCCTCGCGGATGCCGTAGCCGGAGGCCACCAGCTCCTGCGGGTCGAAGCGCGCCAGCACCTCGGCGGCGGTGGCGAGCCCCGCCACGATGATGTCCGCGCGGGCGGGATTGAGCCCGGGGACCACCTGCCGCTCGGCCGTGGTCAGCCGCTGCAGCCACTCCAGCACGTGCTCCAGCTCCACCCGCGACACGCGGGTGCCGTGCGTGGAGCGCACCTCCAGCCGCTGCCGCGCCAGCACGATGCCGGCCAGGTTGGTGAAGGTGCCCCCCGACCCGATCACCTGCGCGCCGCGCCAGTCCTTCACGGGGACCGCCTTGCGCAGCCCCTCCCGCACATGCGCGCGCAGCGCCGCCACCCGGCGCGGGCGCACCTCGGGGGTGAGGAACCGCTCGGTCATGCGCACCGCACCAAAGGGGAGCGACGCCACCCGCTCGATGAGCCCGTCCTTGGCGAGCACCAGCTCCAGCGAGCCGCCCCCGATGTCCATCACCACCGTGCGGCCGGCGCCCAGCTCGAAGTGCGCCAGCGCGCTGCGGAAGCAGAGGAGCGCCTCCTCCTCGCCGCTGAGGATGCGCACGGCGCATCCGGTGGCCGCGTGCACGCGCTGGGTGAAGACGGGGCCGTTGGTGGCATCCCGCACGGCGCTGGTGGCCACCACCTCGATGCGCTCGGCGGCCAGCTGCCGAGCCAGCGTGACCATGCGGGTGACCGCCTCCACGGCGGCCTCGAGCGACTCCTCGGCCAGCGCCCCGGTGCGCTCCAACCCCTCCCCCAGCCGCGGCATCGCCTTCATCTCGTCCACCACGCGGATCTGCCCGGCGGGGGAGACGTCGGCCACGATCTGGCGGACGGAGTTGGAGCCGATGTCGATGGCGGCGATGCGCACGGGGCGGGGCGGCGTGGAAGGTGGACGCTCCGGGGCGGCGGGCACGCCAGCCCCCGGGGCATCCGGGAAAGCTAGCATCACGGCGCGCGGGTGCCCGACGGGTCCGGCAGCCCCAGCGCCCGGTCGAGGCGGGCCTGCACGGCGGCGGCCAGCACGGACGGGAGGGGGACGTAGCCCAAGGGGGTGGCCACCTCCACGCCGTCGGTGAGCGCCCACTGCACGAAATCGCGCAGCTGGCGCGCCTTGGCGGCCCCCATCGCCTGCGGATCCAGGAGGAGCCAGCTGAACGCCACCAGCGGATAGGAGGAGGCGCCGGGGGCGTTGACCAGCGAGGCGGTCATCCACGCGTCGCCCTCCAGCGCGCCCACGCCGGCGGTGGCGGCGCTGGCGATCTCGAAGGGGGTGGGCGCCACGAAGCGGCCGGCGCGGTTTTGCAGGCGGGCCACGGGGAGGCGGTTCTGCCGCGCGTACACCACCTCGACGTACCCGATGGCCCCCGGAGTCTGCTTGACGGTACCGGCCACCCCCTCATTGCCCACGCTGCCGCCGCCGACGGGCCAGGCGAGGGTGGCGCCGCGCCCGGCCGTCTTGGCCCACGCGGGGCTGACCGCGCTCAGGTAGTCGCTGAAGATGTACGTGGTGCCGCTCTCGTCGTCGCGATGGACGACGCGGATGGGGAGTGCGGGGAGCGGCGTCTCAGGGTTGAGGGCGGCCAGGCGCGGGTCGTTCCACCGCGTGATGCGCCCCAGGAAGATGTCGGCCAGCACCGCGCCGGAGAGCTGCAGCGGCGCGGTGCGGTCCAGCTGGTAGGTGACGGCCACCGCGCCCAGCACCATGGGGAGCTGCAGCGTGCGGGCGGCCTGCGCGCGCGCGGTGGGGGTGGCGCGCGCGGAGGGGGCGGCGGCCAGCGGCACATCGGCCGCCCCGAAGTCCACGGCGCCGGCCTGCAGCTGGCGAATCCCTTCCCCTGAGCCAACGGCGAGGTAGTTGATGCGCGTCCCCTCGCGCCAGGCGTAGTTGCCGAACCAGCGCGCGTAGAGCGGGTAGGGGAAGGTGGCGCCGGCGCCGGTGAGGTCCACCAGGGTGGGCGCGGGGGTGACGGCCGTGCGCCCGTCCAGTTCGCGGCTGGCCGCGGGGACGGCCGCGGTGCGCGGCGCGTCGTCGCAGGCGGCCGGCAGGGCCAGCAGCAGTGCGGCCAGCCGCAGCCGCGGCACGGTCCACCAGGGGCGGCTCACGCGCGCGACTCAGAGGGGGTTGGCATAGCCCAGAAACTTGAAGCGGCCGTCACGCTCCAGGATAGTGCCGAACAGCCGGGTGACGCCGCGCTCCGCGCCCACCCGCACGTCGCACCGCTCATGCAGCCGGTTGCGCCCCTCGGTCACCGGCGGGGCGGGGCACCGCAGTTCGGTCACGCGGAAGGGGCGGCCGCCGAAGCGGCGGATCACCGCGGAGGCCCCCTCGTTGGAGCTGGCCAGCAGCTGCCCCCACAGCAGCCCCGGCGGGGCCTCGTACGGGGGGAGGCTCATGCGCGAGCCAGGGTAGTACAGCCACGCGAACTCCGCGCGGTCCAGCAGCAGGGCGTTGAGGGCAGCCGTGTCGCTGGCAGCCACAGCCTGGGCCCAGCGATCCACCAGCGCCTCGCGCGACGTGGCCGCGTGCCGCAGGGTGTCCACCCGGTCCAGTCCGTCGCGAAAGCGGGCGAGTGCTTCAGCCACGGGGAGGATGGAATCCACCGTGCCGCCAGCCGCGGCCACCGCGGCCACATGCGCCGCCTGGGAGTCAGCCGCGGTACGTGGCGGGGTGCGCACACCATCGGGGGGGCCCTGGCACGCGGCCAGGACCCCCCCGATGAGCGCCCCCACGAGGGAGCGCCGCGCCATCAGTTGCGCGCGTAGCTGGTCCACCCTTCCCACCACTTCGGGCCGCCCGGAGCGGCCGCGCCGCGGTAGGCGGTGGGGGTGATGAAGGTCCCCGCGCGCGCCGCGATCGGCGTGCCGGCAAAGCTGGCCAGCCCGCCCGTGGCGATGGGGGAGCCGGCGCTCGGCGTCCAGTCAAACGCCGCCCCGGTGGTCAGCCCGGTGATCTCGGGGAGCGCGGTAAAGAGGCTGGCCGCCGTGGTGCCGGCGGGCGCCACCGTGATGGCGGAGTTGCGCGCCTCGAAGGCCGCCTGCGTGCCGAAGCTGGAGCTGCTGGCCACGTCGAACAGCTGGCCGCCGTTCTGCGAGCCGTTCTCGGCGAAGTACAGGTTGCGCACGAGGAGCGAGTCGGCGGTGAAGCGGTTGTTGGAGGTGGAGTCGCGCAGCGAGATCGCCTGGCGCGGCCACCGGGCCACGACGCCGTTCAGGTAGTGGCCGCCGGTGCCGCGGCGGAGCACCATCCCCACGCCGCCGCTGGCCGGGGTGGTCTGGCCGCCGCCCACGCCGATCATGGTGAAGTTGGCGAAGACGTTCATGTTCCACAGCCCGTCGTCGCGCCCGGCGCTCTGGGCGTTGGCGCCGCTGGGGGCCACGCACCCGCCGCCGTTGCAACCATCGATCTCAAACCCCTGCGGATCGGAGGACACCGCCCCGGCACCCGCGCGCGGGATGAGATACGTGCTCTGGAAGCCGATCATGAACTGGTTGAGGCCGCGGTACCCCTCCGAGCCGTCGAAATGGTCGTCCCCCGACTCGTACGACACCAGGTACTTGCCGTTCACCGTGCCGCCAAACCACTCGAAGTTGTCGTCGAGGCCGGCCAGCGCCTGCACGTACTCCACCGTGGTCCCGCTGCCGACGGCGGCGAAGGTGAAGGAGTTGAGCTCGGCGTCGGGGAGGGTGGCGTACCCGGCGAACTCCACGCGCACGTAGCGCAGGGTGCCGCTGTTGTCACTGTCCACGGTCCCGCCGGTGTACACCACGCCCGCCGGGTTGGCGCCCACCACGGAGCCGTTGGATCCCTCGACGATGATGTTGCCGGTGCGGTTGTTGCGGGCGTTCCCCACGAGGATGAGCCCGCCCCAGTCGCCGGGCGCGCGGGTGCCGGGGGCGCGCTGCGACGTGAACACCACCGGGGCCTGCGCCGTGCCGTTGGCCACGAGGCGGGCGCCGCGCAGGACGAACAGCGCCGAGCCCAGCGCCGTGGTGTCGCCCACGATGCGGGTGCCGGCGTTGATGGTGAGCGTGGCGCCGCTGTTCACGTACACGAACCCGCGCAGGACGTAGTTGGTGTCGGCGGTGAGGGTGCGGTTGGCGGCGATGGAGCCGCTGATGACCACCGTGGGGGTGGTCGCCGCGGCGTAGGTGACGGTCACCGTGCTGGTGGCGCTGGAGGCCACGGTGGCCGGCGAGCCAGACACCGTGGCGTTGAAGCGGCTGGTGCCGCTGGTGACCTGCGCCGCGGCCACGGTGTAGCTGCCGGGAGCGACGGACAGCGTGGTGGAGCCCGTGGCCGTCTGGCTGAAGCTGTTGGGGCCCGTGACGGTGAGGGCGGCGTTGGCGCCGGTGGGGAGCCCGGTGACCGTGATGGCCAGCGTGCCGTTGGCCGGGGTCGTGGGACCGGTGGGCGCGGGATCGTCGCTGCTGCAGGCAGCGAGCCCGGCCAGGGCAAGAAGGGGCGCGAGGGCCCGGAAACGCGAGGCAATCATCGGCTGAAACCCGAGGGGATGGGAAAAGAAGGCGGGACGCCCGCCGGCGCCCGTGATGAATCAGCGCACGGCATGTGGCCAAACGGTCATGGCCCGGTCACGGTTGTGTCACCGAGACCGGGCCATGATGGAAACGCGCGAACCGCAGGCGTCCCGGGTCAGCGCCCCGGGCGCCCGCGGGGGGTCACGGCCGCCAGGAGAAGCCCATCGACACCACGCGCCCGCTGTTGAACCCCTCGCGCTCCAGGTTCCCCTGCATGAAGCGGGTGCGGGCGTCCAGCAGGTTGCGGGCGTCCAGCCGCCCCGAGAGGCTGCCGGCCACCGGGAAGCGGAAGGAGAGGTCCACCAGGTGGCGCGGCACCTCGAGGATGTTGGGGAGCGGCGTCACGCCGGCGGCGAAGATCCGCTCGCCCACCACGTTGTACAGCACCGTGGCGGAGGTGCGTCCGCTCTCGGAGGCGTAGGTGAGGCCGCCGTTGACCACGTACGGCGCCTGCCCCACCAGCCGCCGCTCGCGGTCGGTGACGGTGAGCCCGGCGGTGGTGTCCAGCGTCACGCGCGAGGCCATGAGGGTGACGTTGGAGAAGGCGGTGAGCCCGCGCGCCCAGTCGCCCATGAACCCCAGCTGCTTGCGCAGCTCCAGCTCGGCGCCGTAGTTGACGGCGCTCTCGGCGTTCTGGTAGGTGGCCTGGTAGGCGCCCGAGGTGGCCTGCTCCACCCGCTCGATGGGGCGGTCGAAGCGCTTGAGGAACACCCCCACGCTCACCACCTCCCCCTCCGCCGGGAAGGCCTCCCACCGCAGGTCGATGTTGTCGATGAGCGCCCGCACCAGCTGCGCGTTGCCGGTGACGCTCACCCCGCCCAGCACGTCGCGGAAGGTCACCGGGGCCAGCTCGCGATACTCGGGGCGCGCCAGGGTGCGCGTGGCGCCAAAGCGCAGGTTCTGCGTCTCGGAAAGCTTGGTGTTCACCAGCAGCGAGGGGAGCACGTCGGTGTTGCGCAGCGTGGCCGAGGTGGTGAAGCCCCCCTGGGTGCTGGCGTCCACCGTGATGTCGGCCGCCTCCACCCGCGCGCCGGTGATGACGCGTACCCGCTCCCCCAGCCCCCAGTCAGCCATGGCGTAGCCGGCCACCGTGCGGTCGGCGGCGCTGTACGAGCCCGCCTGTCCGATGGGCTGCACGTTGATGGCGGCGCAGGAGGCGCACGCCTGCGCGGCGCCGAAGATCTCGTCGGCCCCGCGCTGGATGACGCTGGTGGGCGCGCGGCTGATGAAGGCGAAGATGGGCGCCTCGGCCGTGCGGTCGGTGGTGCGCGCGTAGGCCCCCAGCTTGAGGGTGTTCTGCCGCGACACCGCCCCGAGGTTCATGGTGTGGTCCAGCTGGACCGTGCGGTTCTGCTCGCCCAGGTCGAAGTACAGGCGGCGGGCCCCGTCCAGCGAGGCCAGCAGCGAATACGCGCCGTCGGACCCGCGCACGTACACCAGATCCGAGCGGTCGGGCTCCCGACGGCTGGTGGAGGCGGCGCCGGCCGACCACGTCAGCTTGTGCCGCTCCGCCAGCTGGTGTTCCCCCTGCAGCGTGGCGGTGGCCACGCCGCGCTCCACGTACCGCAGGGTGGTGCGGGCGATGCTGTCGGCCAGGTTCTCGTCGAAGCCGCGGTCGCTGCGCGCCTCGTTGTCGGCGCTGCGGGTCATGGTGGTGTTCAGCGCCAGCCGCGAGTTGCGCCCCAGCAGCGTGGAGAAGTTGGCGATGGACCCCCACTGCGCGGAGCTGCGCCCGGTGCTGCCGCGCACCGAGGTGAGGGGGGCCACGGTGTTGTTGGGCCCCTGGTTGCCCACGGCGTACTGCTCGTCGGCGCGCACCTCCTCGCTGTAGCCGTAGCTCCCCGAGAGCACGTAGCCGATGCGCTTGCCCAGGATGGTGTTGCCGCCGGCGGAGACGCCGAAAGAGCCGTTGCCGGCGCCGCTGCGGCGCACCGGGCTCCACACGTTGCGCTGCTGCAGCGCCATCTGGTTGTACTGGGCCTGCGTCACGTTCCCCAGGAAGTTGGCGCCGGCGATGGCGTCGGGGATGCGGCGCGCGTTCTGCGCGAAGCCCACCAGCTCGCCCCCGGCGCGCGGGGCGAAGGGGAGCGTCTGCCCCAGCACGCGGTCGGCGAAGCCCAGCGACGCCGTGTAGCTCACCTGCCGCCGCGCCGGGAACTCGCGGGTGCGGATGTTGACGTTGGCGCCGGCGAAGTCGCCCGGCTGGTCGGGGGTGAAGGTCTTGCTGGTGGTCACGTCCTGCAGCAGGCCGGCGGGGAAGAGGTCCAGCGGGACCACCTTGCGCTCGGGCTCGGGGCTGGGGATGCGCGCGCCGTTGAGCGAGGCGGTGGTGTAGCGCTCGCTGAGGCCGCGCACCTGCAGGTACTTGCCGTCCTGCACGGTGACGCCGCTCACCCGCTGCGCCGCCGCCGCCGCGTCGCCGTCGGGGGAGCGGGCGATCTGCTCGGCGGTGACGGCATTGACCACGTTGGTGGCGGTCTTCTGCTGGTTGAGGGCGTCGTTGACGGTCCCCTTCTCCTTGGTGGCGGTCACGGTGACCGCGGCCAGCTGGAGCTCGGCGGTGCGCAGGGCGACGTCCTGCTCCACCGTGCCCCCCGGGACCAGCTGCAGCCCGGTGATGGTCTTGGGGCCGTAGCCGATGCGCCGCACCTGCAGCGTGACGGTTCCGGCGGGGACGCGGAGGATGGTGAAGCGTCCGTCCACCCCCGACTGGGCGCCGATGGTGGTGCCCACCACCTGGATGCCGGCGGCGGGGATCCCCTGGCCGGTGGCGGCGTCGACGACGCGCCCGGTGACCTTGCCGGTGGGGGGCTCCCCCTGGGCGGCGGCGGGGCGGGTGATCAGCGCGGGGGCAAGAACCAGCATCCCCAGCGCCAGCCAGCGGTGGCGCGTAAGGGGACGGAGCACGGCAGGAACGGTCCGCATCGGGGGGTGGGGCAAGGGTGGCCGCTCGCAGGCGCCCTCCGGCGCCCCGTGGTCCACCAGGACTCCCCAAAGCTCCGTGACCTTGGTGACGGGTCCCCCACAACTGTGCAACGAAGCTGTCACGACGGGGGTGGTCCGGACCCGCAGGTCGTCCCGAGCCCCTCCCCCGTTGATATCCGCTGGTCCCCTCTCTATTCTCGCTTTCGGTATGCCCTTTTCCGAGTCGGCAGCTCCCAAGCGGCGCGTCGCGTCGCCCCCCCCCACCGACCCGCTCACGCGGGCCGAGCAGCTGACGGTCGCTGCCCGGGCGCTTCGGGCGGCGGAGCACATCTGCATTTTCACCGGGGCCGGGGTGTCGGCGGAAAGCGGCATCCCCACCTTCCGGGACGCGCTGGTCGGCCACTGGGCGACGTTCTCGCCTGAGGAGCTGGCCTCCCCCCAGGCTTTTGCCGACGACCCGGTGCGGGTGTGGCAGTGGTACGCCGAACGCCGCGCCGACGTGCGCCGGGCGCTCCCCAACCCGGCGCACACCGCGCTGGCCGCGCTGGCCGCCCGGGTGTCGCATTGCACGGTGATCACGCAGAACGTGGATGACCTGCACGAACGGGCGGGGACGTCGGCGGTGCTGCGGCTGCACGGGTCGCTCTTCCATATCCGGTGCTCGGCCGGGTGCGCGGAGCGGGTGCCGGCACCGGACGACGCCGCGGGGGACGCGCCGGCGAGCGGGGAGGAGGCCATCCCGCGGTGCGCCGCCTGCGGCGCGCTGATGCGCCCGGACGTGGTCTGGTTTGGCGAGCCGCTGCCGATGGATGCGTTCGAGGCGGCCCGGAGCGCGGCCATTGCCTGTGACGTGTTCCTGTCGGTGGGGACCTCCAACATGGTGGAGCCGGCCGCGTCGCTCCCCTGGATTGCCGCCGCGCACGGCGCGACGGTGCTGGTGGTCAACCCCACCATGGCGGGGCAGCGCAGTGGGCCCAGCATCCTCCCCATCGAGGGGGCGGCCGGGGTGATGCTCCCTCGGCTGATGGCGGAGGCGTTCGTGGGACGCCGCGCGCGGCGGCAGGACCCGCCCGGCCCCCGTTAGGCGTCCGCTCCGCGGGGGTGGGGGATTTCGGTCCCCGTCCAGCCGGGTGGGGTGGGAAAGAAGCAGGCGATCGTCGTGCCGCTGCCGGGCACCGATTCGGCGCGCACCCGTCCGCCGTGCGCCTCCGCCAGGTGCCGCACGATGGACAGTCCCAGCCCGGTCCCCCCGGCCTCCCGCGAACGCCCGGGATCGGCGCGGTAGAAGCGCTCGAAGATGCGCGGCAGGTGCTCGGCCCCGATGCCGATCCCCGTGTCGCGCACCCCGATCCAGCTGCCCCCCTCGTCCGGGGTGCTGAACACCACGACCTCCCCGGCCGGGGTGTGCCGCAACGCGTTCTCGGCCAGGTTGGAGAGCACCTGCCGCACGGCGGTGGGGTCGGCGTGCAGCCGTTCGCCCCCGGGGGCGATGTCCGCGCGCAGCGCCACCCCCTTGGCGTCGGCCGCGCCCTGCAGCGGCAGGAGCACGTCGGCCGCGGCCGGCGCCATCTCCACCGTCACCGGCTTGGGGCGCCACCCTCCCGACTCTATGCGCGACAGGTCCAGCAGGTCGTCCACGATCCGCTGCATCCGCCGCACGTTCTGCTCGGCCATCCCCAGGAACTGCCGGCGCAGCGCGTCGGGGAGCGCCTCATCCTGCAGCGTTTCCACGAAGCCGCTGATGACCGTGAGCGGGGTGCGGAGTTCGTGGGAGACGTTGGCCACGAAGTCCCGGCGCACCGCCTCCAGTCGACGGAAGGGGGTGACGTCGTTGAGGGCCAGCACCGCCCCCCCGCCGGGGAGCGCCTTGGTCACCAGCGCCAGGGTGCGCTCGTCGGCCACCAGCTCGGTGGGCGGCGCCGCGCCACCGCCCATCACCGCCGCCAACGCCAGCTGCAGCGGCGGGTGGGGGGGGAGGCGATCGGCGGGGAAGGGTACGTCGTCCCAGACGCGGAGCAGTTGCCGCGCCGTCTCGTTGATGCGCACCACCCGGCGGCGCGCGTCCACCGCGATGACCCCTTCGGTGAGGGTGTCGGCGATGGCCAGCCGGAGCGCCTCCTCCGCCGCCTGCGCGTCGGTGCGCCCCTCGAGCTGCTCGGCCAGCTTGCGCACGGCATCGGTGAGCCGGTCCTCCGCCGCGTCGCCCTGGGGGGGCACGCTCCCCCGCACGCGGCCGCTGGCCGCCACGGCGCGCGCGTCATCCCACAGCGCCTCCACGGGGCGCACCACCGGGAGGAGGAGCAGCGCGGCCAGCCCCACCCCCACCACCAGCACGGTGGCCCCGATCACCACCAGGTCGCCGCGCACCAGCCGCGCCACCTGCCCCTCCACCTGGGCGGCCACGCCGGGGGCCAGATCGCGCCCGGCCTCGCGCACCCGCACGCTCACGCGGTACTGCACCAGCAGCTCGGCCCCCACCACCAACAGGAAGGCGATCAGGGCGCCCCGGAGGAGGAGGCGCTGGGTGAAGCGCGCGACGGGGGTCAGCCGCCGCGCCCGGCGGAGGCGCGCAGCCGGTAGCCGAAGCCGCGCACCGTCTCGATGAATTCCCCGGCGTCGCCCAGCTTGGCGCGCAGCCGTTGCACGTGCATGTCCACGGTGCGCGTCTGGATGTCCGGCGCCGCTTCCCACACGGTCTCCAGCAGGTGCGCCCGCCCCTGCACGCGCCCCCGCCGCTCCGCGAGGGTGAGGAGCAGCTTGAATTCGGTGGGGGTGAGGTCCACCGGCTTCCCGGCCACCGTCACCGTCATCGCGCCGCGGTCGATCACCAGCGGCCCCACCACCACGCTGTCGGCGGAGCCCGGCACGGTGGTGCCGGCGCGGCGCAGGATGGCCCCCACCCGCAGCACCAGCTCCGCCAGGCTGAAGGGCTTGGTGAGGTAGTCGTCGGCGCCCAGCTCCAGCCCGCGAATGCGGTCGGGCTCCTCGCGCCGCGCGGTGAGCATCAGCACCGCCACGTCGCGCGTCCCCTCCTCGGCGCGCAGCTGCTCGAGGATGTCGAAGCCGGACATGCCGGGAAGCATGAGGTCCAGGACGATGAGGTCGGGGTGCTCGCGCCGCGCCGCGTCCAGCGCGTCCTCGCCGTTGCTGGCGGTGGACACCCGGTATCCCGCCTTGGCCAGGTGATACGCGACCAGGGCGACGATCTCGGGCTCGTCGTCCACCACGAGGATGCGTTCGGCGGGGGCAGGAGGGGGCGTCATGGGGCGGTCAGGACGACTCGATCGGCTGGGGAGCGGCGCCGACCCGCGGCGCCTCCCCGCGCAGGGTGAGTCGCCGCTGGATCGCCGCCAGGAGCATGTCGAGGGCGACGGTGTTGCCGCCCCCGCGCGGGACGATGACGTCCGCGTACCGCTTGCTGGGTTCGACGAACTGCAGGTGCATCGGCTGCACGGTGGACAGGTACTGCTCCAGCACCGACTCCAGCGTGCGCCCGCGCACCGCGGTGTCGCGCCGGATGCGCCGCACCAGCCGCACGTCGGCGTCCGCGTCCACGAACACCTTCACGTCGCACCACGCGCGCACCGCCGCGTCGGCCAGGAGCAGGATCCCATCCACCACCACCACGTCTGCCGGCGCCACCCGCCGCACCTGCGCGCTGCGCGAGTGGGTGGCGAACTCGTACACCGGCATGTCCACCGCCTCGCCACGCGCCAGCGCCCCCAGGTGGCGCTCCAGCAGCGGCAGGTCGAAGGCGTCCGGGTGATCCCAGTTGACCTGGTGCAGCTGCTGCAGCGTGAGGTGCCGGAAGTCGCGGTAGTACGCGTCCATCTCCACGAAGGCCACGGAGGCCCCGGGGAGGGCGTCCGCCACCTTGCGCGCCAGCGTCGACTTCCCCGAGCCGGATCCGCCCGCGATGCCGATGATGAGGGGGGGCCGCGCGGGCTGGTCGGGGAGTGTCACGAACAGGAGGAGGTTGGGGCGCCGGCGTGTCTGCTCCGCCACGACGGCGTAACGGTCTGGTATCGGCGGGGGCGGGGGCAGGCCGGCGCGCGCCGTCGGCGGCGGTGCGCCGCGCCCTGACCAACATCGCGGGGCATCCGGGGCGAGGCAAGGCAGCCGCCCCCCTCCTCGGGGGGGCCGAAGGCGGCTAGCATTCCCCCATGGAACGTCTCCCGTGCCGCCCCTCCCGTGCGCGCCGGGGGCTCGCGCGCCATCGGCGCCCCCGGGCCTTCGGGTCCCTCCTGCCTGCCGCGCTCCTGACCTTCGGCGGGGCCCTGGCCGCCCCGGCCGCGGCGCAAGGCACACCCCGTCGCACCGACCTGGTGGTGCTGGCCACCACCGACGTCCACGGCCGCCTGCGCGGCTGGGATTACGTGGCCAACCGCGCCGACCCGGCCCGTTCGCTGGCGGGGGCGGCCACCATTGTGGACTCGGTGCGGCGCGCCCACCCGGGGCGCGTGGTGCTGGTGGACGCGGGCGACCTGCTGCAGGGGAACCCGCTCACCTTCGTGGCGGCGCGGGTGGCCCCCACGCCAGTGCACCCGGTGATGGCCGCCATGAACACCATGCGGTACGACGCCGCGGTGCTGGGGAACCACGAGTTCAACTATGGCGTGCCGCTGCTGCGGCGGGCGCTGGGGCAGGCGGGGTTCCCCTTCCTGGCGGCCAACCTGCGTGACGCCAAGGGGCGGTTGTGGGTGCCCGGGTCCACGCTGGTGGAGCGCGCCGGGGTGCGGGTGGGGATCGTGGGGGGGACTACGCCGGGGTCGATGATCTGGGACCAGGCCAACCTGGCGGCGGCCGGGCTGACGGTGGGGGACATCCTGCCGGCGGTGCGGGCCGAGGCGGCGGCGCTGCGCCGACGCGGGGCCGACGTGGTGGTGGCGCTGTTGCACTCGGGGCTGGACGGGCCGACCAGCTACGACACGGTGGCCACGCGGCTGCCGTCGGAGAACGTGGCGGCGCGGGTGGCGCGCGAGGTGCCCGGGGTGGATCTGGTGGTGTTCGGCCACTCGCACGGCGAGGTGGTGGACACCACCATCGGCGGCGCGCTGCTGGTGCAGCCGCGCAACTGGGCGGCGTCGGTGGCGGTGGCCACGCTCACGCTGGAGCGGCAGGGGCGGCGGTGGCGGGTGGCCGAGCGGCGCGGAGCGTCGGTGCGGGTGGCGGGGCACGCCGAGCACCCCGACGTGCTGGCGGCCACGGCGCGCACGCATGCCGCCACCGTGGCCTGGGCCACCGCCCCGGTGGCGCGCGCGCTGGTGGCGTGGCGCGGGGACAGCGCGCGGGTGGCCGATGTGCCGCTCACCGACTTCGTGGCGGAGGTGATGCGCCGCGAGACGGGCGCCGACCTGGCGGCCACGGCGGCGTTTTCGCTGGACGCGGGCTTTGCCGCGGGGCCGGTCACGCTGGCCGACTTTGCGCGGCTGTACCCGTATGACAACACGCTGCGGGCGGTGCGCATCACGGGGGCGCAGCTGCGGGCGTTCCTGGAGCACGCGGCGCGCTACTATCGCACGCTGGGCCCCGGCGACGCGGTGCCGCCGGGGGGGATCGTGGACCCGCGGGTGCCCGGCTACAACTTTGACGTGGTGAGCGGCGCGACGTACACGCTGGACCTGCGCCGCCCGGTGGGGGAGCGGGTCACGCGGCTGCTGGTGCGCGGGCGCGCCGTGCAGGACGGCGACCAGTTCACGCTGGCGCTCAACAACTACCGGGCCGGGGGCGGGGGCGGGTACGCCATGCTGGCGGGCGCCCCGGTGGTGTACGAGAAGGACGTGGACATCCGCCAATTGTTGATTGACGAGGCACGGCGGGTGGGGACGTTGGAGCTGGGGGCGTACGCCGAGCGGAACTGGACGCTGGAGCCGGCCGCGGCGGTGGCGGCGGCGTATCGGGAGCAGCGGCGCGGCGCGGGGGCCGAGGCGGCGGGCACGGCGCCGGCCGCAGGGGCGACCGCGGGGGTGGCCCCAACCGGGCGCACGGTGCGCGTGATTGCCATGAGCGACTTCCACGCCACGCTGGCCCCGCGGCAGGAGGGGGCGCGGCGCACCGGCGGGGCGGTGGCGCTGTCGGCGGCCATTGAACGGGCGCGGCGCGAGTGCACCGGCGCCTGCCAGAGCGTGGTGGTGGACGCGGGGGACCTGTTCACCGGCTCTCCGGCCTCGGACTGGGATGCTGGGCGTCCCACGGTGGCGGTGATGAACCGCCTGCACGTGGTGGCCGGGGCGCTGGGGAACCACGAATTCGACTTCGGGCAGGACACGCTGCGCCAGCGCGTGGCGGAGCTGGGCTACCGCGTGCTGGGGGCCAATGTACTGGGCCCCGACGGCACGCGCCCGGCCTGGCTGCGCGCCGACACGCTGGTGGAGCGCGGCGGGGTGCGCATCGGCATCGTGGGGACGGCGGGGACGCACACCCCCAACACCACCAAGCTGCGCAACGTGCGCGGGCTGCGCTTCGCCGACCCGGCGCCGGTGATCAGCGAGCGGGTGCGGGCGCTGCGCGCGGCCGGCGCCCAGGTGGTGGTGTCGGTCATCCACGACGGGGCGCGGTGCGAGCGCGACCGCCCGGCGCAGTGCCAGGGGGAGGGGCTGGAGGTGGCGGGGCGCCTGACCGCGCGCCCCGACCTGTTCGTGATGGGGCACGCGCACGTGAATCTCACCACCACGGTCAACGGCATGCCGGTGGTGGAGCCCACCTCCAACGGCCGCGCCATCGTGGTGGTGGACCTGCCGCTGGATGGCGGGACGCCGGTGGTGTCGGTGCGCCCGGTGGACGCCTCGCAGGTGGCGGGGGCCGACCCGGTGGTGGACTCGGTGGTGCGGGCGGCCTCGGCGCGGGTGGCCGCGCGCATGGCCGCGCCGGTGGCGCAGGTGGCCGAGGCGCTCCCCCGGCGCGGCGACCAGCACGCGCTGGGGCAGCTGCTGGCCGACGCCGCGCGCGTGCAGGGGAACGGCGACTTCGCCGCGTGGAACAACGGCGGCATCCGCGCCGACGTGGCCGCGGGGGCGCTCACCTACGGCGGCGTGCATGAGGTGACCCCCTTTGGGAATGTGCTGGCCAAGGTCACGCTGCGCGGGCGCGACCTGGTGGCGGCGGCCGAGCGGTGGGTGTGGTCGGGGCGCCCCGGGGTGCACGTGAGCGGGCTCACCATCGAGTACGACCCTGCGCGCCCGCGCGGGGAGCGGGTCGTGGCGGTGCGCGACGCGCGCGGGGCGCCGCTGGACCCGGCCCGCGTGTACACGCTGATCGTGAACGACTTCATGCTGGACGACCCCGAGGGGACGGCGACGGCGCGGGCGATCGCGCAGGAGGTGCTCCCCATTCGCGACATCGACATGTTGGCCGCCTACCTGACGCGCCTCCCTCAGCCGGTGCGCGGGGACGACGTCCCCCGCATCCGCCCCACCGGGTCCTCCCGATGAGCACCGCTTCCTCCACCCCGTCGGGGGCACCCGCCCTGACGCCCATCCCTGTGGCGGCTGACGCGCTCCGCGCCTACGTGAACGAGCGCGGCGTGACCGTGCCGCCGGGCGCCTGCGCGCTGGACGCCGTGGCCGCCTACGACGCGGCGTTCGGCACCGAGGAGGCCGTGGCGGTGCGCGAAGGGCGGCGGCGCATCACCGACAGCCGCGGGCTGCCGTGCGCCCCCGAGGCGCCGCTGGTCAGCGGCAGCATCCTGCGGGTGGTCACCGCGCGCGCGCCGCTGGCGGAGGCCGATGACGCCGCGCCCGCCGGAGGAGCCGCATGAGCGGCCCGGTGCTCACCCCGGCGTTCGTGGAGGCGGTGCGCCGCCTCCCCAAGGCGGAGCTGCACGTGCACCTGGATGGCTCGCTGCGCCCGGCCACGCTGGCGGCGCTGGCGGCCGAGCGCGGCGTGGCGCTGCCGGTGGCGGCCGAGGCGCTGGGCGACTGGATGCGCGTGGATGAGGCGCGGCGCCTGGAGGACTACCTGGCGCGGTTCGAGGTGACGCTGGCGGTAATGCAGGACGCCCCGGCGCTGGAGCGCATCACCCGCGAGCTGGTGGAGGATGCGGCGGGGGACGGCACGCGCTACGTGGAGATCCGCTTCTGTCCGGCGCTCAACACCCGGGGCGGGCTGTCCCTCGACGAGGTGATGGCCGCGGTGTGGCGTGGCGCGCAGCAGGGGGAGGCCGCCACCGGCACGGTGGCGCGGCTGATCGTCTGCCTGCTCAAGAGCATCCCGGTGCCGCACCCCATGGCCATGGCCGAGCTGGCGGTGGCGTGCCGCGGCGCGGGGGTGGTGGCCTTTGACGCGGCGGGCCCCGAGGCGGGGTATCCGGCGGCGCCGTTTGCCGAGGCGTTCGCGCATGCGCGTCGCCACGACCTGTGGGTGACCTATCACGCCGGCGAGGGGGACGGCGCCTCGTCCATCCGGGCCGCCCTGGCGCACTGCCACCCCGACCGCATCGGGCACGGCACGCGGTTGCGTGAGGACCCGGCGCTGGAGGCGTACGTGGTGGACCACGGCATCCCGCTGGAGGTGTGCCCCACCAGCAACGTGCAGACGCGGGTGGCCGCCTCGTTCGCCGAGCATCCGTTGGCGCGCCACCTGGCGTTGGGGGGGGTGGTCACCCTCAACACCGACAATCGGCTCATGAGCGGCGTGTCGCTGGTGGACGAGTACCTGCGGTGCGCCGAGCACCTGGGGTTTGACCTGGCCACGCTGGGGGCGCTGGCGCTGAACGCCTTTGACGCGGCGTTCCTGCCGTTGGCGCAGCGGCGGGCGCTGCGCGAGGCGGCGGCGCGGGACATCGCGCGGCTGCAGCAGGCGCTGGCCGGGGCGGACGCGTGAGCGCGCCGGTGGCGGGTCATCCCTCGGTGGCGGGCACGGTGGCCGCCCAGCGGACGGCCGAGGCCATTCGCGCGGCGGTGACGGGCGTCACCGGAGGCGCGTGGGTGCCCCCGGTGTGCGGGATCACGCTGGGCTCGGGGCTGGGGGGGCTGGCGGCGTCCATCGCGGACGCGGTGCGCATCCCCTACGCCGACATCCCGGGGTTTCCGGGGACCACGGTCGCGGGGCACGCCGGGGCGCTGGTGGCGGGGACGCTGGCCGGGCGAGCGGTGGTGTGCTTTGCCGGACGCTTCCACCTGTACGAGGGGCACGACGCGGCGCTGGCCGGCTTCCCGGTGCGGGTGCTGCACGCGCTGGGGGGGCGGGTGTACCTGGCGTCCAACGCGGCCGGGGGCATCCGCCGCACCTTTCGCCCCGGCGACCTGATGGCCATTGCCGACCACCTGAACCTGATGGGACGCAATCCGCTGGTGGGGGCGGTGGAGCCTGGGGAGGAGCGGTTCCCCGACATGTCCGTGGCCTACGACGCCGCGCTGCGGGCGCAGCTGCATGCGGCCGCGCAGGGGGTGGGGGTGCCGCTGCACGACGGCGTGTACGCGGGGCTGCTGGGCCCCACCTTCGAGACGCCAGCCGAGGTCCGCATGCTGGAGCGGCTGGGGGCCGACGCGGTGGGGATGTCCACCGTCCCCGAGGTGATCGTGGCGCGGGCGCTGGGGATGCGGGTGGCGGCGGTGTCGTGCATCACCAACCAGGCCGCGGGGATCGCCAGCGCGCTGCTGCACCACGGCGAGGTGATGGAGACCGGGGCGCGGGTGGCCGGCGCGTTCGAGGCGCTGGTCACCCGCTTCGTGCGCGACCTGGTGTGACGGGGCGGCGGCGAGGGGGCGCCGCCCCGTGGCGGCACGTCCCCCCGCCCGCGCCCCTCAGCGACCGGCGGCGGGGGCGCGCGGCAGCGAGGCCAGCCGCCGCTTGAACGCCTGAAAGGCCGGCGAGTCGCTGGTGAGCGTGGCCAGCACGGCCGGGTCGATGGGGGTGATCAGCGCCTCGGTGTCGGCCACGCGGCTCTCCTCGATGGGGTGCGAGGCGAAGAACGCCTCCACCCCCGAGGGGTTGGCCTTGCGCTCCCCCAGCAGGATGCGGAACATGTTCGGCACCCCCCGCGGGTCGATGCCGGCACGGGTCACGTATTGCACGCCGTAGCGGTCGGCCTCGATTTCGTCGTCCCGGCTGAACTTGGCGAACGCCCCTTGGGCAATCAGCTGCACGCCGGCACCGGCCACCCCCTGGCACGCGGAGGGGACGAAGATGCACAGTCCGGTCAGCCCCACGTTCGCGCGCTGCGCCTTCACCATCTGGTTCACGCTGTGCCGGCGGGTCACGTGGGCGATCTCATGCCCCAGCACCCCCGCCAGCTCGGACATGGTGACGGTCTTCTCGATGAGGCCGCGGTTCACGTAGATGTGCCCGCCAGGGACGGCAAAGGCGTTCACCTCGGGCTGGTTGACCACGGTGAAGCGCCAGGTCAGCCCCCGCTCGTCCACCACGCGGGCGATGGAGTCGCCCAGCAGGTTGATGTAGCGATCCACCTCGGGGTCGCGTACCATGGGGAGTTGCTGCTCGATCTGCTGCGCGTAGCTGTTCCCCAGCTCCTGCTCCTGCACCTGCGACGGGACGCAGGCGGTGGCCCCCGCGCTGATCAGCACGGCCGCCCGCGCCAGCAGCCCCCCCTTCCTCCCCACGGTGGCGCGCACCATCCGGCGCGCGGGCCCGGGGCTCCTGCGCATATTCCACGGCATCGTTTCCTCCTGAGCGTTCATGGCCACTGCCAGCAAGATACTGACCCAAGCCCGCGACCTGCAGCGTCGCAAGGCGCGCGAGCGCCGCGAGGCGTTCGTGGCGGAGGGGATCCGGACGGTGGAGGCGCTGCTGGCCTCGCCGCTGCGGGTGCGCGCGCTGCTGGCGTCGCCGGCCTTGGAGGCCACCCCGCGGGGCGCCGCCGTGCACGCCGCCGCCGTGGCCCGCGGGATCCCCGTGGAGGTGGTGGACGAGGCCGCCTTTGCGTCGGCGGCCGATACCGAGGCCCCGCAGGGGGTGCTGGCCGTGGCCGACCTGCCGCGGCACACCCTGGGGGCCCCTCCGGGGGCGGGGGCGCGGTACCTCATCCTGGACGGCGTGCAGGACCCCGGCAACGCCGGCACCTGCATCCGCACCGCTGCCGCGCTGGGGGTCACCGCCACGCTGGCGCTCCCCGGGACCGTTGACCTCTGGAACGCCAAGGTCGTCCGTAGTGCGATGGGTGCGCTGTTCCACCACCCGGTGCTGGCGCTGGCCTGGGGGGAGGTGGCGGCCTTCCTGGCGGCGCATGGCATCCCCTGCTGGGCGGCCGACGGCGGCGGGGTGCCGGTGGAGACGCTGGCCGGCACGCTGGCCGCGGGGCCGCTGGCGCTGGTGGTGGGGAACGAGGGGGCCGGGCTCTCCGCCGAGGTGGAGCGCGGGGTCCCCGCGCGCGTGGCCATCCGCATGGCCCCCGCGGTGGAATCGCTCAATGTGGCGGTGGCCACCGGCATCCTGCTGCACGCCCTTCGCGCGCCACTGCCGGCGCGCGCGTAGGGATCCCCTTCACTCGTCTCGCGTGCCCCTCGATCTGCTCCCCGCCGACCTCCGCCTGCTGGCCCTTGTGGCCACGGGGGTGATGGGCGCCTCCATCGGTTCGTTCCTCAACGTGTGCATCGCGCGGTGGCCCGTGGAGGGCAGCGTGGTGCGCCCCCGGTCGCGGTGCCCCCGGTGCGCGCGCGGCATTGCGTGGCACGAGAACATCCCCGTGGTCAGCTGGCTGCTGCTGGGGGGCAAGTGCCGGGGCTGCCGGCTCCCCATCTCGCTGCAGTATCCGGCGGTGGAGCTGCTGGTGGCGGCGGGGTGGCTGGCCTGCCTCTGGGCCTTCGGGGCGGGGCTGGAGGCGGTGCGCGTGGCGGTGTTCGGCACGCTGCTGCTGGGGGTGGCGGTGACCGACGCGCGCCACTACCTGATCCCCGACGGCTACACGGTGACCGGGCTGCTGGTGGGGGTGGGCGGGGCGGTGGCGCAGCTGTTCACCGGCGAGGCCACGCGCTTCGCGGGCCCGTGGGACGCGGTGCTGGGGGCGTGCGTGGGGGCCGGGGCCATCACCATCATCGGGTGGCTGGCGGAGGTGGTGCTGAAGCGCGAGGCGATGGGCTTTGGCGATAGCACGCTGATGGCGATGGTGGGCGCGGCGCTGGGGCCCGAGCGCGCGCTCCTCACGATCTTTGCCGGCGCGTTCGTGGGGGCGGTGGCCTTCCTGGTGGTGGTGGCGCCGGTGGGGTGGCTGCGCGCGCGCCGCCGCGGCGAGGCGTTTGCCTTCCCCGAGGTCCCCTTCGGGGTGTTCCTTGCGCCAGCCGCGTTGCTGGTCCTGCTTTGGGGGACCCCGTTGATCACCTGGTACCTCACCCGCACCTTTCCCGAGCCCGTCTGATGCGTTCTTCCGCTGCCGCAGGCGCCTCCCGCTGTCTGTCACGCCCCGCGCGGGGTGTCCGGATGCGGCTGACCTCGGCGTTGGTGTTGGCCGGCGCGGTGGCGGCCGGTGCCTGTGGTGGGGAGCGCCCTGGTGCCGGTCCCTACGCCGACCTGGTGGCGCGCTATGTGCCGCGCATCGAGAAGGAGACCGGGCTGCGCTTCAAGACCCCGCCGGCGGTGGCCGAGCGGAACCGCGACGAGGTGGCCGTGTTCGTGCGGCAGCAGCTGGCCTCGCCGCGGGCGCAGCAGCAGCTGGTGGGGCAGGAGGCGGCGTATCGGCTGCTGGGGCTCATCCCCGACACCATGCGGCTGGACGCGCTGCTGCAGCGGCTGCTGGAGGAGCAGGTGGTGGGGTACTACGATCCCCGCACCGACACGCTGTACGTGGTGGGGGGCGCCCCCAAGGCGCTGCTGGAGCAGACGGTGGCGCACGAGCTGGTGCACGCGCTGCAGGACCAGTACGTGAAGGTGGACTCCATCCAGGAGCAGGTGGAGGACGCCGATCGGCAGCTGGCGGCGCAGGCGGTGCTGGAAGGGCAGGCGGTGTCGCTGCAGCTGCGCACCAACCCCAACGCCGGGCCGATGATGAAGATGCCGGGCGGGTGGGACCGCATCCGCGACATGATCCGCGACGGGCAGGGGGGGATGCCGGTGTTCGCCGCCGCGCCCATGGCCATTCGCGAAGGGCTGCTGTTCCCGTATCTGGGGGGCGCCGACTTCGTGCGGCGCTACATCCTGCAGCGCCCCGAGTCCACGTTGTACGGCGACTTGCCGGTGTCCACGGCGCAGCTGCTGCACGACGACGCGTACTTCACCGAGCCGGCCAACCGGCTGCGCCCCACCGTGGTGACGCTGCCGACGCCCACCGCCGGGACGGTGCTCTGGAGCAACAGCTTCGGGGAGTTCGAGACGCGGCTGTTCCTGACGCAGCAGATCACCGACGAGGAGGTGGTGCGGCGGGCGGCGGGGGGGGTGACGGGGGACCGGATGGCGGTGGTGCGCACGGCGGCGGGGGATGCGCTGGTGTGGGCCACCAGCTGGCGCTCGGCGGT